>JANMZO010000119.1:0-2266 GCA_031383405.1 Acidimicrobiia bacterium | reverse complement strand
GCACTGCTTTCGGTGAGCGACCTGGTGAAGACCTTTCCGGTCCGGCGCACATGGGGCGACCGTCGGCCGAAGGACATCCAGGCGGTCTCCGGGGTCTCGTTCCACGTTCACCGCAACGAGACGCTGTCGCTCGTCGGTGAGTCGGGCTGCGGGAAAAGCACCACCGCGCGCTGCGTGTTGCGGATTGTCGAACCGACCAGCGGCTCCGTCCGGTTCGATGGAACCGAACTCACGACGCAAGCGACCGGGGAACTGCGGAAATTGCGCAGTCGGTTCCAGATGGTCTTCCAGGACCCGCAGGCCTCGCTGAATCCCCGGATGACCGTCGGCGAGATCGTCGGCGAACCCCTCGTGGTCCACGGACGGCCATCAGACCAGATCGACGGACGGGTCGCCGAGCTGCTGGAACTTGTCCAACTCGGGGCAGACGCCGCGCACCGTCATCCCCATCAGTTTTCCGGCGGGCAACGGCAGCGCATCGGTATCGCCCGGGCACTCGCCCTTCGCCCCGACCTGATCGCGCTCGACGAACCGGTGTCGGCACTCGACGTGAGCATCCAGGCCGAGATCATCCGGCTGCTTCAGCAGTTGCGCGATGAACTCGGTTTGGCATACCTGTTCATCGCCCACGATCTGTCGGTTGTGCGCCACCTGAGTGACCGCGTGGCGGTGATGTATCTCGGAAAGATCGTGGAGACCGGGCCAACCGCCACGCTGTTCTCCCGGCCGAGCCATCCGTACACGACGGCGCTGCTTTCGGCCGCTCCCATCCCCGATCCGCTCGTTGAACGCGACCGCGAAAAGATCGTTCTCATCGGCGATCCACCCAACGCCGCCGACCCACCCTCGGGCTGTCGGTTCCGCACCCGGTGCTGGAAAGCACAGGATCTATGCGCGCAGATCGAGCCGGTGCTCACCAGCATCGGCGACGGACAGCACGTCGCGTGTCACTTTCCGCTTCTCTGACAACGAACCGGCCCACTCCACACGGACGTTTTCTTACTTTCTGACGGTGTGTCAGATATCCTATTGAAATGACCAGCCCGATCGTCGAAATTCCGCGCATCATCTCCGTCGATGACCATGTCGTCGAGCCGCCGGACCTCTGGACCTCACGCGTACCGGAAAAGTATCGGGACCGGGCACCGAAGGTCGTCCGGCGCAAAACGAAGATCGCGTTCAGCACGGCCGGCCTCAAGATCGAAAAAGACGTGGAAGACGGCGAGTGGTGTGACTTCTGGGAATACGCCGACCTGTCGACGCCGTTCCCGAAAACTGCCGCGTGGATCGGGCTCGACAGTATCGAGTGGACCCCCGTCACCTACGACCAACTGCATCCAGCGACATGGAAACAGCCCGAACGGCTCGCCGCCATGGCGGCAAACCACGTCGACGCTTCACTCTGTTTTCCGAACACGCTCCCCCGTTTCTGCGGTCAGACGTTCATGGAGCGCGGTGACCGGGATCTCTCGTTCGCGTGCGTCCAGGCATACAACGACTGGATGATCGACGACTGGTGCGGCGGAGCGGGCTACGGAAAACTCATCCCGATGACGATCATCCCCCTGTGGGATCCGGTTCTCGCCGCTGAAGAGGTTCGTCGGTGTGCAGCCAAGGGTTCGTTCAACGTCACGTTTTCTGAAAGCCCCTCGAAACTCGGTCTTCCTTCGGTCCACAAGAAGGGCCACTGGGACCCGTTCTTCATCGCCTGCGAGGAGACCGAAACCATGCTGAACATGCACATCGGCTCGTCGTCACAGATGTACAGCACCTCTTCTGACGCACCGTTCTGCGTTTCTTCGACCCTTACGTTCTCGAACGCCATGGGTTCACTCTGCGACTTCATTCTCGGCGGCGTGCTCCTGCGTCATCCGAAGCTGAAGGTGGCCTACAGCGAGGGCCAGGTCGGTTGGGCGCCGTACGTGCTCGAGCGGGCCGACAAGTTGTGGCACGAACGGGGGCGTGAAGGGGTCTTCGGTGTTGATCTCCCCGATGCGCCCTCGTCGTACATTGCCGACCGCGTGTACTTCTGCATCTTCGACGACGAAGTCGGCTTGGCCAACCGCGACCGGATCGGGATGGACCAGATCACCTTTGAGGTCGACTTCCCCCACGCCGACACGACGTGGCCCCACACCGAGAAGGTCGCCACCGACATCTGCACCAAGGCCGGTTTGAGCAATGACGAGATCTACAAGCTGATGCGTGGCAACGCCATCAAAGCGTTCGGCCTTCATCGGTACGGCATCACCGCATAGGGAATGCC
>JANMZO010000083.1:0-16578 GCA_031383405.1 Acidimicrobiia bacterium | reverse complement strand
CCGACGGCCGGCCAGATCTCCTTCGCGCAAGCGCTTCGCGGCGCCGAGGTGGTCGTTGTGCCCTCGCGTGATGGCACCGTCCGACTCGAAGACATCGCTGATGCGGTCGACGAACGCACCGCCCTGGTGATGATGACCCATGTCTGCTACCGCAACGGAAGCCGCCTCGACCCGAAGGCGGTCGCAACGATCGCCCACGCGAAGGGTGCGCTTATCGCAGTCGACGCGTACCAGGCGATGGGCTCCGTTCCGATTGATGTCGAGGATCTCGATGTCGATGTTCTGGCCAGCGGAGCACTCAAGTATCTCCTCGGTTCAGCAGGGCTTGGCTTTCTCTACGTGCGTCCCCGGATCATCGAACGTCACATACCGGTTTCCACCGGTTGGTTTGCCGATTCCGATATTTTCGCCATGGACCACCGTCGGTATTCCCCGTCTCCGACCGCCCGTCGCTTCGAGTCGGGAACGCCTCCGGTTCCAAACCTTTTCGCTGGTCTGGCCGGCCTGAATCTCGTGCGTGGCGTCGGGGTCGACGCCATCGCCGCGCACGTGCAAACGCTCATCCAGAGGTTCCGTGACGGCCTCGACGAGATGGGTGCGACGATGCTCACGCCGGCCGACCCTGAGAGGCGGTCGGCCATGCTCGCCGTGGCATCGACCGATGAGAATGCTCTCGTCGCCGAACTTGACGCGCTCGGCATCGGAGCATCGTGCCGCGACGGAAACCTCCGCTTGTCGCTCCACCTCTACAACAACGAAGCCGACGTCGACTCGTGCCTCCGAGCGCTCCGGAAGCACCGGTCCCTCCTCGTCTGACCGCGCCAGGGTGGTTCGGGTGGATTTGCCGGCCCGGCGGCCTGTTGTGATGCGAAGACGGCTAGAGTCACACTTTTTCGCCGTCACCGATCTTTGGGAGACCTACCGCTATGGGTGAATTCGTTTCGATTGCCGCACTCGACGGGTCCGGCTCGTTCCAGTCCTACGTCGCCCGGCCGGCCGCAGGTTCGGGGCCTGGCGTTGTGTTGATCCAGGAGATCTTCGGCGTCAACGGGTACGTGAGGCGCACCGCCGACCGGCTGGCCGAAGAAGGCTACGTCGTCTACGCCCCCGACCTGTTCTGGCGTATCGAACCGGGTATCGACCTCGGCTACTCCCCCGAGGAATGGCAACGGGCCTTCGAACTCTTCCAGACGTTCAACGTCGACCAAGGCATCAAAGACGTTGACGCATGCATCCAGGCACTCCGACACGACCCGACCCAGGCCGGTCAGGTCGGGTGCGTCGGCTACTGCCTCGGCGGGAAGTTGGCAATGCTTGCCGCATCCCGCACGAACGTCGACTGTGCGGTCAGCTACTACGGCGTCGGCCTTGAGGCGCATATCGACGAGGTAGACAACATCACGTGCCCGATCATGTTTCACTTCGCCGAACTCGATGGGTTCGCGCCGCCCGAAGCCCGCCAAGCGGTCGAGTCCGCCTTCGCCGGAAAAGCCAATGCCACGTTTCACACGTACGCCGGTTGCGATCATGCGTTCTCCCGCCCCGAGGGCGAGCACTACGACAAGTCCGCGTCGATCATTTCGAATGACCGCACCATTGCCCTCTTCCGGCGGGTACTCGGTCCGCGCTACGACCTGTCGGCGCTGTGGGACAAGCACTGCGAATACGAGTTCGCCACGCGCGACGTGAATGCGACCATGGCGACCATGGTCGCAGACCCCTACGTCAACCACATTCCCACCATGACCGGTGGCGTCGGGTCGCAGCAGTTGAGCAGGTTCTATCAATGGCACTTCGTCAACGCGAACCCACCCGACACCAGGCTGATCCCGCTGTCGCGCACCGTTGGCGCCAACAGCCTGGTCGACGAAATGCTCTTCTGTTTCACGCACACCAGCGAGATCGACTGGATGCTGCCCGGCATCGCACCGACCGGCAAATACGTTGAGGTTCCACTCGTGGCGATCGTCAAATTCCGGGGCGACAAGCTTTACCACGAACACATTTACTGGGATCAGGCGTCCGTCCTGGTGCAGATCGGCAAACTCGACCCGACCGGACTCCCGGTCGCCGGGATCGAAACGGCGAAGAAGTTGGCCGACGAATCCCTACCTTCGAACACCCTCATGGCCGCTTGGGCCACCAGCACAGGAAAGGCCATCGGCTGATGAATCTCCATGGACAGGTGGTCCTTATCACGGGAGCGGGCGGCGGTATCGGTCAAGCCGCCACGAAGGCGTTCGTCGAAGCTGGCGCCGCCAAGGTCTACGCCGCCACCCGCGTCAGGGGCGCCGAGATCGGGCTCACCCACGACCGGGTTGTTGCCGTGCATCTCGACGTCACGGACCCTGACTCGATCAATGCTGCTGCGTCTCTCTGCGGCGATGTGACGATTCTGGTCAACAATGCCGGCGTCAACCACAACGCTCCGGTCGTGGGCGCCGATGACAACGACTGGGCCCGGCATGAAATTGAGGTCAACTACCTCGGCACGCTCGCGGTGACCCGGGCATTCACTCCGATTCTCGCGGCGAACGGAGGAGGCGCAATTCTCAACGTGCTGTCGATTCTCAGCCGGGCCAACCATCCTGGGATGGCGACGTACTGCGCGTCGAAGGCTGCGCTGTTTTCGGCGACCCAGGCTCTGCGCGCCCAACTACGTCATCAGAAGACGTTCGTGTGCGCGTTCATGCCGGGAGCGGTCGATACACGGCTTACATCCCATCTGCCGATTCCGAAAATGACCACCGAAGAGACAGCGACGGCGATGATAAGCGCGCTGACCAATGACGTGGCAGACGCCTATCCGGGTGACATGGCGGCCGGCGTCTCGGGCGGGCTGGCATCTGACTACCGGGCCGTCGAGGCGATGTTCGCCGAATTCATTTGATTCGCGCGCATACTGGTTGCTGACCCCGGGGTTCAGGTTGGGGCTAGATAGCGCGGGTCAGCTGATCGAGGCGAGTTCTTCTTGGATCTGCTTCGGCGAGATCAGATCCCACTGCGATTTGCCGACCGCGTCGAACCGCACCACACCTTGCGTATCGACGATGAACATGGCCGGTTGCTGACCGAGTGCCATCAGTCTTGACGTCACGTCGTAGGCCTTGAAGACCTTGCCATCGGTGTCGACGATCACCGTGAACGGGTAGGTGTTCGTCTTCAGGTGTTTTTGCAGCCCGGAAAGCGAGTCGGGAGCGATGGCGACAATCTGTCCGCCCGCACCCGCTATCTGCTGGTTTGCCTCACGCAACTGCGCCAGGTGCTTTCGGCAGTTCGGTCAAAAGAAGCCCCGTAGAAAGACCAGGACGACAGGCGATGTGTCCCTGGCCTTATCAAGGCTCCAGTCGGTACCGTCGGCTTGTGGGAGGGCGATCGGCGGGGCTACCGTTCCGACCGTCGCAGTTCGTGAGGCTCGTGACACGGCTGTCACCCTAGTTGCGAACTGCTGCGTAAGTAGGTCGAAGTGAAGTCATTCTCAAACTTGCCCGCCGGGTCGTAACTCCTGGCGAGGTCGGCGGCGTCACGGAACCTCGGGTAGTGGGCTGCGACGTATGTCGGCGAGAAGAAGAACACCTTGCCCCAATGCGGTCGCGCACCGAACGGCTCGAGCAACTCCTCAATGCGTCGGATCACCGGCGCCACGGCCAACGCATCGGGTTTCCACGTGAAGTGGATCGCGATGCTTTCACGACCGAACGCCGGGCTCAGCCACAGGTCATCACGAGCTACGGAACGCACCTCGCTTACGAGTAAGGCCGGAGCGATGAGCGTGCATATCGTCTGCAGTGATCGCAGCGCGTCTGCCGAGTGGGACCGGTCCACGAGGTATTCCGTCTGCAGTTCGTCACCGGCGCTCGGCGTGAAGTCAAGCCGGAAGTGTGGAAGCCGTTCATGCCACGGTCCAGCCACACCCATCTGTTCGGTACACACTTCGGCCGGCATGCCGGGCACGGGATGCCGTGGCGAGTCGGCCGACCGAGCGCCGAACCACGAGGCATCCCCATCGGCCTGCGGCCTCGGGTCGGATTCTCCGACCCGACGTTTCCGCCAGACCTGGTCGAAGACGGGGCGGGTCCATGACGTGAAGAGGCTCACGCTGTAGCCACCGGAGAACAGCTCGTCGAGGTGATCGAGGGCGTGATCGAACCCAAGGTCGTCGAATACCTCCTGGCGGACGGCAAATGTCGGTTCGACGGCCAAGGTAAGCGCACTTATGACACCCAATGAGCCGAGCGCCACAACGTGACCGTCGAAACTCGCTGGGTTCGATTGGCGCGAAACGCGCAAGAGCTCGCCGTCGGCGGTCACGAGTTCGATGCCGACAACTGAGCTTGCAAGGCAGCCGTTCCGGTCGCCCGAGCCGTGGGTTCCGGTCGAGCACGCCCCGGCCACGCTGATGTGTGGGAGCGATCCAAGGTTCGCGAGCGCAAAGCCCCGGCCATGGAGAACCGCCGCCAGCTCGCCGTAGCGGATGCCCGGCGAGACCGTCACCTCGGAGCGTTCGGGATCGATCTCGATTCTGGCGGGGAGTTTGGCCAGCGAGATGAGATCGCCGTCGGTCACCGCCACCGGACTGAAAGAGTGCCCCGTGCCCAGAATCCGGCAACGCGAACTCGACGCCACTGCGTGCTGCAGCTCCGGGAGCGAGGACGGTTCGAGGAAGCTCCTCGGGTGGAAGTTGATGTTGCCGGCCCAGTTCCGCATCGTCATCCCACCAGCCTTCCATCGTTCCAGCGGTCGGTGCCGACCCCCATATGGCGTCCAGTCAACGAACAACTCCCACGGTCGGGTGTGATCTTGGGTGTTCGTGCGAGACTTCAGCAGTGAGTTTTCTTGAGCGACCCGGTGAGCGCGCCTCCCGACTTCGGACCCTTCTATCCGCCCCCCGGCCCCTGACTGCTCCGGGCTGTTACGACGCGTTGGGAGCGCGCCTTATCGAGGAAGCCGGGTTTGATGCCGTGTACATGACCGGGTTCGGCGCTTCCGCGTCGCTTCTCGGTCGTCCGGATGTCGGCCTCACGAATCAGGGCGAGATGCTCGACAACATCCGACGCATCGTGCAGGCAACGTCGCTGCCGGTGATCGCCGATGCCGACACGGGTTACGGCAACGCCATGAACGTGATCCGGACCGTACAACTATGGGAACAGGCTGGAGTCGCCGGCTTTCATCTCGAGGATCAGGTGACGCCGAAAAAATGTGGTCACATGAACAACAAACAGGTCATCCCCTTCGGCGAGGCCGTGGCCAAGATTCGAGCGGCGATCGCGGCGCGATTCAACCCCGATACGGTGATCATCGCACGTACCGACGCCCGGGCGATGGAAGGCCTCGAAGCCGCGATCGACCGGGCCAAAGCGTTCGCCGACGCGGGCGCCGACATGTTGTTCGTCGAGGCGCTGGAAGGGGAGGCGGAAATCGAAACGGTGTGTGACCGGTTGAGGGGTTACCCGCTGCTGTTCAACTGGGTCGAAGGTGGCAAGACCCCTCCCCTTACCTACGAGCGGATCGAGCAACTGGGCTTCAAGCTCATCATCTGTCCGATATCAACCCTGCTCGTCGCTACTGCGGCCATGCGCGATGCCCTCAAGGAGATCAAGGCGGCCGGAACGCCTGCGAACATGGTCGACCGGGTACTGCCCTTCTCCGAGTTCCTCGACGTGATCGGCCTACCGGAAATCAACGAACTCGAACAACGCTTCGCCGGCAGTTGACGCCGTAGTCGAGGTACTAACCGAGAAGCCGTTGCAACGCGTGCGACGCTCCGTCGGACCAGGCCGCGAGCGTTGCCGTAAGTTGGTCCAGTTCCACGTCGAGAATGAACAGGCCGCGGGTTGGCACGATCGCGCCTACTTCCACCAGGAGCGGACGAAGGGAGATCTCCGGGGCCAATGCGTGAATCGGCGATCCGCCCACCATCACCGGAATGGCCACGACGCCCGCAAGAGCGGTCTGTCCGAACCAGTCGAAGAACGCCTTCAGCAGGCCCGTGTACGTCGCCTTGAACGTCGGCGACGCGACCACTGCGAGGTCGGCAGCTGAAAGTGCAGCAACTTCGGCCGCCACGGCCTCCGACGACCAGTCGAACAGCTGGCCTCCCAGCTCCGAAAGGTCGATGATATGTGTGCTTACGTTGCCTCCCCGTCCGGCTGCAGCTGCCGCATGAACCGCAACTTCCTTGGCGACGCCGAGCGTACGAGAATTGGGTTTCGGGTTTCCGCAAACAACAACGACATTGAGGGGGATGGAGTTCGTCATGGTCACGTAAAACTATCTTCTATCTCCCGCCGGCGCGACGTCGTCGAGCAAACGCCCTCTGCGGGATTTGACCGGCTCGGAATGATCGTCAGGACGGAAATGGCCCGGACCGGTGATCGACTCCGAGCTTTCCTGAGGCCCGGGTCCGATTCGGTTGGGCGCAAGATTCGGAGATGGCGAACGCGGCCGCGTGCCGGCGTCGATACGCTGCAAGCATGACGTCATTGAACGATCCGTCGATCGAGACCCGAAACATGGACATGGACCAACTCGGCTGGCATCTCGAGGAAAACAACGGGATCAAAGGTCTGGAGATACTCGATCCCACGGAAGTCGAACGCGCCGTTCGGATCTTCAACCGTGACGGATTTGTTGTGGTGCGCGATGCTCTGAGCCCTGACCAGTTGGCGTTTCTCCGTTCCGATGTCGACGACGCCGTTCGGGAGATTCTCGCTCTCGATCCGGATCGCAAGGGCAATCGGGGGTCTCACCGCTACTCGTTCGGCGGCTCGAGCCTGACCCGGAGCACGCTGCACCGACCGGCGTGGCAGATGCTGCTGGACCTGCCCACCGTGACTCCGATCATTGCGGCAATCTTCCAATCCTCGGACTACATGCTGCGATCGGCCAGCGGTGACTTCTGCCTACCGGGGGCGATCGAGTACCAGCCGCTCCATTCCGATATGCGCGATGCGATCGACCGGGCCACGACTCCGTTCAGCTCGTTCCATGACCCCCGGGGTCACTTGTCGACCAGGGACCTTCCCTGCCCCTACGTGTGCGTGAACGTCCTGACCGTTGACTCGACCCGGCTCAACGGGCCGACCCGTCAGATCCCCGGATCTCAGCACTCACGGGCCCCCATTCCCACGTTGGGTGAAGAGCCCGAGTGGATGAGACTCAGCACGGTCTGCCCCGCCCCGGCCGGGTCGGTCCAGATCCGCGACGTGCGGGCCTGGCACGGAGGCACACCAAACCTGTCCGACCATATACGGGCTATACCGAACGTCGAGTTCTACGCACCGTGGTTCCGGGAACCGATGATTCCCGGAATCGCAAGGTCCGACCACCGCAAACTCTCGGCCCATGCGCAGCACATCACACGCTTCAGCGTGGCCGACTCATCCGACGAGTTGCTCACCGGATTTACCCTCACTCCACCGAGGTAGTGATCGGAGGTGTCGTCCACTCCCGCCCGCGATGGAATGAGCCTTCTGGCCGGGCCAAAGAGGCCTCGGGATCACCGAGTGGCCGGAGGCGTACCGGGCGGGGTGGCGGGCGGTCCGGTCGGAGCTGTGCCGGGGCCATCGCCGGCGGCACCCGGTTCGTGGTTGGCCGTCCGGCCGATGGCCACGACGATGTTGTGCAGGGTTTCCCGTAGTGCCGAAGCAGCCCGGAGGTACTTCGCGTTTGCCATCGTGAGGAACTGAATCTTGGCCAGATCCGTGGCCGGCGCGAGTCCTGCCTGCCGACTGAGTTGTGCAAGCACCGAACTCGATTCGGCGTTGAACGATGCCATGAGCGCGCCGACTTCCCGTTCGACCTTCGCCCCGTCCTCGGCCAGTCGCTTGAGCAGGGTCACGTCGGTCTCGCCCTTGGCCTGCTTCAAAAGCTTCTCGGCGCTCACGGCCAGGTTTTCCCACGCGGCCCCGTCCCCGCCCTTTACCCCCATTTCCATCATGATTTCCTTGAAGCGTTTGGTGTATTTGGCCATGCCTTTTATGGCCGACACGGCATCTTCGGTTGCGACGAACCCGGCTTTGAGGAGCGAATTCGCGTCGCCGTAGAGCTTGGGCAACTGGTCGAGCAGCGCTGTGTACTTCTGGGCGGGAAGCAGTTCCTTGGCGCCAGCCTGCAGCCCTTCTTTTGCACTGACGAGTTTCGCGACACCGCCACCTGAGAAGTAACCCCCTCCTTCGGCCACATTGATTTGTCCACCGACCTCGCCGAGTCGACCGGCGATGCGCTTCTGCGCGACTTCGTCGCCGGCTTTGACGGCGGCTTCCAATTCGGCGTGAAGGGCGTCCTGCTGAACATAGAGCGCAGCCCGGTCTGCTTCACCGAGGAGCTTCGACTCGACCTTCTGAACGCCGAGGTCCTCCATCTGTTTGGTGATCTGGGCGACGAGTTCCTTGTTTCCCGCTTTTTCCGCGTCGGCCAGTGTCTTGTTGAAGATGACGGCTTCGGCGGTCTTCTCCGCTTTGGAGGCGATCTCGGCCCGGATCTCCGGTTTCAGCATGTCGTAGATGTGAAGGCGGTTCGGATCGGTGAAGAAGTCCGCCAGAAGCATCGGGCCGAGTTCTCCCGACGACATGCCGGTTCGGGCGGCCATGAACTCACGCACGGCATTGCGGTTCTTCGACGCGTTCGCGCCGAGCAGCGAGATGTCGAAATCGTTCGTGAACTTACCAATAGTGCCCGTGCGCTTGACCTGAGCCTCGCCGCCGGCAGTAACTCCTCCGGGCAACTTCTTGACGAACTCCACGAGATCTCCCATCATCCCGTCGCGCCACTGCTTCACCAACGTACCGACAGCTGAGTCGTTGCCCAAAGCGAGACTCAATGACTTCCAGCCCCCCGCCTTTCGGAGCAGCCCGGCGGGACCGTAGCGCTCAAGCCCCGCACGGGCGATCGCCTCGCCGGTCGTTCGACTCGCAGCAATTTCCGCTCCCAGTTTCACGAGCCGCTTGTCAAGGTCCTGTCCGGTCATCTTCAGGATCTCGGCGGGGAGCGCAGCGAAGGCTTTCAGGCGTTTCGCCGCTTCCGACGCCGAGTCTTCGCCCAGGATCTTCAGCAACTGCTCGGCTGACATCTTCGTCTGCTTGGCCGTCGCCTCCACGCCCAACTCCAGAATGCCTCGCTCGACGAGTGGGGCCGCCTCGCCCGGCGCCTTCTTCGCGACTTCTTCAAGACCCTTGATCAGCGCCTTCTCCGCTCCTTCCACGGCGGCTTTCGTTGCGGCACGCCCCAGGACTTTTCCGGCGCCGGCTGCATCGACGAACACAAACACCGTATCGAGAACGGCAGTGAGGATCGCCAGGTCCACCTGATCCGGGTGAACCAGCATCCCCTTGGCGCTTGTGGAGGAACCCGCGGCCTTCGAGAGGTCGTAGGCCTTGTCCCACGAGGCAGCCGCCTGTCCGGCGCCGATACCGAGGCCGACACCGAACGCCACCGCTGCGAGTCCACCCGTGGCCACCGACGCTACGACGAAAGCGGCCGCTGCGGCCGTGCTGAGGCCCATGGCGATCCAAAAGTCGGTGCTCTCGTGGTCTTCGAGGAACTCCTTGATGATGGCGTTGCGGGCCGGGTTCTTCCAGTCGATCCCATGCCCCCCTTTCACCCCACCCGACATCAGCTGGCTGTGGATCGGTGCGAGATCGTAGAGGAGCTTGCCGCCGAGTTTCTCGCGCGTGGCGGCAATGTTGTCGAGCAGCGCCTTCATGGCTCCACTCACGACTGACCGGGCCTCTTCGGGTGTCCCTTCCGCCGCCTTCTTCGTGTCGTCGGCGCCGTTGCGGTCCACAGCGTAGAGCGCCGGGTACTTGGCCTGTATCGCCTCGATGAGCATCGTGAGGACTTCGTACTGTTCCTGCACGTCCGCGTACGGGGTCATCTTCACCTGGTCGGGAAGCGGGCCGTCGGGCTTAGTGCGCTGGGGTGGCGCAAACGGGGTGAAGGTTGACGGGACGTCGACCGGGCCGTACTTCCCGTCGACGCTGTACCGGTACTCCGTGCGGTAGCCGACGCTGATGGTCCCCAAGGCCTTCTGGGCCGCTCGGGACTGGACGATCAGCTTGGCGCCCTCCTGGATCTCGTCGGTTCGGGTCTGGGCCTCGGCCGTCGGTTTCCCGTCGGCTCCGACCCCTCCGAGGGTCTTCATCTCGTTCTTGGCGTATGTCTCGTTCTCCTGCAGAAAGCCCAACGCAACGGCTTGTACGTCTCCGAGGAACTTACCTGGCAACGCCTTGGCGGCCGGGAGCTTCATCAGCTCGGCTCCCCTGGCTATCGACATTGTCCAGTTGCCGATGTTGGCCGATGCGGCGTCGAGGAGACCGTCGCCGTAAAGACCCCAGAGTGCCTCGAGTGCGTACTCGTCACGCGGTCCGGCCCATCCCTGGTTAGCAAGCGCGCTTATCATTGGTTGGCGTTTTTCGGACTTCACGAGCTTGTAGTCGCTGATCGCCTTGATGTCTCCCACATCGAGGGTCTTCTCTGCCTTGTCCACGAGTTCCTGTTGGGTCTCGAACAGGCGTTGGACGGGACCGCGGACGAATGACGTTGTCGCCCGGTTCCCCAAGGATTGCTGCATGCGAAGGAGGTGAGCTTGCGCACCCGCACCGCTCGCCTGCCGGCGGATCGAACCGCCGGGAGGATCAGTGGGAGGCATTCGGGCTCGCGGGAGGGAGTGGCGGTTCGATTCTCCGTGGACGAACTCATCCGGAAGGTTCTCAACCTCCGGACGCCGCGTGATGGCCCCGTCGCCGCCGTGCACATGGTCAGATTCGGCAAGCCCGTGATCCACGCTCCTACGATTGCAGAGCGTCCACCGATCGGCAAACATCCCCTGACATCTCGTCCCTTTCGGGCAGTGCTGGCCCGGGTGCAGCCCGAACTCGGACGTCACGATGAAGCGATGGACGTTCGCCTTCGAAAATGGTGTCGAAGGGGACGTGAACCCCAGGGCAACGGCGGAATTCCGACCAGGAGGCTCTGCCAGGGTCGAACGTCCCTCCAGCGCACCGAAGCTGTCGGCTGGCATTCCAAGCGGCTTCGGTGTTTGAACGCATCGAGGATTGGGTAGACGACAACTCGTGGTTGAGACCTCCCAGGCTCACTCCGCTGGATCAGCGCAGCGCCACATCGATCTCGTCGACACGATGGAAAGAAGTCAGCAATGGACAGTCCGCGCACGCTCCCGTCACGAGGCCGACTCCGGGTGCGGCCGGTACTCTTAATCAGCGCATTCGCTCTCGGCGTGCCACTGATCATCGCAGGCTGCGGCTCAGACAAGGTCGCACCGCCCCGGTCGGCGGCCAGCGCGACTGCGACAGACCGAACATTCATCCTGAACGAATTCACGATCAAGCTCGCCTCTTCGACGCTTGCAGGCGGAAAGGTGTTGCTCACCGCCAACAACGTCGGTATGGAAGAACATGAGTTGGTGCTCGTCCGAGCGTCGGCTGTTTCTGATCTTCCAACCAACGCAGATGGATCCGTCGACGAAAACAAGATCGCCGAGACCGACAAGGTCGGCGAAATCGAACACGTGATGTCCCACGAAACCAAATCCGGTACCTTCCAGCTCGACCCGGGGACCTATGTGGCGTTCTGCAACCTCATCGACCAAATGGGCACAGGATCGATGATGAACTCGGACATGAACGGGGGCCACGTGCATTTCGCACGAGGGATGTACCAGTTGATCACCGTCGAATAACTGCTCGATCAGCGGCTCGGCAAGCCGCATTCCCGCGACGCTGCTCGTTGCGGCGATCGTGCCGAGCGCGGCTCAACGCGTGCGGCAATTCTCGGACTCGGTCATCCCAAATGCGGCGTTAAGGCCGAAACCGGGTCACCACAATCTCACCGTTGCGGTCCGGCCGGGGCATCTCCACTTCGATCGTGTAGACATCAAACGCCGCCGTGAACGACGTGGAGCTGTCGAGATCAACAAGACCGTGCCGGTCCAGGAACTCCACGATCCTACGACGCTCGTCAGGCGACCGTGGCGAAAGCTCCGAAGACCATTGCGGCCAAAGGACATGGCCCTCCCCGCCGCATACATGGACTGCCGGAGGCTCGACCGCATTGGTCAACCCAACAACTTCTTCAAGAAGTGCACGGCCCCCCTGGGTGTCACAACGGCGAGCGCGACCCACCTCCGTACCACCCGTCACAGCGAAAGCGCACAGCACCACCGCGGCGATCAGGCACAACGCTCCACGGCGAATCCAGCGCAAACCAATCAACGCTGCGAGGATCGTTACGAACGCTGCGAACCAACCACCCACAGCGGGCCTTCGAACGAAACGATCCCACGAAGACGCCGTCGACAGATACCCGCGAAGCGTGATGGCGAGCCCAACGCCGGCTACCACGCCGAGCCCAACAATAAGTACGCGTACCAACGGCTGACCGTTGGGTCTTGGGCGCTCCGATTGATCAGCAGGCATCCCTCAAACATACGAAAGGAATCCGGGTCCAAGAGGTTCTTCAGGTGCGTGCCGCCAGGGCGTACGGCGACGATGCCCGCCAAGCCAGCATTCGATCCCACCGACGAGGGGGCCGAGGAGCTGACCGAGGCTGCTGGCCGAACTCTTCAGACCGAGCGCCGTACTGAACCGGCCTTCGCTAGTTGCAGCGACCAAGCCAAACCGTGGCGGAGGATCGGTGGAGCACCGCAACCGATCTTGAGCTGTTCCCAACACGCCACAAAAGTGGCCAGCCGGTGATGCAAACCGAAACCCTCGACCTCCGACGCATTGCCTGGCTCCGGTTCCATCACCACGCCGATGCGCTGCAGTTGGAAATCATCCGTGGTGCGGTGATGACATCACGATCGTGCGTGCGGTTCCGTGCGTTGCCGCTACACCGTTGCCGTAGCAATGGTAAGCGCGCCGAGCCTTGCGAGGCCGAGCAGCAGGTATCGGACTTGGTCGAATCGGTCGGTGAAGGCACCGTCGATCATGACCCGCGAACTGCGACCACCAAGGTTGTCGAGATCGCCCGCAGCGGATCACTGATCCCGACACGTACGGCCAGTGCTAGTGGTCCGTCGCCAAAATAGTGACCGGGTGTTGTGACGGCCCTCGCCACACCATTCCGGTATTTCAGCGACGGACCACTAGAAGGCCCCCGGTTGCGGCCAGCACGGCCAGGCCGAGGGACGCGCCCAGTCGACCGGCAACAACAGGAGCGGTCCGATGCGCACGCCTTCTCAACAGCCGCGATATCTCCACCGACCATCTCGAGCAACGAAGGGGCCAACTCGCTGAAAGTGGCCGCACCGCAATACTGGTCGCCGTCGACAAAGTAGCGGTCGCAGTGATCGGAATGGCCGACGCCCCCCGGCCCACATCGGCCGCCACCGTTCAGGCACTGAAAGCGATGGGCGTCGACGTCGTAATGCTCACCGGGGACAACAGAGCAACCGCACTACGCATCGCAGCAACCATGGGCATCGACCAAGTCATCGCCGACGTACTGCCCGGTGACAAAGCAGCCAAAGTCGCGGGACTCCAAAAAGCAGGCAAAAGAGTGGCGATGGTCGGCGACGGAGTCAACGACGCACCGACCCTAGCCCAGGCCGACCTCGGCATCGCTATCGGTGCCGGAACCGACGTTGCCATCGAGACCGCCGACGTCGTCCTCATGTGATCCGACCCTCTCGATATCGTCAGTGCACTTACAATTGGTCGCGCGACAGCGACAGTCTCGAAGATGAGACAGAACCTCGCATAGGCCGTCGGCTACAACACCATCGCCCTACCCATCGCCGCCGGCGTGTTCTTCCCCGCCTTCAACCTCATGCTGCGCCCCGAAATCGCCGCACTATCAATGTCGGGATCCAGCTTCCTCGTCGCCATCAACGCCCTGCTACTCAAACGAGTACGCCTATCCGAACGACCCACAAACATCAAAACAACGCCAGCGAGCAACGTGCAAGGAAACCCACCGGTCAAAACAAAACCACTGCTCGCGGAATCGGCAACGCCCCAATCGATCGGCACAGACGTTGACAAGACGCTCGATGTGCGCGAAACGGCCGGAGCGCGCTCAGACCGTTCATAACCGAAGAGTCATTTCGCACGACACGTTGCCCGTCACAGGGGAGACCCGCGCCACAGCGATGGGGCGCTTCAATACTCGCACCGACCCACTGCCCACAACCTGATGGTGCGATATCAGAAGCTGCGTCATGGCGGGCAAAAGTCGTGGCCAGGTCTCCACGAGCTCTCCCACCTTCGCCGCCGCTACGTGCTTGCGATCATCGGCATCCGGACTCGGCATGTCATCCACTTCTGACGCGTACGGAGCAGTCGGAATCTCGCCGTCTTGGTAGAGCGCTCGAATCTTGGTTGCGATTAGCTCCTCGATCCGAAACGTCTTCACTTCGGCCGATCCACTCCACCATCGAGACGCAACGATGAACGGAATCTTGATGGGCTCGAACGCTGGCGACATCTCGAACGTGTTCATCTCGATCTTGATCCGCATTCGCCCGCTGCCACCTTCGAAGTCCGCACGGAGAAAGACTTTTGGGTGGCGGGAGATGTCGGTGTTGACCTTCATGCCAAGGCTGTCGCCGATCGTTCGCAACTGGTCGATGATGGGCCGATCGGAGTGTTGGTTGACCGGACGTAATCGAGATCCTCGCTTTAGCGCAGCGGTCGCTCCAGATGAAGCTTGTGAAAGCACGTGCCTCCACGAAAGACCAATTCGTTGCGAGAAACTCATTGCTGGCAATCTTGACGATAAGACGCACAAGGTCTTGTTCGGCGTGTTGAGGGCTGGCGAACCCGACCTTGCTTTGCCATTCGATGATCGCATCGTTGCTGATCATGTTTCAGGCTCGACTTCGGTATTGACTCGGACGTTCCAACGCCCGTCGACGCTGCCTCGTCGCTCACCGTGCGGATCAAGCAGCGTCGGCTCCCGCGACTTCACTGTCCCTGCGAGACCATCGAAACGTAAGGCAGTGAACGATTCGACAAGATGACACGCGCGCTTAAGAGCATGTAACGCGACCCTGCCGGCCAGCTTCTCGAAACCCGAAACGGTCAGTTTCTGTTCGTCGTCGAGTTCGCGGATGATGGTCGCGATGTTGTCGAGTCCGCTTCCCAGTACCGGTCGAGCGCACAGATCAATCACGGTAAGTTCCGGCGACGACACCACGAATGACCCAGTCTTCGAGTTCTTGCGGTCGAGCGGCAACGAAGCGAAATTGGCATCGCTTTCGTAGAAGCGGAGACGAACGCGCTCGACGTCACGACCGGTAACGTGCTTGTTCACGACGACCTGGGTCACTTGCGGGTGTTGATGTGCAGCTCCGTGAAGTTGGGCTGCCGATAATAAGCCCACGTAGTAGTCACGCTGCAAATGGCGCATCATCGGATCGACAAACCATTCCGCCGGCACGACTCCCCATGATCGAAACTCCGATGGGACAAAAACAAAGAGCCCACGCGCTGGGCTGAACGCTCGTCGCTTCGCGACCAGGCGCGATAGCGCCGACCGAACCGCCGACGGGCTCGACCCGGTTTCCTTTACTAGCTCTGACACGGTCGCCGAGTAGCGCCCGCCCGAAATCAGCCGATCGTCAAGATCCCGTAGCGACATCTCCTCAGCCAGTTCCATGCGCACATCCTATGGAGAGCTATGTAAGAACCATAGCTATTTTGTCGCTTTGCGGTGAAATATCTAATCTGATCACATTCAGCCTTGAAAGCCCCAGACTCCAAGCGCCGCTTCGATCGAGCGGGCGGTACCCAACTCCGCAACGTCGACGGCAGCCACCCGAGCTGGCACAAAATGATCACCAACGACTCGAAGTCGTTCCGCAAGGCCGTCCCTTACTACGTGAACGACGAGACGTGGCGCCGGTGACGAGACCAGCCAGTGCCGGCTCACCCACGAGTCATAGGCCGACGCTCCGACGTACACGACGACTTCCTTGGAGCGGCCATCGTTCAGAGCAGGGGACTCGCGGAGCCAGGCTCCGCCTTCTTCCGCTGCGCTCCTCTATGTTCCACGAACGAATGCTTGCAATTTGCTTGCAGAGCTACACCCCCCGTCACTGCTTCCGCTCCGGCCCACCCGGCGGATGATCTCCAGTACGCGCACCAGCCCGTCAGGCCGCTGGCGTGTCGGCCAAGAGCTCGCCGGTCTCGCGGACGCGTAGGCCGAGTGCGTTGGCGATCTCACATAGCCGGGCCAGACTGGCGGTCGCATATCCGTTCGCCTCGTAACGCTGAATCTGTTGCTCCGCGATCCCAAGTTCGGTTGCGAGCTGCCGCTGCGACCATCCCCGGGCGACACGGGCTCGGACCAGCAGGGTGGACAGGTCGCCGAGCGTGTCGGCCTCGAACGACGTAATCGCGCCGGACCTGAGTTGCTCGTACTCGGCGATCTCGACCGCGAGATCGTGCGCCTGTGCTTTTGCTGCGTCGATCTGGAGTTGGTGCAGCTTCTTGTTCTTCGCACCGGCCAGACCCGTCTCGAGGTTTCGGGCTGCTTCCTCGAACTGCCCAAGAAGTGTTTTCGTTGTCCGGTATTGGACGTCATTGGTGATCATGAATGGATACTCCTCGGGTC
>JANMZO010000074.1:0-1754 GCA_031383405.1 Acidimicrobiia bacterium | reverse complement strand
GCCAAAGCCAGCAGAACCGCCACCCGACGGTCCGGGAGATGGATGACGAGTTGATGGCCGCCCACGGGGACTGGATCCCTGAGTCGCTCCGCTAACAACTCTCGAGAAGCACCCCGACGGCTCTCGGCGGACAGCAACGGCCACACGCTCCGACGGCCTCGCAGAAACATCTCGTCGAACGGGTTAAGGCTCTGCGCAACCTGTCACCATTCTGTCGGTGGTCTATGTGCGGGTGAGGGGTTCGAAGACTTCGACGACGGTGTGGGCGGACTCGAGTGGATGTCGTAGTGGGCGGTCCCATCGCAGTTCGTAGCGGTTGCGGCGACCGATTTTCGTGCGGGTGACGTAGCCGGCTCCGATGAGCTCGTGGACGATGCGGTGTGCTGCGCGCTCGCCGATGCCGACGAGGCGGGCGATCTCGGCGAGGCGCACCTCGGGGTTCTGACCGAGGCATACGAGCACATGGCCGTGGTTGGTCAGGAACGTCCATGGGGGCCGGGTTGTCGGGTCAGTATCGACCGCGGCGATCTGCCGCGTAATTGGGTCCGTGCGAGGGTCCGTTGTGCTTCGCGCCTTCACCCAGCTAAACGTAGCCGCCACACGGCCCCAGTTCATAGTCACTCTTGACACGCTCCACAAAGCATGTCATCATAAACATGATTCGTACGTCGTATGAAAGGAACCTCATGGCCATAACTGGCGCAGCCGTCCACCTCCGCTCCGGTGCCCGACCCGATGCCATCGGTGCGATGCTCAACCAAGCGACCACCGGCGGTCCGTTCGTAGTCACCTCGGTTGTTGCAACGGGTGGTGACGGCCATCACTGCACCTTCGGCTTGAGGCGGCCTGACATCTCGGTCGGCTACCGAAGCGTTATCGAGTTGCAGTACCTAATCGACAAATCGTTCGACATAGTCAAAGTCGAATGCGACGACATTCTCACCGGACAATGGACAGGAACAGAACAGTAATGAGTATGAACCACACCGTCACCGTGATCCCGGGCGACGGAATAGGACCCGAATGCGTCGAAAGCGCGATTGCGATCATCGATTCGATCGGAGTCGACATCTCCTGGGAGGAACGTCACGCCGGCGAACGAGTCTTCGCCCAAGGCGTTGCGTCGGGCGTCCCACCGGACACGATCGAGTCAATAAACCGGACCCGTACGGTACTCAAAGGGCCCCTCGGCACTCCTGTCGGATACGGGGAGAAATCGGCGAACGTGACCCTCCGAAAACTCTTTGAGACATACGCAAATATACGACCTGTCCGCGAGTTACCCGGTGTGAACACCCGCTACTCGGGCTCCGGAGTCGACCTCGTCGTAGTACGGGAGAACGTTGAGGACCTCTACGCCGGTATCGAACACATGCAAACACCGGGCGTCGCCCAGTGCCTAAAGCTGATCTCCCACAAAGGCTGCGAGAAGATCATCCGTCTCGCGTTCGAGTACGCCCGCAGCGAAGGCCGGCGCTCGGTCGCCTGTGCGACGAAGTCGAACATCATGAAGCTCACCGAAGGCGAGCTCAAGCGAACTTTCGAGCAGATCGCACCCGAGTATCCCGATATCGAGTCGTGGCACGTCATCATCGACAACTGCGCCCACCAACTCGTCAAGAAACCCGAACAGTTCGACGTCATTGTGACGACCAACATGAATGGTGACATCATCTCGGACCTCTCCTCCGCCCTCGTCGGGGGGCTCGGCTTCGCTCCTTCAGCCAACCTCGGCAGCAACATCGCCATCTTCG
>JANMZO010000045.1:0-51574 GCA_031383405.1 Acidimicrobiia bacterium | reverse complement strand
GTTGTCGTGGTGCTGAGTGTTCTTGACAGCGCCGGGGTCTTGGCGACAGTGTGCCGTCGCCGTTGGCCGCGGCTTTGACCGCGTCGATCAATCGGGCGGTGGTTGCTTCCGAGCGTCGGATCATTCCACAGGCGCCGGCCTCGACTCCCGCCAAGACCCCGGCGCTGTCAAGAACACTCAGCACCACGACAACCCGCGGGACGCCGTTACGCTGAAGTCCGCGGATGATCGTGAGTGTGGCCTCATCGGCGGCATCGGCCACCACGATTGCGACAGTGGCATCGTCGGGTCGGTCGTCTTGAACCACTTCAGCGTCGGGGTGACCCCGCAGTTGACTGGCGACTCCCGCTTGAAGCACCGGGTCGTGGGCGTAAACGAAAACCGGTATACGGCGGGTCAGGTTGTCTGTCATGTGTATCCCATCTGGAGTTGGTGTCTGCTGGCTGACTGGCGTTTCAGTGAGGGTGGTGCGTCGTTTCGGGATTCTTGCCCCAAAGCATCCACCGGACGACTCAACAACTACTGAACAAGAACTGAACGGGCAGCTATTCGGCGCAAAGTGTGCCCATTGGGGCAGGCCGGGCAGGTTCCTTGGACAGACCATTTCATGGTGCACGCGACCGTGCGCGGTGATGGTGCCGGTTCATAAATGATGTGCCTGTTTGGGCAGTGAGGCTTCGATAGGTTCGACCGGGAAACTCGCACCTGAAACAGTGCCTGCCGAAGGAACGTGGAGATGACCGAACCAACGGACGCTGACCGAACAGAACAGGCGCTGAAGGATGTTGTCAAACGATTCGGTTCTGAAGTCGGAAACGACGGACCCCGGCTCAGTGCCCTTCTGACCGAACTGCTCGGTCTCGATGGGAACCCGGGCTCTCGCCTCTACATCGACGCTCTCGTCTCCACGGCGCAGATACAACTCTCGAAGGCCATGACGCGAGGTCTCTCTGCTTCAGACGCAGCGAAGGGGCTCGCAGGCACGGGAATGCCGACCGACATGGCGGTGTGGGTGACCGGCGCGTGGGTGAAGGCCCTTGCTGCACATCCCTCCGTGGGTCCCATTTCTGAGCCGTCGGCGGGATCTTCGGAACCAGGCGGGACCACGTCGTCGGGGAAGCCGGTCACACCGGCGCCGATCGTAGACATTTCCGATGCTGGTTCGGAGTCGATGATCCCCGTCGTCGGAAGTGCAGATTCCGACACGGCCCATTACGCACCGACGTCCAAGGCCCCGACGCCGACGCCCACGCCGACGTCCGCGTCAGCAACCCCCGACTCGTCGGCCGAGATACTACGTTTACATACTGCCCCTGAAGTCGAGCCGATTGGCGAGGGGGCCGGTGGCGACGGCTTCTCACCGGATCTGACGCAATCCAACGGTCCCCGACCGGCGGACGTGATTTCGCGTGATCCGCCCGTTGAGGCGGGTGACCCGCTTGCTACCGGTACCGGAAGCGTGGGCGGTGGGTCGTTGGACCGGAAGGGCAAACCGGTGTGGTTGCTTCCGGTCGGCGCCGTGGCTGTCATTGGAATTGTCATCGCCGCCTTCGCGTTGACCCGTTCCGGCGAGGACAGCGGGTTGACCTCGCGCGCCACATCGGTTGTAACGACCGAGTCGGGTAAGGACGATGGGACCACCGTCGTTGGACGGGCGGATTCGTCGGTCGAGGCGGACACTTCAGTGGCGAGATCGGACACGAAGGCGAACGACACATCAGCTTCGATCCCCTCGGTCCCGGTTCCCGTGGTTTCGTCGAACGTCCCGGTTAGGACAACCGCGGCGACAACCGGTTCGGCTGCCTCCGACGTCTCGGCCGCCGAGATGGTGGCTGTGCTGGCAGGCAGCTATCCGGTCGGCTCGGCGAAGCCGGATTTGTTGGCGGAGTCGAGCCGACGAAACATCGACATGCCTGCGTACTTCATTGACCTCCATGAGGTCACCAACGCGCAGTACAAGGCGTTCGTCGATCAAACCGGAGCTGCCCCGCCGCTCGCCGGCTGGACCAAACAGGGCCCACCCGATGACCAACTCGACCATCCGGTTCGGGCGGTCACCTTCGAATGGGCCACCGCGTACTGCACGTCACTCGGCAAGCGACTCCCGACCGAGGCGGAGTGGGAGATCGCTGCGGGCGGCACCGACGGAACCAAGTACGCGTGGGGCAACGACGTGACTACCGTGCAACTCCCGGCCAACGGCAGCTACTCCGTAATGTCGGTCGCCGGGAACAAGAGCTCGATGGGTGTGTTCGACATGACCGGCAGCGTGTGGGAATGGGTCGGCGACTCCTACGACGCAAACAAGGTCGGGACCGGGAAGCACGTTCTGCGCGGTGGGCAGAACGGGTACGTCCGCAACAATTGGAGCCGTCTGCCCGTCGATGAAAAGGCATCGAATGCCGTGCTCGCGGCGGGGGTGCGCTGTGCTGCGACCAGCGCTTCAGTCGGCGGCACGGCCGGCAAGTTCGGCGACTACACGCGACCGGCGGATCCTGTCGCACCGGCCGTCACGGTTCCGGCCGGATTCAAGTCCTTCGACGACTTCAGCGGAGCCAAGCTCGAATGGGTTGAGGTCAACAAGCCGAACGCCCGATTCGGATACCACCCCAACAAGTTCTTCCACCTGGAGACCAAAGAGAAGTCGACGAACATCGTTGCCCTGTGTCCCTGCGTTACCCCCGGGGCCCCGATCGGAGTGCTGGCGACCGGTGAGGTCGAGTCGACGCTCACACAACCGGAAGGAACGTTCGAATGGGGCATTGTGATCCGGTCCGACGAGAGCGCCTCACCACCCGATCCCCCGCCGAGCTACGTCGCGCTGGTCGTCGACCCGCGTAATCACCGTTGGCGGGCCTATGTGCACCGATCGGACGGCACCACCACCGACATCGGCCGTGCCCAGTTCAACAGCGATGAGACCGAGAACATCAAACTCGAACTTCGCGATATGGGTAACAAGATCGAGTACTACATCAACGATACCTACCGTGGTGAGTCACCGCCGGGAGCGGTGCTTCCGAGCGGCAACCACGCGGGTTTCGTTCTTACGAGCGATGCCGCTTCGACCAAGGTGCACATTCATTTCGGAAGCTTCGGCATAAGGAGCGTGTCATGAGACGGAACCGTCTATCGAACGCGACGGGAATCTCGTTCCTCGCAGCGACCATCTCGATCGGGATGCTCGTTGCAAGTGCACCCGTGTTCGGCCAGGCGGCCAAAGCAGCGTTGCCGTCGGGATTTCGGATGGTGCCGGTTCCCGCCGGTGTGTACATCGTCGGCAGCGACAGGCCATCGGATGAAGCCGCCCGCAAACGAACCGTGACCCTGACCGCATCCTTCACCGACATCTATGAAGTCAGCAACGCCGACTACGCCAAGTTCGTGGACGCAATTGCGGCACCGCCTCCCGGCAACTGGGTTCGCGGGGCGATCCCGGGCGGGAAAGACAACCAACCGGTAACCGGTGTGGCCTTCGAGTGGGCAGCGGCGTACTGCACCGCCCTCGGGAAGCGGCTCCCGGCCGAAGCGGAATGGGAAGCGGCGGCGAGAGGCACCGACGGACGTTTGTACCCGTGGGGCGCGAATGCGAGCGCGGTCGATCTCGACACGCCCGGCCGTCGCGACGTGGGAAGTGTCGGAGCCAACGTGAGCCCGCTCGGTGTGCACGACACGGTGGGAAGCGTGTGGGAGTGGGTCGACACACCGTACGAACCGGTGACAGTGGGAAACCGGGTGCGTCGGGGTGGCGAATACGGTCGGGTGCGCGAAGGCGCCGCGATGCGCCAATCCGTCGCTCCGACGAACGAGTCCGTCGTTGCGGAGACCGGCTTCCGGTGTTCGGCTACGGCGGTTGATCCAAAGAAACCGGCCGGTCAGTTCACCGAGTCGCACCAGACCTCCCCGAGTGTCACCACGATCGCTTCCGGCCCCACCACCACGTTCGCTCCCGGCGTGTTGTTCCGCGACAACTTTGAGAACCCAAAGTCGGGCTGGCCGACGATCAAGGAAACGACGTACTTCGTGGGTTACCACGCGCCGTCGTCGTATCACGTCGACGCCTCCCTGCCCCATGTTCAAGCGCTTTCGCTGCTCGGTGTCGCGTACACGGACACCGAAATTGAAGCCCACGTCTACGTAGACAAGACCGGCTCGCCAACCGGACGGTTCCGTTACGGACTCGCCTTCCGTGCGTCGGGTCCTCCGTCGAAACCACCGAGTGGAATCTCCGGTCCTGTTCGCCCGGAGGACTTCTATGCGTTCGTCATTGATCCCCGTAGCGGCCGTTGGGCGTTGCTCCATGCCGATACGCTGCCGTTTCGTCAGCTTGTGGGTGGTCGGGTCCGCGGGCTGACGGGCCTTGATCAGACCAAGCCCGACACCTTGAAGGTGCGGGCGCTCGGACGCCGGATCTCTCTGTTCATCAACGGAAAACGGGTCGGGGGATTCGACACGCGCGGGTTTCACCCGTCCGGCGACATCGGGTTCTATGTGGAGAACCTGACCGAAACCCGGGCTCACGTCCACTTCGCCGATGTCGAAGTTCGACGGATCGGGACCTGATTGTTTGGCCCGAGAGTGGTCACAGGGTCGTCACGTGACAATTGACTCGTTGGTCCGGTCGTTGCGACGTTATACCTTTGACAGGCCCTATTCCTTGGAGGACCTGTGATTGTTCGTCTTACCCGGTTCTGTTTTCGCCGTCGTCGCGTCGTATTGGCTGTTTGGCTGTTTGTCTTCGTAGCGATCAGTGCGATTTCACAAAAAGCCGGTGAGAACTACCGGACCGAATTCAAGCTGCCGGCGAGCGACAGCAAGAAGGGATTCGACATCCTGAAGCAGTCCTTCGGCGCCGGGTCAAGCGGATTCGATGCCCCGATCGTCTTCGAAGCGAAGCAGGGGATCGACGATCCTGAGGTCAAGACGGCAATGACCGCTCTGTTCGACCGGATTCTCAAGAACAAAGGCGTGGTCATCAACTCGCCGTATTCCCCGGAAGGGGCCCAGCAGATTTCCTCTGTTGGCGAAAAGGCCGGGAAGCTGGCGTTCGCCCTGGTGACCATGGACGCTTCGATCGATCAGAAGCAGATGCAGGCGATCGGCAAGCAGGTTCGCACCGGGGCGCCCAAAATTGCCGGGCTCACCGTCCTCGCGGGTGGCCAGGCATTCAGTGAGTTCAAGCCACCGGAATCGGAACTCATCGGTATCGGATTCGCCGTCCTCATCCTGATTGCTGCGTTTGGTTCGGTCCTGGCCATGGGACTCCCGATTGGCACCGCAATCTTCGGCATCAGCCTTGGATCGGGTCTCGTGGTTCTGCTTTCTCATGTCATGCAGATGCCCGACTTCACCAGCTTCATCGGCATCATGATCGGCCTCGGGGTCGGAATCGATTATGCGCTGTTCATCATTACCCGCTACCGGGAGAATCTGGCCGACGGGTTGAGCCACGAAGACGGAGTGGCCGAAGCGATGGACACCGCGGGGCGCGCCGTTCTGTTTGCCGGCGTCACCGTTGTGATCTCCGTCCTCGGCATGTACGCGATGGGCCTGGCCTTCATCCGCGGCCTCGCCACGGGTGCGGCCGTCACGGTTCTCGCGGTGTTGGCGGCGACGATGACCCTCCTTCCGGCCCTGCTCGGTTTCGCCGGAGCCCGGATCAACGTGACCCGTTGGCGCGGTGTTCTGGCGGCCGGCTCACTCGCCGTTGCCTTCTTCGGCTTTGGCATCAAGGTCAAGCCGCTCGGTTTCATCGGCCTGGCCGCCGCCGCGTTTGTTCTTGCGGCGGGCCTGGTGATCCCGGCTCTGAAAAAAGAGGTGCCGCGCCGCCGAGCCAAGCCACTGCGTGAGACGGTTTGGTACCGCTGGAGCCGGGTCATACAGCACCGTCCGTGGATCGCCGCCATTCTGAGTCTCGGGGTTCTCGTCGCTTTAGCCATCCCGGTGTTCTCCCTCCGGCTCGGCTTCTCCGACGAGGGTAACGCCCCCGAAGCGACGCAGACCCGCAAGGCCTACGACCTCGTAGCCAAAGGATTCGGCCCGGGTTTCTCCAGCCCACTGATCGTCGTGGCTCGGGTGAACGGACCGCAGGACCTGGCGACGATGGGTGCCGTTCAGAAAGCCATCGCCGCTGACCCCAACGTTGCCTTTGTGACACCACCGGTCCCCAACGACCCGGCCAAGCCGACCGCCGTGCTTCTGCGTCTCATCGCCAAGACCTCGCCGCAGGACGCGCAGACCGACGACCTCGTCAAGCGTCTGCGCACGACCGTTGTCCCGGGAGCGGTTGACGGCACGTCGGTCACCCCGTACGTCGCCGGAAACGGAGCCGCAAACCTCGACTTCTCGGCCTACCTGGGCGGCCGGACGCCACTGTTCTTCCTGGCCGTCCTCGGCCTGTCGTTCCTGCTGCTGATGCTGGTCTTCCGTTCGCTGCTCGTGCCACTGAAGGCCGTGATCATGAACCTTCTCTCCATCGGCGCGTCGTACGGCGTGGTCGTGGCCATCTTCCAGTGGGGCTGGCTGAAAGACATCGTGGGTATCGGAAAGGGAGGTCCGGTTGAACCGTTCCAGCCGATGATGCTGTACGCGATCGTGTTCGGCCTGTCGATGGACTACGAGGTCTTTCTCCTTTCCCGAATGAAGGAGGAGTTCGATCGCACCGGCGACAACGCCACCGCGGTGGCCGACGGTCTTGCGATGACCGCCAGGGTGATCACCGCCGCGGCAGCGATCATGGTCGTCGTCTTTGGTGCGTTCCTGCTTGAAGCGGATCGTGTTGTGAAGATGTTCGGCACCGGACTCGCCGTGGCGGTTCTGCTCGATGCCACGATCGTGCGCATGGTGTTGGTGCCGGCCACGATGGAACTCCTCGGCGCCCGCAACTGGTGGATGCCCCGGTGGATGGCAAAGCGGTTGCCTGAGATCCACATCGAAGGACACCGGCACGAGAAGGTCGCCGGCGACGGCAGCCACGAGAGTCTTGAAAGCGTTGGCGTCTGACGCCCGTGTCGGCCCGGGATATCGACACACGCATGCCGGTAGCCGACGGATCGGAGGCTGAGCCGACGGAGCCGACGGATCGGAGGCTGAGTACCCTATGAAGCGTGACGAACACGCCGGACTCGACTGACGTTGCCGTATCTGAGTTTGCCGTATCTGAGTTTGCTCGACCTGACGTTGTTGTTGACGAAGGCCATCTCGATGTTCCGGCGACGCAGGTACCGAATGCGCTCATCGATGAGCTGAGTGACCGGCTCCGGGCGCTTCGGAGCTTGAGCTTGGCCGACGATGAGTCTGGCACAACGGCGGTGCTCGACGAGTTCGGGGCCAGGGGCAAGGTCGAGCAGGAGATCGTCAAGGAGCTCGCCGCGCTCAACCCGTTGTTCATGCCGCACCGGTTCCCGGCCGCCCATCACATGGTCATGCGGTCCCTTGAGGTGCTCGATCGCAATGGAGCCCGGTCGGCGAAGATGCCGAAGATGGGTCCGCTCACGCCGGTTGGTTCCTTTCTGGTGCAACTTGTGTCCCGTTTCATCGTTCGAAATCACCAGGCCGAGGTCATCACACAGATCCGCAATCTCTACGTTCGTAGGGAAGCAAACTCGCCGCGTGATTCCGCTGAGCGTCGGATGTTGCGTTGGGCCCGCATGGACGCTGAACGCATGTTGCCCACGCTCAAGAAGAATCCGCTCGGCGTGCCGACGTTCCTTCTCGGCGGTGCCGTCATTTCGTGGGTTTCATCAGCGCTCGGCGGCGCTATCCAAGGAGCAAAATCGAAAACGGGCCTGCTGATCCTGTTGGGTCTGCTGTTCCTCATGCTGGTCGGCGTCACGTGGGCGATTCTGCGGGGTTCGGCCGTGGCCCGCAACCGGATCCACATGTCGCTCGACGCGCCTTTGAAGGCCCTGTGGGAGACGATCGGCAAAGCCGGCAATCCCCCGAAAGATTCGGCTCGTCAATTCGCTCTGATTGCGATCATCCTCACCGGCGTGTTGTTCATTCTCGTACCGGTCGGTCTGGCGATCGCGGTATTCCGCTGAGAACAGGTTCGACGACTTCGGATCGGCCTGCGAGCCGTGACCGGTCAGATTCCCGGGTGAGCAGCCGATCGGTTGACGTGGGCGGGGCCAGTTCGGCCGACGACCACGCACGAGGATCGATCACCAATCATGGCTCAACGCCACCTTCGTCTTACTCAGCGTATTGCGTCCGCAACGGTCGGCGTGTTGATTGTTGCCACCGGTCTCGCCGCTGGGCAGTCTGCGAGCTCATCGGCGACCCGCTCGCCCCCACTCCTGAGAGAGCCCGCATCGACGACCACGACCGCAACACCGGTCAATCCGGCGGCGAGCGTTCTGGTCGCCCCGCCGACCACCAAGTTGGCGCCTTCGACCACCCGGCCCCGGTCGAAGCGTCCGACACCGATGAACACCGTTCCCGCCAAATTGGCTCCCGTTGACTCGGCGCGGACCCTAGCCCCGAACGAATTGCCTGACGGCTGGTTCGCTCGGACGATCACACCGGCGGAAGCGCCGTTCGACTGCCGTCACGTCCAACCGGGACTCGCGTCCGCAAAGCGGACCGAACGGGTTGGCTACGTCGGCCCGGCCGGGCAGGCCATAACCGAGCGACTTGACGTGTTCAGCGACGAACTCACAGCCCTCCGTGCCCGCAACCGTCTGGTGGAGCGACTGAGCACCTGCACGTCAGCGACGTACATGGTCGGCACGGAACGCTTCGGGTTCACGCGCGAAGCGGTCAGTTTCCAATCGGAACAAGGGCCGACCACCGTCCGGGCCTGGCGGGAGCTGACCTTCGGTCTGTCGCCGATAACAGATACGGAGTATCTCTATGTCTTCGTGACAGGTGCGAGTGTGGTGAGCCTCTGGACGTCAACCGAGGGTCAGATTGGAGACGCGCGCAACCTCATTGCTGTCGCTGCGGCCGCGGCCTCAGCCGTACCCGACTGCCGGTTGAGTTGGGAGGCGAAGGGGCTCAGGCGATGCCGCGACGGGCGTCTTGATCTCTACGGTCGACGGATATTCGGCGTATCTCCGAATGCGTCGCCGGAGTTCGCCCTGTTTCCGGGCCGGTTCGTTACGGCTGCTCCGCGTAACGTTCGCAACGGAACGCCCGCCCCTAACGAGATCAGCCGTTCGAGTTTCTCGTTTCGGACAGGGCTCACGTTGATTGTTGTGTGTACCGGTGCGGGGTGTCGTGGTGATCTGTCCCCGCTTCCTCCCCTGGCTCGAGAAGGTACGAAGACCGATGCGGTTTCGAAGGCCGCACCGACCGCGACGATTCCCTCCGCGTCCAGTCCCTCCGCGTCCATAACGGTCCCGCCGACTACGAGTTCAACATCTACGTCCACGTCCACGACCCGTCCGACTACGTCCACCAGCTCAACTACTACCTCCACCAGTTCAACTACTACCTCCACCAGTTCAACTACTACCTCCACCAGTTCAACTACTACCTCCACCAGTTCAACTACGTCCACGTCCCGTCCGACTACGTCCACCAGCTCAACGACTACCTCCAGCAGCTCAACTACGTCCACGACCCGTCCGACCACCACGACCACGACGTCAACGTCCACGACGTCAACGTCAACGTCCACGACACCTGCGGCGACCACCACGACTGCCCTCGCCCCATAGCGGGGTTTGGCGACGATCGGGTGGGATCTCTCCGCCCGGCCGGGGCGAAGCGATCCCCCATTCCGGCTTGCATCACACCGGCGGTCGCCGGTCAGCCGACGGCGAAGTACTTGTGACCGATACTGAGCGCTACGTACGTAGCTAGAACTGCCCAACAACTCATTGCAGTGGCGCGGAAGGCCGGTGAAAGACCGGAGGCCCGCTCATCGATCAGATCGGCCACTTCATAGTGAAACGGGATGAGGGGCAGAAGGTAGCGCGCAGCACCGTTGGCGTGGGGAACGTTCAGCGTTGGAAACGCGAGGTGCATGGTGAGTACACCGAGGATGATCAGCCCCGCAGCGATCCGCCCACGAGACAGCGCCCGGACCGCGATGATGAGCCCCACGGCTACGGCGGCCAGGTTCAGTGCTGTCACGAACCCAGGGTGACGCAACGACTGCAGATCTTTGACGATGGCCCAGGTTGGCCGGTGCAGCTCGCGACTGAACAGTTCCTGCGCCCGCCGCGGGGCATTGGCTCCGAATTGGTGAATGACCCAGGCTTCGAACACGACAAATGAAACGAAAGGCGCAAGTATCGCCGCGAGGCGGGGCCAATGAAGGGGCTTGTGCTTGCCGCGTTGTCGAGCGAGCAGTTCCGCTATCACCAACTCGGCCAAGAAGGCCCCGCTTATGACGAGACCGGTGTTTCGCGTCGCTCCGGTGAGCAGACCGAAGAGGACGGCGAGGTAGAAACGCTCTTCTTGTAGTGACCAGAGAAACCCCGCAAACAACATGAGAAACAGTGACTCGCTGTACAGCGATGTCCAGACCACGGTCATCGGAAAGAACGCCATCAGCCAGACCGTCCGCCGGGCGATTCGAGCGTTGCTCTGCTTCAGCACCCACCCGTGGACGAACCGGAGTCCGACGACGAAAGATCCGACAGAGATCCCGATGCCCACGGCGGCTCGGGCGATGTCGGAGTGTCCGCCGATTCGAAGCAGGGCCGGGTACAGGGGAAAGAATGCAATCCGGACCTCGTCGTACCCGAACCGCGCCAGATCGAGGAACTGCTGCGAGTCGAAGTACGTCCACGGATTGATCCACCAGTTCCTCACACCGATGTAACTGTTGCCCTGTGGTACTAAGTACGCATGTGATACGTGACCCCGGTACAGGCCGATCGCTACGACGATCCGAGAGAGCACCACCACACCGACGATGAAGGACCAGTTGGAGTTTGACGCGAAACGGGGCAGTGCTCGACGCCAAGGCTTCATTCCGGCAAGCTTTGCCGCTGAATGCCCGGCCCCGGCGGATTCCAACCCCGAGACCAAGCGTGTGTTCGTTACACGTTGGCCTGCTAGTGCTCTGACCACTAACCTTTGCGGTGTTAGGACGGCCGGATGGTGCTTGTCGCGGTGTCCTCGTCCTCATGCGAGGGTACGGCTAGCGCCTCGTCCTGCGTCCTTGCGACAAACACACCCGACTCGCCATAACCTCCCACCGTTAGTGGACAGAGCACTAGAACCGGACCAGGCCGGCGTCGGCGAGATCGCTGATCTCCGTCATGATCCTCGTGAGGTCAAAATCCTTCGGTGTGTAGACGGCGGCCACGCCGGCGCTGAGCAGCTCCGCGCGGTCCGATTCGGGGATGATGCCGCCGACGATCACGGGCGCGTCGACACCGAGTGCCCGAAGATTGCGGATCACATCGGGCACGAGTTGCATATGGGAACCCGAGAGGATCGAGAGGCCGATGACATCCGGATCCTCGTCGCGGGCTGCTGCGGCGATCTGCTCGGGGGAAAGCCGAATGCCCTGATAGATGACCTCCATTCCCGCGTCGCGAGCGGCAACAGCGATCTGCTCGGCACCGTTGGAGTGACCGTCGAGTCCGGGTTTGGCGACCAACAACTTCGGCGGGCCACCAGCGCGGGCGCGGTTGCGGGAGGCCAATTTTGCCAAGCCATCACTTCGTGTCCCTACCGCTCCGGATACGCCGGTCGGAGCCCGGAACTCACCGAAGATCTCGCGGAGGGCGCCGGACCATTCACCGGTGGTGACTCTCGCGTGAGCGGCGGCGATGGTGGACTCCATGATGTTCTCACCCGACTCGGCTGCTCGACGGACGGCGTCGAGTGCGAGCGTTGCGGCGGTCTGATCGCGCGACGCCCGCCACTGCTTCACATCGTCGATCATGCTCCGCTCGACTCCCGGGTCGACCTTCAATATGTTGTCGGCGCCGCCGAGCGGTGATTCCTCGGTCTCCGTGTAACAGTTCACGCCGACAACCTGGAGGTCGCCGCTCTCGATGCGGCGCGTGCGTTCCGTATGTGAACGTACCAATCTATTCTTAAGTTCACTTATCGCTTCGAACGCGCCACCCATGGAGATGACATCGTCGAGTTCGGCCTGCGCCGCCTCCATCATCTCCTTGACCTTTCGCTCAACCACGACCGATCCGGTGAAGAGATCGTCGTATTCCAGCAGATCGGTTTCGAATGCAAGTACCTGCTGCATCCGAAGGGACCACTGCTGATCCCATGGTCGCGGCAGACCGAGTGCCTCGTTCCAGGCTGGAAGCTGAAGCGCCCGGGCCCGTGCGTCTTTCGACAGCGTGACACCGAGCATCTCCAAGACGATCCGCTGCACGTTGTTCTCAGGCTGTGCCTCGGTAAGACCGAGCGAGTTCACCTGCAGACCGTAACGAAAGCGACGCAGCTTTGGATCTTGCACGTTGTAGCGCTCAAGGCAGATCCGTTCCCACAGTTGCGTGAAGGCCCGCATCTTGCACATCTCCTCGACGAACCGGATACCTGCGTTGACAAAAAACGAAATCCGACCGACCACTTCCGGAAACTCGGCATCTGACAACTGGCCGCTCGCCTTCACTGCGTCGAGCACGTCGATAGCCGTTGCCAATGCGTACGCGAGTTCCTGCGTGGGCGTCGCGCCCGCTTCTTGGAGATGGTAGGAACAGACGTTGATCGGGTTCCACTTCGGTACCCGCCGGACGGTGTACGCGACCATGTCTACGATCAGCCGACGCGATGGTGCCGGCGGGAAGATATAGGTACCTCGCGACAGGTACTCCTTCACGATGTCGTTCTGGGTGGTTCCGGCGAGAACCGATTGGTCGACACCCTGTGTCTGGGCGTTGGCGATATAGAGACCGAGCATCCAGGCCGCAGGCGCGTTGATCGTCATCGAGGTGTTCATCTGCTCGACCGGGATCTGGTCCAGCAGTTGCTGCATATGCCCGAGATGCGCCACCGGCACACCGACTTTTCCAACTTCGCCGGAGGCTTGCGGTTCGTCAGGGTCATAGCCCGTCTGCGTCGGTAGATCGAAAGCGATTGAGAGTCCGGTCTGGCCCTTGCTGAGGTTCTTCCGATAGAGCTCGTTGGAAGCCGTAGCGCTCGAATGCCCGGAGTACGTGCGCATGACCCACGGCGCTTCACGTTTCGTAGTGCTCATTCCATCATTCTCGCTCGCCGACACCGTATGTGTCGAAGTGCGTACAGAAACGTGGGGGCCGGGTGTTTATGTCCACGTTTTGCACTGCATACGTGTCGAAGTGTGGACATGAACGTGGGGCGGGTTGGGAGCCGGGTGTTTCAACGTTTGGCAATCGGAGCGAATATCGCGTGGGTGAGCGCGCCCAGGTCTTCTGCGGCCAACTCGATTTCGAGACCTCGCCGACCGGCGCTCACGTGAATGGTGTCGTGGAGGATCGCGTCTTTATCGATGACGGTGAGTAGAGGCTTGCGTTGTCCGAGGGGACTGATTCCGCCGACGACGTAGCCGCTGCTGCGCTCTGCCTCGGCCGGTGCTGCCATCTCGGCGCGCTTCCCATCGACTGCCGTGGCCAGTGCCTTCAGATCGAGTTGCGAGTTCACCGGCACGACCGCGACAATCAGCTCGCGCGTGCCGCGGCGTTCCACGTCGACCACCAGGGTCTTGTGGATGCGGGAGGGATCGAAGCCGAGCGCTGCGGCTGCCTCAGCTCCGTACGACGTCACGGACGGGTCATGTTCGTACCCGTGAACGACATGACGCAGACCGGCCGCCACAACGGCCTGGATCGCTGGAGTGCTCCCACCTGTCAAAATATCTCCCCGCAGACTGCGTAGTTGGTCAACCCATTGAACCGGACCAACGGTATCGACACTCGTGTGACCTCGTGCAAACTCGTCGGTATGACTTCCTACACTGACGTCCTGGCGGCGAACCTCGGAGATCCCGACCAACCGGGGTTGCTCGTGCTCGTTGGAGGCAACGAGTGGAGGGAGGGCTGCACCTTCGACCGGGAGATCGTCGGGTCGAAACCGGGCGCGACCGTCACCGTGATCCCGACCGCGGCGGCGTTCGAAGGCCCGAACGGAGTTATTGCCAACGCGACCCGATGGTTCGCGGCCATGGGATCGACCGTCGAAACCTGTCCGCTGTACAACCGGGGCGATGCCTACGAACCGGCGATCGTCGAGCAGCTTGCGAAGGCGCAGATCCTCTACTTCTCGGGTGGGTCGGCCATGCACCTGTGGTCGGTGTTGCGTGATGCGCCAGCGTGGAGAGCGGTCGAGAAGGCCTGGAAGGGTGGAGCGACGCTCGCCGCGTCGTCGGCCGGGGCGATGGTGTTGGCCGACCCGATGATCGACCAGCGCGGCGGGGCCTTCACGTTGGGCCTCGGCCTGCTACCAGGTATCGCGGTGCTCCCACACGCGAACAACTGGAGTTCTGACCGCATGCGTCGTACGCAGAAACTCGCCGGTTCGACTGTCTCGCTGCTGGCCATAGACGAGGAAACGGCCGCAATCAGGGAACCCAGCGGTCTTTGGCGAACCGAAGGGAAGGGCTCAGTGCTCCTCCACCGCATGAGTGATGCGGCTCCACATCTCCCCGGCCTTCCGGTCCACGAGTAGTGGCGCGTATTCGTTCAATCGCCACCAGAGCAGAGGCGACCGAACGAACACGCTCCAAAACGAAGACGCCGGGAGCGCTACTTCTCTTCGATCGTGACGGATTCGATCACGACCGGTGTCTTCGGTCGGTCGCGGCCGTCGGTGTCGACTTTTTGCATTTCCTCGAGAACCTCCACGCCCTTCACGATCTTGCCGAACAGCGAGTACTGGGGTGGTAGGCCGACACCGCTGCGGCCGCTGACAAGGAAGAACTGGCTGCCGTTGGTGTTGGGTCCGGCGTTCGCCATCGCGATCGAGCCGATCTCGTAACGGCCGGGCTTGGGGAGTTCGTCTTCGAACTTGTAGCCGGGGCCACCCATGCCGGTTCCATCGGGGTCGCCACCCTGGCACATGAAACCGCTGATGATGCGGTGGAAGATGATGCCGTCGTAATACTTGTACCGGCTGAGGAATACGAAGTTGTTGACGGTCTTCGGGGCATTTATTGGATCGAGTGCGATCACCATCGTGCCGAGTGACGTCACCATGGTGGCGGTGTAGGTCTTCTCGGGATCGATGATCATCGGCGGTTTCTCGCTGAAGCGCTGCGTCTTGGGGCTGGAGCCGTCGGCGGCTGGAGGGGTAACGGGCATGGAACGAACCTCGAAGGTGATGAGATGGAAGGAAATGCAGACTTCAGGCGAACCGCATGTAACCAGATACAACCGGCTACTAACCGGATACAAACCGGACGACGCTGAGTCAGCCAGCAGCTGTTGTGCTGGGTGACACGCTAGCGGTCGACGCGTAACCTGGAATCCGCGACTTCCGCTCGCCCTCGGCCGTTATGGTCATGGAGATGATCGTGATCTTGCGCTTAGGTGGGAACTCGACACCGTTGGCCCCCGGGTCGACCCCGAGTGCATCGATGGCCTTTAGGACGCTCGTACCCTTCGCGACCTTGCCGAACGTCGAATAGGTGCCATTGAGAGCCTTGCCGGTTGATCCGGTGACTACGAAGAACTGGCTGCCGTTGCTGTTGACGCCGGAGTTCGCCATCGCGACCGCACCGATGTCGTAGCCGTCTTTGCCCGGCAACTCGTCGGCGACCTTGTAGCCGGGCCCGCCGTTGCTGTTCGCGAGCGGATCTCCGCCCTGCATGATGAATCCGGGCACGACGCGATGAATCGTGAGCCCGTCGTAGAAGTGGTAGCGGCTGAGGAAGACAAAGTTGTTGACGGTCTTTGGCGTGCCTTTGTCGTCAAGATCGATCTTGATGGTCCCTTCGGAGGTTTCCATCACGGCCGTGTAGGTCGCTCGGTCGTCGATGCATACGGGCGGAGGGTTAGAGAAGGCCATGGTTCGCGGGGATGACCCGTCGATGGCCGGGCACGCCGGCTCGCGTGAGGCGGCGGACGAGACGGCCGTTGTCGTTGAGGTTGTCGTTGTCGCGGTTCGGTCAGCTGTCGTGGCCGGGATCGAGGGCTCGGTTGATGTTGTCGTCGTGATGAGCCCCGGCAGCCCGGTCGTCGTGGCTTCGGTCGATGCGGCGGCTTCCGTTGTCATCGACGGATCGGTCGTGGTCGGCTCGGCCGATAGCGGAGCCACGCCGCCCGCCCCGGTTGCGTCGGAACCGTTCGCCGTGCCCGAGGAGTCGGTGCTGGTCTTGCCTGGACCGGTCGCTGTCGGTTCGGGTGCGGAGCCCTTCACTCCAACGGTGACGACGGCGTCTCGCTGGTTGTAGGCGCCGACGCCGATAGCCCCGGCAATCACCGCGAAGGCAAAGCATGTAACGAACGCTGTTCGTTTGATGGGGTTCGGGGAAGCCACCTACTAAAGCTACCGCCGAAGTCATCGGCGTACGGGCACCAACTCCTATCCGGGGCAAGACGGGCCGCTCAGGTCGCGCACCACGTACCTGTCTAGCCCGTCGATGGCCAACGCCCTGAGCGTTTGACGCGTTGGGCCACTGAATGGACCGTTGTGCTGGGTCGCCGGGTTTGGGGAGCTGGGGGCCTAAACTAAGTGGTTCTTCCCGAGGACCCTGTGATTGCTCCTGTACGCCTGTTCGCCATGTTCGTCGTAGCTGCAACGTTGGGTGTTGCCGCGTCCGCCGGAACGACCCGGGCTCAGGAAGATCCTCCGGCGTCGGCGCCGACTGAAGCATCGACAACGCCTACGAGCACCGCGACGCAGATTTCGACCGTCGCGACCACGGCCGGTTCACCGATCCCGCTTGTTCCCACGACGGTCGCCCCGTCGACGGTTCCCGGTCCCGCCGCCACCAACCCACCCGAAGCCGGTGTCATCGCGTTGATTGCGACGACTACGACGACCGGTACCTCAACGACGACGATCGATCCGGCGGCGTCAACGTCGATCGATCCGAACGCTTCTTCGACGACGTCGTCGAGCACGATTGATCCCAACCTGACGACAACAATTCCTCCGCTCACTGATCTCGGAGACGACGATGCGACGCCCGAACCAATTCCCAACCCCGGATTCCGGCCGACGTTGCCGGCCACGAACATCGCTCCGATCAGAAACATCACCTTGGAGAAGCTGCTGTTCAAGCTCACGGTGGAGCAACGGATCGCCGTCCAGAAAGCCCAGAAAGCAGCTGACGCCGCCCAAGCCCGGGTCGGAGCGGCGACCGCCGAACTCGATGAACTAGCGGCTCGACAGAGCGATCTCAAGAACGAACTCGCCTCCCTCCAAGAAAAGGCGGAACGCTCGCGGGAATTGATCCGGGCCAGGGGTCTCCGCGTGTACTCGGGCGCAAATGTCGGAGAACTCGACGCTCTCCTACGGTCAGAGGATTCCTCGGTGCTCGCCCGCCGACTTGAGCTCCTCCGCCGGGCCCAGCAGTTCGAAGCCGACCTTATGGACACCTACGAAGCCGATCAGAAGGAAGTTGCCAGGACCCTCGGCGAGTTGGCGGTCCTCGCCGAGGCGAAGAGGAAGGAACTGGAAACGGTTCTTGACAACGAGCGGGCCCTCAACGACGCACTCATCCGGATCCAGGCGAACTTCGAGTCGGCCGCTCGGGGCCTCGCGATCGCCGTGAACGGTTGGGTCTTCCCGGTTCAACCACCGTTCAGTTTCGTCGATACGTTCGGAGCCCCACGCATGTTCGGGACCAAGTACGCCCACTTCCACGAGGGAACAGACATCTTTGCGCCCCAGGGGACGCCGTTGCGGGCCGTTGCCCGTGGCGTGATCGCCCGCAAAGGCCAGGCCGTGCTGGGTGGCAACAAACTTTGGCTCGTCGCCGCCGACGGCACCCAGTACTACTACGCACATCTGTCGGCGTTTGTGGAAGGGGTGGACGAAGGGACCGTTGTCGAGGCGGGTCAGGTCATCGGCTTTGTCGGTAACACGGGTAACGCGACCGCGACCCCCGCGCATCTCCACTTCGAGATTCACCCCAATGGAGGGCCCGCAATGAACCCTTTCCCCACGCTCGATGCCGTGCGTCGCTCTGATTCCGTCGCCTTGGCGCAGGCCCAGAAGCTGCAAATCGTTCTCGGGAACCTCGACGCCACTGCGAACGCACCCGGCACGTACCGCGCCGGAATCGGGGTCACGCGGGAGTTTGCCATCGGCGCGGTCGACGCGTCGGCCGCCGGCGTCCGGTCAACGCTTCCTCCGGGGACCGTTACAACCCTGGCCCCGGTGCGCCGGCTCGATGAGATCACCACCTCGTCGCGAAAACTCTGAGACGGGGCCCGGCCGGAAACGAGCGGGGTCGATTCCCATAGGCGCTACCCTTTCCCTTCCGTGGCTTTGATCGTTCAGAAATTCGGTGGCAGTTCGGTATCGGACCCCGAGCGTATCCGTGCCGTTGCCGACCACGTGGCCCGCACCGTGAAACGGGGCAACCAGGTCGTTGTCGTCGTCTCCGCAATGGGAAAGACCACCGACGACTACATCCGCCTCGCCAATGCGGTCCTCACCAATCAACGGGGGCCGGTAGAAAAGGCGACGAAGAAAGGGGAGTTGCCGGTTAAGGGCGATACCCGCGAAATGGACATGCTTCTGACGGCTGGCGAGCGGATTTCGGCCGCGCTCACCGCGATGGCCATCGCCGATCTCGGGGTACCGGCCGCGAGCTTCACCGGAAGTCAGGCGGGTATTCTCACCGACACGTCGCACGGCCGGGCGAAGATCCTCTCCGTCTCAGGTGCCCGCCTTCGCGAGGCGCTGAGCGAGGGCATCGTGCCCGTGGTAGCGGGCTTCCAGGGTGTTTCGACCGACAGAGACATCACGACCCTTGGTCGCGGCGGTTCCGACACGACAGCTGTTGCGGTTGCCGCGGCGCTCGACGCGGACTCCTGTGAGATCTACACCGACGTCACCGGCGTGTTCACCGCCGATCCGCGCATCGCACCGCTGGCCCACAGGATGAACCGGGTGTCGTATGAGGAGATGCTCGAAATGGCAGCTTCCGGGTCAGGTGTCGTTGCGCTGAGGGCCGTCGAATTCGCCGCCAACCATCACGTTCAGTTGCACGTTCGGTCCAGTTTCACCTGGGAGACCGGAACCATCATTGATGAGGAGAGTCCCGACATGGAAGCTGCCGTTGTATCTGGCATCACCCACGACACGAGCGAAGCGAAGATAACGATCTCGTCGGTTCCTGACCGGCCCGGGGTGTCTGCTGCGATCTTCCGTCCGCTCGCCGACCGGCGGATCAACGTCGACATGATTGTGCAGAACACCGGAAACGATGGCAAGACCGACATTTCGTTCACCGTTCCGAAGGCTGACCTGGCCGCGGCGATGGAGGTATGCGAGCCAGTGTCGAAGATAATCGGTGCCGCTAGCGTGACCGCCGATTCCGATGTCGCCCGCGTCTCGATCGTCGGCGCGGGTATGCGCACCAATCCCGGAGTGTCCGCGACGATGTTCGAGACCCTCGCCAACGCGAACGTCAACATTGAGATGATCTCGACGTCCACAATCCGTCTCAGCTGCGTCGTCAAGGCTGGTTCGGTGGAGACGGCGGTGCAGGCTCTGCACACTGCGTTCGGTCTCGATCGATCCTGAAGTCGCGGTACCCGGCGCATTCACGCCCATTCACGTCGCCGAACGCGGCGTCGTCAGGCGAAGTCCTGCCTACCAACGTCGGGGTCCCACGAAAATCGGACCGACTGAGGTCTGGGAGATGCGAGAATCGGGGGCACATTTTTACGGTCGGCAATTGGTGTCGGCCATCGTCTCAGGAGACTCTCGTCATGCGAATCGGAATTGTCGGGGCAACCGGGATGGTCGGCGAGGCCATGCGAGCGATCCTCGAAGAGCGAGAGTTCCCCGCCGACGATGTCCGATTCTTCGCCTCGGCCCGCTCCGCCGGCCGCAAACTTGCGTTTGCCGGCCGGGAGATAGTGGTTGAAAATGCGGAAACCGCCGATTACACCGGAATCGACATTGCGATTTTCTCGGCCGGTGCGACCACCTCTCGGGCGCTCGCCCCGAAGGTAGCCGCCGCGGGAGCGATCGTGGTCGACAACTCCTCGGCCTGGCGGATGGACCCGACGGTACCGCTCGTCGTGAGCGAGGTGAACCCCGAGGCCATCGAGTTGGCCATGAGGTCGGGCGGTTCCGGCATCATCGCCAACCCGAACTGCACGACGATGGCAGCCATGCCGGTTCTCAAGCCACTCCATACCGAAGCGGGTCTCATCAAGCTGATCACCGCCACGTACCAGGCGGTTTCCGGTGGGGGTGTCGCCGGCGTCAGCGAACTCGAAACCCAGGTCCGCAAGGTTGCCGACGAGTCGGCCAAACTGGCGGTTAGCGGCGACGCGGTCGAGATTCCGGCCCCGCAGAAGTTCGTTGGGCCGATTGCATTCAACGTCTTGCCCTATGCGGGCGCCTACGCGGAAGACAAGTACGAAGGCGACGAAGGCTGGACTGACGAGGAGTTGAAGTTCCGCAACGAGAGTCGCAAGATCTTGAACATCGCTGACCTGAAGGTGGCCGGTACCTGCGTTCGGGTCCCGGTCTACACCGGCCACTCACTCAGCATTCACGCGGAGTTCGAGCGGCCGATCAGCGTCGAGCGGGCCAAGGAGCTTCTGGGGGTTGCGCCCGGCGTCGAACTGCTCGACATCCCGACTCCGCTCCACGCCGCGGGTCGGGACGCGAGTTATGTCGGACGCATTCGCAAGGACCCGACCGCCGACAATGGCCTCGTGATGTTCGTCAGCAACGACAACCTCCGCAAAGGTGCCGCGCTCAATGCGGTGCAGATAGCGGAACTCGTCGCGGCGAAGTTAACGCAGCGTTAAGAGCCGAGCACTGCGGAAGCGCGATTTCTGTCCCGCTGCAGGTCCAGTTATAGGTTTGGCGGGGCCTGACCGGGTAGGGGGTCGAGGTTGAGGGTGGGGTTGGGCTAGCTTTGGGCGCTAATTTCTCGTAACGCCACGGAGCTGGTCCTGGCGGTGCCTTTCGGAGCGTGTGTGCACTTATGAACGACTCGTCGGTCGCTGACCATGCGCATTCGCCTGGGTCGAAGCATGGGCAGCCTCAAAGCGGTAGCGGTCACGCCGGTCACGCCGGTCACGGCGGCATGGCGGCTTTGGCGCTCGGAGCTCTCGGCGTTGTGTACGGCGACATCGGAACGAGTCCGCTCTACGCTTTCCGCGAGGCTCTCGAGGGTCATCACCTCGAGCCGAACAAGACGACGGTGTACGGCGCGTGCTCCTTGGTCTTCTGGGCACTGATCATCATCATCACGGTCAAGTACCTCTTCCTCGTGATGCGGGCCGACAACCAGGGTGAAGGCGGCATCTTGGCCCTGACCGCCCTCATTTCGCCCTTGAAAGGGTACCGGCCCGGGAAAGTCCGCAGCACGCTGCTGCTGCTCGGTCTTTTCGGTTGTGCGCTGCTCTACGGCGACGCTGTCCTCACGCCGGCTGTGTCGGTGCTGTCAGCGGTGGAGGGCTTCAAAGTTGCGAGTCCCGTATTCGAGCACTGGGTCCTTCCGATCGCGATCATCATCCTGATCATTCTCTTTACCGTCCAAAGGCGCGGAACGGGAGCGATCGCCCGAATCTTCGGCCCGATCATGGTCGTGTGGTTCACCGTGCTGGCGGTGTTGGGGCTTCGCCAGATCTTGCACGAACCGCAGATCCTGCAGGCTGTCAACCCCATCTACGGGATCCGGTATTTTTCCACCAACGGACTCAAGGGTTTCTGGTCACTCGGGTCCATCTTTCTCGTTGTCACCGGTGGCGAAGCCCTATACGCCGACATGGGCCATTTCGGCCGCAAACCGATTGCCTTTGGTTGGTTTGTAATGGTCTTGCCATGTCTGCTGCTGAACTACTTCGGCCAGGGGGCCCTGCTGCTCGACGATCCGGAAGCGATCCGCAACCCGCTCTTTCTCATGGGCCCGTCCTGGTCGATCTATCCGCTTGCGATCCTGGCCACGGCAGCGACCGTGATCGCCTCTCAGGCATTGATCTCGGGCGCATACTCTCTGACGGCGCAGGCGGTGCAACTCGACTATCTGCCGAGAATCCAGATCCAGCACACCTCGGCCACACACTCCGGTCAGATCTACGTGCCGATCGTCAACTGGTTGATCATGGCGGGCTGCATCTTTGCCGTGTTGCTGTTCCGGAGTTCCAAGAACCTTGCCGCGGCCTACGGCATTGCGGTTACCTCGACGATGGCCATCACGACGGTTCTGTTGGCAGCGATGGCGATCGAACGCTGGCGCTGGTCGAGGGCGAAAGCCTTTGCCGTCTGTGTTCCCCTGCTTGTAGTCGATGTCGCGTTCTTCAGTGCCAACATCGTGAAGATTCCGCACGGCGGTTGGTTCACGCTGTTGATCGCTGGAACACAGTTCTTCTTGATGTGGACCTGGCGGAAGGGTCGGGCGCTTGTCGCCATGCGACTCAAGCGGGGCGAGAAGCCGATCCAAACGTACATAGCGGAGCTCCAGAGGCTCGAAGTTGCCCGCTTGCCGGGCACAGCGGTGTTCCTGTTCAAAGACGAAGGTGTCGCCCCACCCGCGCTCATCAGCACCATCGAGCATTTCGGGGCTTTGCACGAGACCGCTGTCATGCTCTCGATCCACAGCGCCGACCAACCGACCGTAGAGGCGGAGGACCGGTCCGTAGTTACGGCCCTCGGCTATGGGATGTTCCAGGTCGAGTTGACGTTCGGCTTCATGGACACGGTCGACGTCGGCGGCACCTTGACCTCGATGACCCACCCCGATCTCAACTTCGATGAGTCCTCAACGACCTACTTCATCGGACGCGAGACCGTAGTGGTCACCGACCTTGAGGGTATGCCACTGTGGCAGGAACGGATCTTCGACTTCCAGAACCGGACCGCGGCGAGCGCGGCGAGGTTCTTCAACCTGCCCTCCAAGCAGGTCTTTGAGGTCGGTACCCAGGTCAAGATCTGAGCTACCGGTAGTACCGATAGCGCCCGGTCGTCACGGACACAGGCAGGGAACTGCAGAACATCTTGGGCAACCGTTCGCGTAACGCAATATCGCGTCTTCGATTGAGAGATCGAGTTGATTCGCGAGCGAGGCGACCCACGCCACGACATCGCTCAGTTCGTGGAGTTGTTCGGCGCGGGAACCTTTCCGTGTTGCTTTGGCCAGTTCGCCGACCTCCTCGCACAGCCAGGCGACGGTCGCCGCTTGCCCGCGGGTCCGGTCACGTTCGCCGTACGTGGCTTCGATCAGCGCTTGGAACTCGGCGAACGTGCTCATGACGCGGTGCTCCTAGAGGCAGGAATCGGGACGGAAGAACAAATCAGCCGCCCCACGCAACGTGAGGCGGCTGGCCGTCGGGATGGGGGGACTTGAACCCCCGGCCTCCACGTCCCGAACGTGGCGCGCTACCAAGCTGCGCTACATCCCGTAGCGAACGCCAACACTAGTGCATCTCGTGACAGCGTCCGAAGAGATCGGGCGACCAGTTGGGGGTCGCCTCACGATGCGGGGGACAGAACGCACAGTGAGATCGGTGGGCCGGTCGTGCTCGTCGCGCTCGTGGGTAAGGCGGTGAATACCTGCACTGTCGAAGCTGTCGCCGTCGCTGAGCTTGCGGAACGACCGGCAATCGACGGACCGAACTCCATCCGCCACCGGTGACTCACCGGCAAGCAGGCCACGGCTTTGCTTTGCATTCTGTAGCCTGGACTTGCCCTGATTTGCCTCTCAAAAGACCCGCAATGTGAAGCCTGTAGTTGTTGCAGGGTGTAGCCTGACCAAATGAGTGGGTACCTTCCTCGTGTCATAGACACCTCGCTGGCCGACAGGCTCCTGTCCGCCGGCGCCGTGCTGATCGAGGGCCCGAAGGCGTGTGGGAAGACGTCTACGGCCGAGCAGCGGGCCGCAAGTCGCATTTACCTCGACACTGACGATCAGGCGCGTGCAGCGTTGGGCGTAGATCCGGCCCTGGTGCTGTCTGGTGATCACCCTCAGCTCGTCGACGAGTGGCAGCTCGACGCGACGCGCGTCTGGAACTACGTTCGGGCCGAGGTGGACCGCCGCCAGGGCACCGGTCTGTACATTCTCACCGGTTCGGCCACACCGCCCGATGACACCCGCCGGCACAGCGGCGCTGGTCGCTTTGCCCGCCTGCTGATGCGGCCGATGAGTCTGTTCGAGTCGGGCGACGCGACTGGTGAGATGTCGTTGGCAGCGTTGCTCGACAGCAATCGACCTACCGCCAAGGCGACCGACGTGACCGTGCGCCGGTACGCCGAGCTGGTCGTTCGTGGTGGTTGGCCGCTCAACCTCACACGGTCGGTCACTGCTGCGGCGCGGGCCAACATCGACTACGTCGCCACGATCACCGAGGTCGACTTGCCGACCATCGACCCATCCCGGCGCCATCCGCGGCTGGCGCTGCGGCTGCTTCAGGCGCTGGCCCGCAACGTTGGGATGGACTACGTCGTCACCCGCATCGCGCAAGAAGCGAGCGACGACGACTCTGAGATGGCGCGCTCAACCGTGTACGACTACCTCGCACCGCTGGAGCGCCTGATGGTGCTCGATCCGTTGGAGGCATGGTCCTCGCACCTACGTTCGCGAGCTCGGTTACGCACATCGCCACGCGTGCAGTTCTGTGACCCATCGGTTGCGGTTGCTGCGCTTCGCGCTGGCCCTGAGCAGCTGCTTGGTGATCTGAACTTCTTCGGGTATCTGTTCGAAGCGCTCGTAGTGCGTGACCTGCGGGTGTTCGCCGACGCTGTGGACGGCATCGTCCAACACTACCGGGACTCCGACGACCTAGAAATCGATGCGTTGGTGACCGCCGGCGATGGACGGTGGGCGGCGTTCGAGGTGAAGCTTGGCCAGGCCGACATTGATAAGGCCGCCGCCAACCTGCTCGCCTTCGCCCGCAAGGTCGACACGACGAAGGTTGGCCAACCGGCGACGCTTGCGGTGATCACCGCTACCGGTTACGGCTACACCCGACCCGACGGCATCGTCGTGATACCCGCAGCCGCCCTCGGACCTTAAACGTCGAGCCATTCCGCCAACTCGGTCCTGAAGAGGCCGCACGCTCAACCAACCGAGCACAGAGCGGGGCAACCGAGAGTGCCTCAACTTCCAGCCGTCCTTGTCGATTGGGTGGCATCTGAGATCGGTGTCCTGCGGGGTGCGGGCTGCGTATGGCGAACGTGATGAACCAGCAGCGAGCACTTGACAGAACTGCAAGCGTTCCTGGGGTTTGCGGCCCGGCATTCGCGACCCGATCGGATCCAGGTCCGATCGGGATCCGAAGGTGATCCCCTGGTGATCTGGTCAGCGCGCTGTGGCGTCGGGGGTTGGCAGGTAGTTCGTGGTGGCATCGCCCGTTTGAGAGCGGTCTTCGTAGGTCCCGCCGGCCATCACCAGGGTCATGGCCTTACGAAGTCGCATCGGGTCAAGCGGCTTGACCAGCCAACCCGCCACGTGGGCGTCGCGCGCCAAGAACACGTCGGCCTGGCGGTCGAGCAACACGATTATCGGGACCGCCGGCAGGCGTCCGCCGGTGTGCTCGTTGTGAAGGTCATAGGCGACGGCGAACGCGCCCATGCTCGAGATCTGCGAGTCGAGGATGACCAGGTCGGGTGTCTGTTCCTCGACAGCAGCGCGCACGGCTCGACCGGCGATCAGGCTGCGCACCGTGGATCCCCGGGGAACTGATGCGGATACTTCTTCATGCACCCAAGGTGCGTCGCTGGCAATGAGAACGTGCGGCACGATCGCAAACCCTACTGCACGGCGTCGATTCAGGTTCTCCTGCGGTGCCAACACGGTGAAACCGCCTGAAGAGGACCATCGACTCAGGTGATCATCGTGTAGCGGGCGAAGTTGAGCAATTCGTTGAGGTCATGGAGATCGTGGTCGGCCAGCGGAACCAGGGCCCACGGAGCGCCACCTGAGACAGCAGCGAGCGGCAGGAGCGCACCGCGATGGGCCGCAGCCAACGTCGCGCCACGTTGGGCCCGAGCCAGGGCTGGAACCCCCTTGGCATCGGGAAGCGGACCGAATTCTGGATACATGCGGTTCGCCACCAGACCCGACACGTGGAGGCCGTGGCTCAGAAGTTCGGTGCCGAAGAACACCGCCTCTTCCACGGCTTCGCGGCGCGGGGTCGTAATCAGGATCCATGCCGTAGACGGATCCTTCAGCAGGGCCAGTACGGCCTGCGCCCGCTCCCGGAACCCCGTTTCCATTCCTTCGAACGACTGGAAGAACGCAACGGCATCGGCGAGGACCTCACCGCCGATGATCTTGCCGACTCCGCGTAACACAAGCTGGGACGCGGTGCCGAACACGCGCAGTCCGCCTCGCGCCGGTGCCATGAGCGCCCGGAATACCCGGTTGTCGAGCAGTCGGGTGAGTCGTGTAGGAGCCGAGATGAAGTCAAGTGCGTTTCGGGTGGGAGGGGTGTCGACCACGATGAGGTCGAACGGAAGAAGTGGCTGTCCGTCGGCATCAACTGGTTCGTTGACCAACTCATAGAGTTTTTCGGTTGCCATGTACTCCTGCGTGCCGCCCAGAGCGCCGGAAATGTTCTTGTAGAACGGGTTCACGAGGATGCGCTCAGCATTGTCGACCGATGGTGCGTGGCGCCGTACGAGATCGTCGAAGGTGGCCTTGGTGTCAAGCATCAGGGCCCACACTTCGCCCGGTACGCCGGGTAGGTCAACCCGAGCCGGGTGATTCGTGAGGCCCGCCAGGCCGAGCGCGTCGGCCAGGCGCTTGGCCGGATCGATCGTCACAACGACGCATCGGCGACCGTCCTGCGCTCCGGCCAGGGCCAGTGCGGCGGCGGTCGTGGTTTTGCCGACCCCGCCGGTTCCGCAACACAGCACGATACGGGACCGGCGGATCACCGCACCGAAGCTTCCGTCGTGAAGGGGCGCGTGTTTCGCGGCGGTGTCCGTCGCCTGTTCGGAAGGACCCTTTGCGGACCTGCGGGCCATCAGCCGGTTTCCAGCTCCGAGATTGCTTCGCCGAGAACGTTGGCGAACGAGATGATGGCGGACCGGTCGATCGTAAGGCCCACCTGCTCCGGCAGATGAAGTTGGGGTAGCGGAAGGAGCTTGGTCAACCGTTCCCTTTGGGCGCTCTGAAAACTGTAACGGGCGCGTTCGAAGGCGAGAGCATCGTCGACCGCACCGCGTTCGCTGCTGGAAAGACCTTCACGGCAAGACGCAGGCAGCGGCGGTACGCGTTCGACAAGTGCGTTCACGACAATCGGCCCGAGCGCTACCCCGACGGTTTCCTCGAGTTGGTAGGCCGTTTCGGCGAGTTCGTTTATCGGGGTCTCCTCGGCGAGCGTGACGAGCACGACCTGGGTTCGTTTGGCGTCGTGCAGCATCCCGAGCACCTCGTCGGCCTGTCGTCGGATGGGTCCCGACCGCACCGCTTCCGCCAGACCGAGTGGACTGCGCAGGAACGAGACCGCGTGACCGCTTGCGGGAGTGTCGAGCACGACGAGGTCATAGGTACCGCCCGCCACCAACTGCTTCACCTTTCCGAGTACGAGAAGATCGCGTATTCCCGGGGTGGCCGTGGCGATGATGTCGACCAACCCGGTCGACACCATACGGTCGCCGAGTCGGCGGAGGCCATGATCGGCGAGCCATTCGACGAGTGCGTCGTCGGGGGTGATCGTGCGGCCGAGAAGTTCGGCGGTCCCCGTCGACGGATCTGCGGTGATGAGGGTTCGTTCGTCATACGCGAGTTCCGCGACTTCGAAGGCGGCGGCGATTCCCCGCTTGCGTTCCACGTCGACGAGGAGCGTCCGGAGTCCGCATGTGGTCGCCAACCGTGCGAGGCTGGCGGCCACGGTTGTTTTTCCGACGCCACCTTTTCCGGCCACGATGATCAGCTTTGAGCTCGCGAAGAACTCGCTGAGTTGCGCAGACACTACTGTTCTCCCCCCATAACGATCTCTTTCACTATGCCTGAATTCTCGAACCTGAACGCCCGGACCATCCAACTGCCGAGTCGAATCCGTATCCTGGCTCCTCGATCCCGCTGGCCAAGGCCGCGTCGGCTTGTCACCTCGTTTCTGCTTTCGGTCGGCCTAGCCGGCCTGTTGGCGAACATTTCTGCGTCGTCCTCTGCGGCTGCCCCTGCTCCACGCGCTGCGTCGATCCGCGTTCAGGAGCCGGCCGACCTCGCCAACTTCGTCGACGTGATCGATGTCAACGGCTATATCGATCGGGTGATGCGGGATTTCATTGTCGACTCCATCGAGAGTGCCGTCGCCAATAAGTCACAGGCCCTCATCATCCAGCTGAACTCCCCCGGCTCGCTGTTGAGTGATTCCGATCTGGTGAAACTCGAAACGAAGATGCGTGATGAGCACCGGATTCCGATCACCGTGTGGGTCGGGGGCTACAAAGCCCGGGCCAAAGGGGGCGCGGCGAGGATCGTCGCCGCAGCTGACCTGGTCGGTGTTGCCGACGGTACCAGGATCGGCAACGCTCCTTTCCGGGGCGACGCTGGCGACCCGCTCGTTGGACGTCTGTACTCCTCGAAGGAGGCGTTGAAGGCGAAGGTCGCCACGATCGACGCTCCGGTACTCGTGCAGTTCGTCGGCCAACTCGATGGTCGGACCGTCGACGGCCGGTTGCTCGAAACCGCCCGCGAGGAGACCGTCAAGGACAAGAAGGGCCGTGACGTCACGGTCAATAGTCCTTACGGCGTGCGGTTTGCCAAGATCGGACTCGTTCAGCGGTTGCTCCACCTGGCGACGAACCCGTCGATCGCCTATCTGTTCGTGCTCATTGGAATGTCGCTGTTTGTGTTCGAGTTCTTCACCGGGGGCATCGGAATCGCCGCGGGTGTCGGTCTGATGGCCTTCGTGCTCGGTGTTTCCGGGCTGGGAAATCTCCCGACGAGGCCGATCGGGGTGGTTTTGCTGCTTCTCGCCATGTTCGGCTTCTCCGTCGACATTCAGGCCGGCACCCCCCGCTTTTGGACGGCCGTCGGTGCGAGTTCGCTCGTCTTCGGCTCGCTGTTGCTCTACGACGGTCCCCGTGTTCCGATCTACTGGATCGCGATCATGACCGTGTTGGTCGTGTTGTTCATGGTCAACGGTATGCCGACCATGGTGCGCACACGCTTCGCAACTCCGACCATAGGTCGGGAATCGATGGTCGGTGCACTCGGACAGGCCAAGGACCCGGTTAGCCCCGAAGGTGTTGTCACCATCAACGGCGCCCCATGGCGCGCTCGCACCAACCGCGCTACTCCGATTGCCGCTGGTGACCCGGTCCGGGTGGTTGCGATCGACGGCCTTCTCCTCGAGGTCGAACCTCTCGAAGGCGCGGCGAAGGTACATCGCGGCTGAGTGACGGCCAGGATCGGCGCAGGCGACGGCCACCACTGCACCAACACCCGCCAACGACGGCCTTCGCGACTGCGGCGCTCAAACCCTGATACATGAGAACGGGTCCCAAGTGGTGGATTTCCGAAAGTTTTTTCGTTCAGCTCTTGTGTCGTCGGTCACAGGTAGCTTAGGGTCGAGCCACACACCTTCGGGGGGAGGCTCATATGGGAGTACTGGCTGAAGAGCTTTGGCAAAAGAAGGCCGCCTGCAAGGGGCCGCAATCTGCCATGTTTTTTCCACCATCGACGTTCGAACGAAAGGACGAGAAGGAAGACCGAGAGGCAAACGCCAAACGAATTTGCACCGGCTGTTCTGTTCGTACATCCTGTCTCGAGTACGCGGTCCGGATCCGTGAAAGCCATGGCATCTGGGGTGGGCTCAACGAAGTGGAGCGTCGGCATCTAGGCAACCGCGCGGCTGGGTAACTCGTCCTGGCAGGCTTCTGCCGTTTCGGCCCGCTCGATGCGGCCCGCCGATAGATCGCCCGTTGTGCATTGACAGTAACCTTCACACGAATCATGCCCGGCCAGCGTTCCTATCCGTCACCGAACCCGCCACCGCCCGCAGCGTCCAAAACGGCGCTTGGGGTGCAGCGGGTTGCGGCTTTTGACCGGCACGATCCGGTCGACGTTCGAATCCTCACCACCACCGTCGACGGTCACAAGGTTCGCTATACGTCGGGCGGCAAAGGACCTACGGTGGTCCTGTTACACGGGTGGGGACTCGGTCACAACGCCTATCGCCGAGGGCTGAGGCGTCTTGCCCAGGCCGGTTTCACGGTCGTTGCCCCGGCGCTACCGGGCTTCGGTGGAACTCCCGACCTCCCAGCGGCCGGGCGTGATTTCGAAGGCTACGCCGGCTGGGTGATCCAGTTTGCGCAGGCCCTTCGCATCCGACGGGCAGTGCTCGTAGGGCACTCCTTCGGCGGTGGTGTTGCGATCCAGACAACACAACTTCAACCTGGACTCGTGCGTTCGTTGGTCCTGCTCAATTCGGTGGGTGCCCCGTGGCGCAGCGGCAAAGGGGGCAACGAACCAATGGCCGACCGTCCGATATGGAGTTGGGGTCTCAACATCCCGAGCGACGTGGTGTCGCTGTTGGGCCATGCCGGTTCGGCCATGCCCAGTGTCCTTGAAGATCTGGTGCCCAACGTGTTCCGTAACCCCTTCGGCGTTGCCCGGGTCGGAAAAATCGCCCGGACAGCGGACCTGATCGATGCCTTGAGCGATGTACGACGGAGAAAAATTCCGATCACGGTCGTGCACTCCGAAGCCGATGGGATCATCCCGAGGTCGAGTTTCGACGTCCTGTGTCGTACCGCCGGCGCCGATGGAATAACCGTTTCCGGTAACCACTCGTGGCCGCTCACGGGTCCCGAAGTCTTCAGTGAGATCGTGGCCAAGGCGGCTTACGCGGCCCGCTCGTCGGTCGCCTGACCCCACATTCATCGCGTCAAGTGCCCCGGTACGGGGTTTGGTCCGGTAACCTAACGAAATGCCCGGTTTCACCCTCGATGTTGTTGTTGTGGGCGGATGTGGCCACGTTGGTCTTCCGCTCGGAATCGCCTTTGCCGATCGTGGACTCAACACGGTCGTGTTCGACATCAACGACGCGGCCGTCGCCAAGGTGAACGCAGCGGAACTTCCCTTCGACGAGCCCGATGCCGATACGGTCCTTAAACGGGTTATCGGCAACGGAACCTTGCTGGCCTCGAGCGACCCGTCGTTGATCGCGAGTGCGGAGCACGTCGTGGTCGTGATCGGCACTCCGGTCGACGAGCATCTCAACCCGGATGCGCGGGCCGTTCCCGACGCGGTGAAGACACTGATTCCCCACCTCCGCGAAGGCCAGCTGCTCGTGCTGCGCTCCACCGTGTTTCCCGGGGTGACCGCGCTGGTCGAACGGGACCTGGCGGCCGCGAATATGTCCATCGACGTCACGTTCTGTCCCGAGCGCATCGCCGAAGGCAAGGCTATGACCGAGCTGTTCACGCTTCCCCAGATCGTGTCAGGACGAAACCCTGCGGTCATCGCCCGCGCCGACAAGCTCTTTTCGTATCTCACACCGCAAACCGTGCATCTCGAACCCGAAGAAGCTGAGCTGGCCAAGTTGTTCACCAACACGTGGCGCTACATAAAATTCGCGGCATCGAACCAGCTGTTCATGATGGCAAACGATTTCGGCCTCGATTTCGAACGGATTCGCAGTGCGTTGGCGTTTGACTACCCGCGGGCCGCGGACCTGCCCCGGGCCGGGTTCGCCGCTGGGCCGTGTCTGTTCAAGGACACCATGCAGTTGGCCGCCTTCAACGACAACAAGTTCCTTCTCGGCCATTCTGCGATGCTGGTCAACGAGGGCCTTCCGCTCTATGTCGTTTCGAAGATGGAGGAACGACTCGGTGGGTTGGGTGACAAGACCGTCGGCATCCTCGGCATGGCGTTCAAGGCCGAGTCCGACGACACGCGCTCGAGCCTGTCCTACAAGCTTCGCCGGATCCTTCGCTTCAAGGCCAGCGATGTGCTTTGCGCCGATCCCTACGTCACGACCGATCGCGATCTGCTTTCCCAAGACGAAGTGCTAAGACGCTGTGATGCGTTGGTGATCGGGGCACCCCACGAGCGTTATCACGATCTCCTGACGGACAAGCCGGTCTTTGACATCTGGGGCATCACCGGTCGGGGGGTCCGGGTTTAACCGGAGCGATCCATGGTTACGCCCAAACGAAGCACCGATCCGGTGGCAAACCGACTCGACGCCGGGGGACTTCAACATCCTCGAGTCTCAATTGTGGTCACGGTTTACAACGAGGGCGACACGATCGTTGACTGCCTTGACCGGATCTTTGAGTCCGTTCGACTCCCGTGTGAAGTCCTGGTCGTCTACGACGATGTATCCGACACGACCGCGCCCTTTGTCGAGAGCTACGCCCAGCACGACCCGCGGGTCCGGCCCACACTCAACACCTACGGACGCGGACCCGCCCGGGCCATCCGCTTCGGCATCGACCATGCCGCGGCCCCCGTTGTCGTGGTGACCATGGCCGACGGATGCGATGATCCGGCGCAGATCGATCCACTCACCAAGCTCGTGGAGCGGGGTGTGGTTGTCGCTGCTGCTTCGCGCTACATGCGCGGTGGTCAACAGGTTGGCGGCCCGTGGTTCAAGTCGACCCTCTCGCGGGTGGCTGGTCGATCCCTGCACCTGCTGGGTCGGGTCGGCACCAACGACGCCACGAACTCGTTCAAGGCCTACGACGCCGACTTCGTGCGAACCGTTGGTATCGAGTCCGACGCCGGATTTGAAGTCGGACTCGAACTTGTCGCAAAAGCCCGTCGCTACCGGCAACCGGTCGCTGAGTTACCGACGATCTGGCTGGATCGAGCGTTCGGGGTGTCGAATTTCAAACTGGCCAAATGGTTGCCGAAGTATCTCCGGTGGTACGCCTACGCGTACGGACCCAGATTGCAGCTGCCTGAAACGCCGAAGCCCGCCTCGTAACGGGCCCTTCGTGGTCCGTGTCTCAAAGTACCGCCTCGCTACAGAAAGTAAGTGCGCATGTCATCCTCGTCCCCCCAGAAGGTATTTGTATCCGGCTCGGCCGGGTTCATCGGCGGCTACATCGTTGAGGAGTTGCTCGGCCGCGGCTACCACGTCGTAGGTATCGACAACTACTCCAAGTACGGGAAGGTCACGAAGAGCTACGACGACCATCCGCACTACACGTTCGTCGAAGGCGACTGCACCAACGTTCCGTTGATGACAGAGCTCATCAGCGATTGCGACCACTTCATCGCCGGCGCCGCTCTCATTGGAGGCATCACGTATTTTCATGCCTACGCATACGATTTGCTGGCGACCAACGAGCGCATCATGGCGGCCTCATGCGACGCTGCGCTCAAAGCCCATGCGAGTGGCCGGGGTCGCCTGAAGAAGGTTACGTACATGTCGAGTTCCATGGTGTTCGAATCGACGGAGCATTGGCCAAGTGTTGAGGGCGACGAGCGACGTGTAGCTCCGCCGCTGTCGAGCTACGGCTTCCAGAAGCTCGCGGTCGAGTACTTCGCGAAGGCCGCGTGGGACCAGTACAAGCTGCCCTACACGATCGTACGCCCGTTCAACTGCGTGGGTATTGGCGAGTCCCGTGCGCTCGGTGAACACGAGGTTCTCTCGGGCAACGTCAAGCTCGCCATGAGTCACGTCGTGCCCGACCTGGTACAGAAGATCGTAAAGGGTCAGGACCCGGTGCACATCCTGGGAGAGGGCAACCAGATCCGCCACTACACCTACGGGCTCGACCTCGCCCGCGGTGTCGTGACCGCAATGGAGCACCCTGACGCGATGAATCAGGACTTCAACCTCTCGACCGCCCAGGGTACGACTGTGCTGGAGTTGGCTGAGGTTATCTGGAACAAGATCCACAAAGGTGTGAAACCATTCGCCTTTGTGAGCGACGACGCCTATGAATACGACGTGCAACGACGCGTTCCCTCAACGAAGAAGGCGAAAGACGTTCTCGGCTTCGAGGCCACGACGACGCTGTCTGACATGCTCGACATCGTGATCCCGTGGATCACGAAGGCGGTCGACGAAGGCACGATCTGATTTCGGCCGCGACCGGGTGCGATTTCTTAGACCGAGGCCTAAGAAATCACACCTGATCCGGAGTCGGTCAGCCGAGAAGTGGCATCACTGCAGCACCGATTTCGCCGACGTTCCAGCGGTCGCCCTTGTCGACCTTCTTACCGACCTTCCACGACTGGAACACGCCGATTTCGCCGCCCTGCACCAGAAACGTCTGTCCGGTCGCGGTGCAGTCCTCGGTGGCCAGCCAGGCTACGAGTGGGCTGATGTTCGCGGGATCCCACACGTCGAACTTGGCTGCGTCTTCGGGAGCGGCGATGCGCTCTCCGAGCCCCGGTGTCTGCAGCGTGAGGCGCGTGCGGGCACCCGGAGCGATGTCGTTGCAGCGCACACCGTAGCGGGCGAGTTCCTTCGCGGTGATCTGGGTGAACGTGGCGATGCCCGACTTCGCCGCACCGTAATTCGACTGGCCCGGATTCGAAAACAGACCCGATGTCGAGGAGGTGTTGATGACCGAAGCCTTCACGGTGTGTCCGGCCTTCGTGCGTTCGCGCCAGTAGGTCGCGGCGAACCGGGTCGGAACAAAGTGGCCCTTGAGGTGCACCTTGATGACGGCGTCCCACTCGGCCTCCGTCATGTTGACGAGCACCCGGTCACGCAGAATGCCGGCGTTGTTCACGAGGACGTGAAGATCGCCAAAGGCCTCGATAGCTGAGTTGACGAGGCGCTGGCCACCCTCCCAGTCAGAAACGTCGTCGCCGTTCGTGATGGCCTCACCCCCCATGGCTTTGATCTCTTCGACGACCTGCTCGGCCGGCGACCGGTCGTCGCCGGTTCCGTCGATGGCGCCGCCAAGATCGTTGACGACGACCTTGGCTCCTTCAGCTGCGAAGAGGAGCGCATGTTCGCGCCCGATCCCGCGTCCGGCGCCGGTGATGATTGCTACACGTCCTGTAAGTGCTCCCATGAGTACGAGTACAGCGGAATTGTGCCACCGCGCGCAAGACGAGCGAGTCTGGGACGACCCGTCGGACCACTAGGTAGACGAGGAAGGAAGGCGAGGTCCGGCAATGCGCAGGTCACCCCGGCGACGGGTGACACCGCTCGCGTCGAGGTACGCGAGCAAGGGCACGATGTGTTTGCGGGTAGCACCCGTGGCATCTCGCATGGCTCCGACCGTGAACCCTTCGGGATTCTCCGATAGGAGGCGAGCCGCCACTGCTCCGGCGTCGGCGACCGCCTTCGGGGCGAAATAGATGCCGTCGTGTTCAACCACGAGTTGGCGCTTGATAAGTTCGCGAAGTTCCCCGCGGTCGACCCCGGTCGCGTCTGGGGGCTGGAACGGCGAAGCTTCGAGCGCGGCGACGAAGGGATGGTCGGCAAGCGGGTCGTGTATCTCACCCTGCCGGAGGCGACCGTTGTCAACCGAAATGCCTTCCGGCGCTAGACGGTCAAGGACAAGGCGTTCCCGGTCGGTCAGTCCGGCCAGATCCAGCCCGAGCGCTCCCGCTTCGTTCACCTTGGAACGAACCCGCGTAAGGGTCTGCTCGAGGGCGTCGTGGTCGACCGCCCACTTTCCCTGCACGATGGTGCCGGCCCACGTCGGTACCCCGGTCAGCCGACTGAGCTCATCGAGTCCGACCCAGCCACGCTCGGCAACCGTGTGGGAGGGGTCCTTGGTCGGCTTCGCCTTTGACGCCGGGCGGACGGGAGAGACATCGAGAATCTCCCCGCCTCCGATGGTTGCGGACCGGCCGTGGTCGCGCAGTATGAACCGATCGCCCGGAAGCAACGGCAGCGGCGTTGGTAGATGGATGCGGATGAAGCCGGTCGTACCGGGCGCGATGGTCGTCGTGCCGAGCACGCGCACGTTCACCGTATGCTCACCCGAACCCACGTACACCGCGAAAGCGCCGCGACGCGTCAGGTCGTGATCGAGCGATTCGAGCACGGTGATGCTCGCGTCGAACCGGGTGCAGCGATGCCAGTCCTTGGCCAGGACGAGAGCGTCGCCCCGGCCGGTCTGCTCGTGGTTAACGCCGCTGAGATTGACCGCGACCCGGCTGCCGGGGCCGACTTCCTCCAGAGATTCACCGTGAGATTGCAAAGATCGTATGCGCGCTGATTGCCCCCTTGTTGCGGTGGGCCCGAGGAGCAGCACTTCGTCGTCGAGCCGGAACGTGCCTGAGGCGAGGGTGCCGGTGACGACTGTTCCGGCTCCTTTGGCGGCGAATACCCGATCAACCCAGATTCTCGGTCGTTGGCGGTCGTAGGCGTGGGGTGCCCCGGCAACCAATTCATCGAGAGCGGCGCGAAGCTCGTCTATTCCCACACCGGTGTGAGCGCTGACGGAAATGACCGGTGCGTCTTCCAGAAACGTTCCGGCCACGTGGTCGGCCACGTCGAGTCGGGCGAGCTCGGCCCATTCCTCGTCGACGGCATCGACCTTGGTGACGGCAACGATCCCGTGACGCATTCCGAGCAACTGCAGAATACGCAGGTGTTCCTCGGACTGTGGCTTCCACCCTTCGGTGGCCGCGACCACAAAGATGCACGCGTCAACCGCACCAACTCCAGCGAGCATGTTCTTCAGGAACTTCACGTGCCCGGGTACGTCGACGAAGCCGACCCCGGCTCCCGAGGGCAGCGTGGTGTGGGCGAAGCCGAGATCGATTGTGAGGCCACGCTTCTTTTCCTCGGCCCAACGATCGGGATCCGTTCCGGTTAGGGCGAGTACCAACGAGGACTTCCCGTGATCCACGTGGCCCGCTGTGGCGACGACATGGGTCGACCGGGCGCCGGCCGTGGGTGTTGTCGGATCGGGCCGGGGTGACATGACAGGCACTCAGCTCGTAAGCGTACGTAGTAATGCGTTCGTGACCACTTCGTCATCGGACCCACTGACGGTCCGCAGGTCGATCATCGTGGAACCGCCTTCGGTGCGACACACGATCGGCGGCTCACCGGCTCGCAGGGCTTCGGCCTGCTCCCCGCGCACCATGAGCCCGTAGGACGGGATCACCCGGTCTGGAAGGGTTCCGCCACCGGGGACCGAGTCCATCGGTGCAGCATCCACCTCTGCCTGGTCGACCCGCACGGCGATTTTCTCGGCTCGTACCCGTAGCTCTGAAAGTGAAGTCGTGGCCATTCTCCAGAAGGGAATGGCCAGGGCATCGTTTCGTGCATACGCGAGGAGCGTCTCCTGGAGAGCGGCGATCACCAGCGAACCGGGCCGCAGCGCCCGGGCGAGCGGGTGGGTCGCACACCGGTCCACATAGGTTTTCGATCCGACGATGATCCCGGCCTGTGGGCCACCGAGGAGCTTGTCGGCGCTGAAGATCACGAGCTCCGCACCGTCGGCGATGGCCTGACGCGCTCCTGGTTCTCCATTGAGCCACGGTAGTGACGGCACCTCGCCCGATCTGTTCGCCAACCAGGGCAAGTTCGCATCGAGCAGGCCGGATCCGATGTCGGCGATGACGGGCAGGCCGAGACTCACCAGTTCACGTAAGGACGTTTCTTCGGTGAAGCCGACCATCCGGTAATTCGATTGGTGAACCTTGAGCACAGCGGAGACCGGAACCGATCCGCTCGAAACCGCGTTCGCATAATCGCGAAGACGGGTGCGGTTTGTCGTCCCCACTTCCACAAGTAGTGCTCCGGAAGCCTCCAGTACGTCGGGAATGCGGAAGCCCCCACCGATTTCCACGAGTTCACCTCTGCTGACGGCGACGCCGCGACCTACGGCGTTCGCTCCCAACGCCAGCATCACCGCGGCAGCGCAGTTGTTCACGACGAGGGCGGCTTCAGCACCGGTGAGCGAGACCAGCAGTGTTTCGGTGAGCGCCCTCCGCGAGCCCCGGACGCCGCTCGCCAGGTCGAACTCCAGGTTCGAATACCGGATTGCCGCCGGCGCATCGACCTGTCCCTCGGGTAGATCGCTGTGGATCAACGGAGCGCGTCCAAGGTTTGTGTGCAGAAGCACGCCGGTAGCGTTGATGACCGATGTCAGCAGCGATTGGGCCATCAGCCGGGCATGGCGAAGCGCCTCGGATTCGGCGTTGTCAGGGTGATCCTTTACCGCTCGGCGAGCGCATGCCACGAGCGACACGTGGCCGAGTCGGGCGAGATCGGGCCGTTTAGCCAGTGACCTGGCCAGCGAGTCGACAGAGGGTGGACGCATGATGTGCACGCTACCGGTTGTGTGAACGGAAGGACCGCGCCGCATTGCACCGCGCCGCATAACGCCGCGCCGCATCGCACCGCCTGTGCGGTTGAAGGTAAAGGCGGTTAACCCTGCTCCGCCGGAAGGCTTCGTACCTCTGGGAGACTGAGAGCGTGTTCAGGGCAATCGGGCGGCTTCTGCGCCGACTCATCAAGACGACGACGGTGATCGTCTTTACGGCCACGGTGGTGCCGGTGGCGATGATTGGCGCGGCGTTGGGCATCGTGCTGTTCACGCCGGTTCCTGTCACGATTCCTGACAAGAAGACCCAGGCCGCGATTCAGCCGAGCTACGTGTACGACGCAAACGGTGACCTCCTCACGGTATTTCGTCGCGTTGAGACGAACATACCGATTGAGAAGAAAGACATTCCCAAGGTGCTGCGCCAGGCGGTGGTCGCTGCTGAGGACCGTCGGTTTTACACGCACAACGGCGTCGACGCCGTCGGCCTCGTTCGAGCGGTGCGGCGCGACCTCCAAAAGGGCGAAGCGGAGCAGGGCGCATCGACGATCACCCAACAACTTGTGAAGGCCGTGTACTACCCAGACGATGCAACGGGTGCTATCACCGATCAGAACCAGAACGCGGCGAAGCGCAGCGTCAACAAAGTGTGGCGAAAGCTTCGCATCGCCGTCATAGCGAATCGACTCGACCGGCAGATGACCAAGGAAGACGTGCTGTTCGAGTATCTCTCGAACATATTTCTGGGAAACGGGGCATACGGGGTGGGCGCAGCCTCGCACGTCTATTTCCGCAAGCCGGTCAGCCAACTGACACTTTCGGAGGCGGCCACGTTGGTGGGGATCATTCCCGCTCCGAGCAAGTATGAACCGCGGGGGAACAGGAGCAACGCAGAGTTCAAGCGTAAAGCGACGCTGCGGCAGATGTTGGAGCTTGAGTACATCTCCGAGGCTGAGTATGAAGCGGCGCTGTCGCAGGAGCTGTGGGTCGATACCGACGGTGCACCGCCGTTGGGAAAGCCGGTGACGCTGGTCTTTGGGCCACAGGAGGTAAAAACTAAGTATCCATATTTTGTGGATTACGTCCGCCGTTACCTTGTGTCCCGGTACGGTGAAGCTCTCCTCTACGGTGGCGGTCTGCAGATCCGCACCACTCTCGATCCGATTCTTCAGGATGAAGCCGAGAAGACGGCCGCGAACGCGCTGGGCAAGACGAACGCCCAGTTGGAGATGTCCATCGTCTCGGTCGAACCGCTCACGGGGTTCGTGAAGGCGCTGGTGGGTGGTCGTGACTTTTACGCGCCGGGTGGTCAGGTGAACCTGGCGCTCGGTGACTGTCCGACCCCCGAAAAGCTGAAGAGGCTCCTCAACGGTCGAGCCCCGAAACTCGCACCCACCTGCACCGGACGCAACTATGTCGACGGAGGCGGGTCGGGTCGCTCTCCGGGTTCATCGATGAAGCCGATCGTGCTTGCGGCTGCATTCGACGAGGGCATTCCGCCCACGCAGATCATCAGCGGCGCCCAATATCTCGACCCCCGCTGCAAGAAGCCGGTGAAGGGCTGCGTTATCAACAATTACGAGGGCGCCTCATACGGCGACGTCGACCTTCGGGAGGCAACCGTCCGGTCGGTCAACACTGCGTATGCGCGCTTAGGATATGACCTTGTCGGGATTGAGAACGTGGCCAAGATGGCCCAGAACCTGGGTATTACGAGTGCATGGTACGACCCGGCTCGGCACGGCCCGAGCTACTCACTTGGAGGCATCGACGTTTCGCCCTTGGAGATGGCTGCGGCCTATTCGGTTTTCGCCGGACGCGGCAAACGGGCACCGGCAACGCCGATCCTGACCGTCATCGACGAAGGGGGGAAGGAGCTCGAGAACAACATCACCCGCAGTCCGAGGCAGGTACTGAGACAGTCCGTCGCCGACAACGTCACGAACGTTCTGCAGGACGTCGTCTCCAGCGGCACGGGTAGGCGCGCTGCACTGGGCGATCGTCCCGTGGCAGGTAAGACGGGTACGTCCCAGGGCTATGGCAACGCCTGGTTCGTTGGCTACACGCCCACACTGTCAACTGCAGTGTGGATGGGGTACAAGGACCGGCCTCGGCCACTACGCAACATTCTCGGCGTCGGAAGTGTCGCCGGTGGGACCATCCCGGCCGCGACCTGGGGTGCATATATGAAGCTGGCCATGAACGGAATCGCACCGACGAGCTTCGACGAACCCGCGCCGATCAAGCGTCCGGTAATCATCAGCACCAAAGAGTTGATCAAAAAGAAGCAGCGAGAAGGATTCGATCTGGGGCCCCGTAAGAGCATCGGATCGACGAGCGCCACGAGTGCCGTCGTCTTGGTTGGGAGCGGATTCATCACGCCACCGCCGCCGCCGGTTCAAAACTCCCCGACAGCGGCTCCGGTCCCCGGAACCCCGACGGGTCCTTCGCCGCCGGTTGACTCTTCCGACGGTAGTTCGCCCGCGCCTCCCGACCCGTCAGTTCCCACCGAATCGATTGTTCCCATACCGCTGGCCGGTGCCAACGTTGACCCCGTGTGAACCGGTGCGTTCCTCGAATCCTGCTCGGAGCCGGTCTCGGTCGAGTTCGGGCGAGTTCGGCTTTACCGCCGGGTGCCAGCGCCGGTGACCAGACCGGATGGGCACTTCAGGAGCTGTTCGCAGGCCGAACGAATTGCCGGGGCAAACCACACCCCCGTCGACGTAAATCCTAGGGGTGCATAGTTTTGCGAACCCACGGCGACAACGCGGCCGCGATCGTTGACGATAGGACCGCCCTGAAAGGCGGTGCCGATCGGGGCGTAGTGCTGAATACCCGACGACGACACGTCGGCCACAAAGCCGCTCGTCACTGCTCCACCATCGGTTCCGAGCGCGGAAACCGCGAAAACCTGGGAGCCGAGCCTGGTGTCTTTTGGATCAGCCCAATCGAGTTTCGACAGCCCACCCTTGTTTACGATGAGCAACGCCAGATCGCGTTCCTCCTGCCAGGTCCACAGCGTCGCCGGACGGTCAGTGCCGTCGACGCGAACCGTGATTGCAGGCCCAGGCCGAACGACTGAGGCCTTCACAACGGAATACGACGTAATGAGGAACGACTTCTCGGCGTCGGAGGCAGCAACGAACGCGGTGCCGACTACCGGCACCCCGGCCTCGCTGAAGGTCCTGACCGTCATGATCGACGCCTTCGTCTGGTTGAGAATTCGGATCAACGTGTCCCCGGTTGCCGCCTGTTTCAGAAGCGGTTCCAGTTCGTTCTGGATGCGGACCTGCGCGTTCTGACCTTCAGCGATTACGGCGTCGGTGCTCAGCTTCACGCGCTTGTCGAAACCTTTGATGTTTGCGTCGGAAATGTCTCGACGGTACTCGTAGCGCATGAACAGTACGGTGCCGCTGACCGCGGCCCCGAGACCGGTGGCGAGAATCAGTAGCGAAATCCCCAGCACAGATCGTGGGAGGATCCGCATACGCCGACGCTTGCGGCGTCGAAGCGACGCCTGACGCGCCCGACGCGCGGCTCGACCCTTGGTCGGTTGCCGCTTGCCCGGCTTCGCGTTCGCTCGACCGTCTGGCGACGCGGCAGCAGAAGGTGGCACGGAGGCATTGGGCGCTGGCTTGGGAGAAGTGGCCGTCGGCGGAACGGGTTCGTCGACCGGATCGTCGAACATCCCGCGGGGTGGTCCGCCTGAAACCTCTCCCGAACCCAACGCGACCCCCGGACGCCCCCCGGCCAACCCGGTGTCGTCGGCCCCGGAACCGCCGGACTGAACCGATCCCGCCTGCACGCCCTCCGACAACCAGTCGGCGGCATCGGGTGTCCAGGCGTCGGAATCGGTGGGCACGGTTCAACGGTAGTTCGCAATCCAGCCGAAATCGCGCCGCTCCCAGGAGCCGACCTGCTGTGCGCTGTCATCGACCGGCCCGTGGCAATGTTGAGCGGTGCCCACGTCGTCCTCCTCCGATTCCGTACCCATTCGACCGGCGGCAACGGTCGTGCTCCAGCGAACCGGTACCAACGGGCGAGAAGTGCTGATGATGCGTCGTAGCCCGAACGCCGTGTTTGTCGGAGGTCACTACGTGTTCCCCGGAGGTGCGGTCGACGCGGCCGACGGTGACGTGGCGGCGAACACCGCCCGTTTTGTTCACCACGAAAGGCCCGCAGCGGGAGCCGAGTTTCCGGTCGACGATCCGCTTGGCCACGACGCCTATATCGTGGCCGCGATACGGGAGGCCTTCGAGGAAGCTGGTCTCCTGCTGGCCCGTCACCGTCACGGCCCGTGGGTCGACTTCGACGACGATGCAACCCGCGAGCGCTTTGTCGGACTGCGAAACCAAATGAACAGCGGCTCATGTTCGTTTGAGGAGCTGCTCGAGGGGGAGGATCTTGTCATTCACGCCCGCGACCTCACGTATTGGAGCCGCTGGATCACCCCGATCGGCCCACCCCGGCGCTTCGACGCTCGATTTTTCGTAGCGTCGGTTCCTTCGTCACATGATGCGTCTCCCGATGACGGCGAGTTGGTCCACGCGGAATGGTTACGTCCGGCCGACGCGTTGCAGCGTTTTGAGGACGGAGCGTTTCCCATCATTTTTCCGACCATCAAGACGCTCCAGTCGATGCTCGAACCGTGACCCGACCGGGTCCCGCTCGCGCGCAGCGTGACGAACACTCTGGAATTGTGAACTTCTTTACAGTGATGTGATCAAGCATCAATGATCAACGACCGATGAGACCCTGTGCCATCGTCCGACGCTCCCCCTCCCTGGTTCGAGGACGAAAACCTTTCTGAAGCCACGGTGGATCGCTTTCACGATCGGCCGGACGGTGTTGGCTCGTTTCCCGATGGCGCGGAACTATCATCATCGGATGAGCACGGTGGTTTTGATGAGCCGGCCTGGCACGACGATCCTGCGGTTCGCGCCCTGTTTCCAACCGCCGAAGATGAACCAGCGAATCCTCCCTCAGTGAATGACTGGCCCGCCCTTGAAGCACCGGCCAATGACCTTGCGCCGCAAACATCGGTGTTCGTCAATGGTGTCGCCATGGTTGTTCCCTTGACACGGGCGCAAGCCCTCGCCCGGGGATATGCGGTCGTCGATTCCGACGACGAACTTGTTCCCGAACCGATCTCGAACCACACGCCAGACGAGTCGGAGTCACGGAGTGAGCCGCACTCAACGGGTGACTCGGACGCAACGGCGCCGGATATGACGGATGCACCGGACATCGCGGACGCGCCGGACATCACGGATCCGACGACGGTCGGTGATCCCCCAGAGGCTGGTTTCGCTTCGGATGGGACGCTGACCCGATTTGCCGAGGTGGAGTCTGCGGTCCGCGACGAAGCGTGGCCGGCCGCCGCATGGATGCCGGAAGGGGAGCCGGCGTCGAGGAAACCGACTGCCTCGGATTCGGATTCGGATTCGGATTCGATCCCATGGTGGTTGGCTTCGATGGGCAATCAGCCTCCAGCCCGAGCCCCGGAGCCCCCCGAAGTGATCCCCTCCCCGCCGTTGACCGTTTCCGGTGTTGAGCCGGAACCGTCGGCTCAGGTGAGTGGAACCTGGCGCGGCGAACCCGTCGAGAGTGCCGTACCGACGATCAATTCGGGCTTCGATGCATCGATGGACCGGCCGCTCCCTTCGGGACCCGACCCTCAACCGCCGGTCCTGGAACGCCCTGTAGTTGCCGAACCTGTAGTTGCCGAACCGGTAGTGGCCGAACCGGTAGTGGCCGATCAAATGGCTGATCAACTGGCCGAGGGAGCGGTCTCCGGCGATGCGCCGACGCTCGCGGGCATGGCACCCGACGCGGCCGACGCGGCATCGGTGCTCTCGTGGCTTCGAACACTCGCCCCGGCAGAGTCGACACCGGAACGGTCACCGTCTCCGGTCACACCGATTGAGGCCACGATCGAGATGACCGGTGGGTCCGGTCGCCACCCTTCATTCCCGACCGAGTCGAACCAGCGTTTCTCCACGGGACCGTGGGCGAGCCCGGCACCTGCGATCGATGCAAGTACTCCCGTGATCATTGAGGCCACCGGCCTGGGAAGGACGTTTCGAAAGGGTTCCCGCAACATTGTGGTGCTCCACGACATCGACCTCGCGATCCACCGGGGTGAGTTTGTCGCAATCACCGGACCTAGCGGTTCGGGTAAGACGACCCTGCTGCACTGCTTGGCCGGACTTGATGATCTCACCGCCGGTTCGGTTGTGGTCGACGGCTTCGAACTGCACAATCTGACCGACGGTGAGCGCAGTCGGCACCGTTCGGCGGCCATGGGGTTTGCCTTCCAGAGCTACAACCTGGTTCCATCGCTCACTGCGCTTGAGAATGTCGAACTGCCGCTCATGCTGAACGATTGGCCCCAGGACCGGTCGGTCGACGAAGCACGTGCGGCGCTTGAACTGGTGGGTTTGAGCGACCGCGCCGATTTCCAGCCGGACGAATTGTCGGGAGGTGAGCAGCAGCGGATTGCCATAGCACGCGCCTTCGTCGGAGAACCCAAAGTCCTTTGGGCCGACGAGCCGACCGGCAACCTCGACGACGCCACCGCCGATCAGGTGCTTCAGGTGTTCCGCGAGTTGAATCATTCCGGTCTGACCATCGTGATGGTGACACATGACCCGGCCCTGGCGCGACTCGCCCATCGCGTTATAGAGCTCTCCTCCGGTGAGATTCGTCGCGTGAATGAGCGGGTCCCGTCGTGACCCGGAGCGTCCGACGAGACCCGGGCCGAACTATAACGACCTCTCGGGCCCGACCCACCCCATCAGGGCGGGCTCAGCGCGCGTTTGCGTCGCTGAACGTTGACTCGGGACAGTGGTGACGGACCAGCTACCTGCACAAGGTCCTACCGAGCCCGAACACGTTCTCGACGAATCTCCGTTTCGGTCCAGCCTGCGGACGGTTCTTCTCGTTGACCTGGCACTCCTCAGCGTCTGGGCCGCCTGGTCGCATCCCGGTGTCGATGGTGTCGGTCGGTTGCTACTCATCGGCGTGTGGTCGTTGCCGGCACTGTGGACGCTCGGCACCAACCCGGTGCTTCGCAAGTTGACTATTCGCCGCATGAAACGACGTCCTCAGGAATCGTGGTTCATCGTGGTCTGCGTCGCGGTGATTACGACGTTGCTGACCCTCACCACGTCGCTTTCCGATTCGATCGTCCGATCGTCGCGCACGGCCGTCGACACGACCTTCGGATCGGTCGATGAGCTGGTGGAGGCGACGAGCCCGGCTGACCGCTTAGAGGCTCAGTCTCGGCTCAACGAGGCGCTCGCGGCAAAGTCTGACACCGTCAACGATCTCTCGCTGCTCGTGCGGGGTCAGCTCGGCCTGGTATCCGCGGACATGGTCTTTCGTGCCGGAGGTGGTGGGTCGAGCGGGACTCCGTCCGACGGAACCGCGGTGCGTCCACTTCTTGAGCGCAGCGTCCACGTGATTGAGCTGGACGTCGACGCGGCACGACGCTTCGGGATCGACCCGTTGGCCACCGGACTGGCCGGCCGGACCAATCCCGGCCCGGGACGCGTTTTCCTGGGACCCTACGCCGCTGAGGCGCTTCGGGTGGGAGCCGGATCGACCGTCGCCATGATGGGTCCAGGCGGGGACGAGCAGCAGCTCCGGGTCGAAGCCGTTCTCCCGCGTCGTGGGTTCGGCGTACTGCCACTCGATGGCGCCGATATCTCACGGGTGGCCATCGTCCCGGTGGGCACGTTAACCACGATGAGCTCGCCACCGCCCCTGCGGTATGTGATTGCGATCTCCAATCGTGATGGCTCAAAGTCGACGGATGCGGTCGTGGAGCATCTGGAACGCACGTTCTCGGGTGTGGCTGCGGTCGATGCGCCCGACGGCCAGGCGCAACCCACCGTGAACGTGTTCATAGACAGCGTGAAAACGCAGATCCTGGCAAAAGCCTCCGCCCGCACCCAACCGCTCGGTCGCCTCCTGCGCACGACGGTGTGGTTGCTCGGCCTCGGAGCCGGAGTCCTGCTGCTGGCTCTGTTCTTCAGCCTTGCCGCAATTCGCAACGCCGAAATCGGAGCCCTGCGTTCGGTCGGTCTGCGTCGCCGCGATGCCGTGTCGGCGTTCGGGCTCGAAGGGTGGATCTACGCCATCGTCGGATCGTTGGTCGGAACTGGCGGCGGAGTCGTCGCGGCCACCTTGGTCCTCCACCGTTCGTTTGGAATGGCGGGCGTCGCCACGGCGTCGTCGGTACCCAAGCCCGCGTCCATACTGATCGGTATGGCCAGCGGGTTCGTGCTCACCTGCGTGGCGATAGCCCTTTCGCTGTTCGCCACGACCCAGGGTACGGTTCATGGCACGGTACGGAACCTTCGGGGGTCGGACCGTTCGGAGCGGGTTCCGCAGACACTTGCAGCACTTGGAGCGGGGGCCCTGGTCGGCCTGTTTCTCTGCTGGCGAAGCACTCACGACCGTGGGTCGTTCGCGTTCCTGCTGGGTCTGCTTGTGTTGGTGACAACAGCCTCGTACGCCTGGCGTGAGTTGGCGCTCTCGCTCCGAACCCTTCCGACGCTCCTAACCCGCCCGCGTCGGATCGTGGTCATGGCCGCCGGGTTGATCGCTCTCGCCGTTCTACCGTCCACCTCATCGCTCTGGTTCCGTCACACCGGCACAGGGACCTGGGTGAGCTACGCCCTCTTCTTCGTGGTGCTGGGTTCGGCCCTTCAGGCTCTCCTTCCGGCTCATCTGAATGTCTCAGCCGACAAGAAATCAAGCGCGGGGGCCAGGCGCGCCGCAAAGACACTCGCCGACGCCCAGCCCGGATTCGGGGCTCATCGCGATCGTCTCGTCCGGGCTGCGGCAACGTCGTTGGTGATGGCTCTCACGGTGGTGGGGTTCCTGCATGCCGGTCTCGTCTCCGAGGCGTCGACGCGCGCCCAGGCTTCGAAGGGTGGCTGGCAATACGTTGCCCAGACGGCCCAACCGACGAATAATTCTCGGCTCATTCAGTCGCTCGGAACGTCGGCCGTCGGTGCGCCTGTGGCCTTGTTCAACTTCGAGGTCCGTGGCAATGATGGTCGAAACGTACGCGTTGACGGGCTCGGGGTAACGCGTGAGTACCTCAGCCGCCAACCGACATTCCTGTCGAAGCGCTCGAAAGGCATGGCCTCCGACTCCGATGCCTTCAAGAGGCTGATCAGCGAACAGGGCACGGCCATTGTCGACCAGAACCTGTTCGTCGACGGGTCGACCCGCCTCCGACGCGTCTCGATCGACGAAACCCTGTTCCTGCTCGACCTCCGCACCGGAAGGACGCTAAGCGTCACCGTCGTTGGTATGGCCAGAAGCACCGGAACGCTGGGCGGGGTACTGGTGGGTCCGTCCACGGCCGGTGCGCTGCGCGGTGCGGAGCCCAGCGCAGACGGGGTGCTCATTTCCCCAGCCAACCCGACGTCGGCGAACGACCGGGCGGCGGTGCACAAGGCCCTCATGGGTCCTGACGTCACTTACCGGTCGATCGACGATCCCCTCGACGAACGGAACCTGGACGGTTTGCTGGTTCGCCGCTCGCTGCGTTGGTTGTCGTGGCTCGGAGGATTGCTGGTCATCGGCGTGCTGAGCGTGCTGTTCCTTCACAGCTTCACCGAACGCCGGAAGGACTGGGCGGTGCTTCGCTCACTCGGCATGTCAGCCCCGGAGATTCGTCGACTGGCGGTTTCGGAATGCCTCCACATGCTTATCCCTGCGGTAACGGTCGGTTGGTTGGCCGGGGTGATTGTCGCATGGCGCCTCGTGTGGGCGGGCTTGCTCGGCGTCGGCGCCGGATACCCGTTCAGCATTTTGTCGGTGCTCGGGGCGTTATTGGCCGTCGCGGTCCCCACGGCCGTCGTCAGCCGCTTCGTCCGCAGCTCGTTGGCCCACGACGCGCCGATGCGACGGTAATTCTCCTGACGCCGAGGTCAGACGTTTTCGAGGGCCTTGAGCAGTCGGGCCGAGCAACCCGCCATGTCGATCGGAGGGAACAGCGTGGTGACGACCTGCTCGGCCAGATCACCGAAGGCCCGCCCGGCGGGTCCGTCGGGTGCGACCAGGAAAATCGGGTCGCCCTCATCGCCACCGGTCGACACGGCTGCCTCAATTGGAATCTTGGCGACGAGTGGAATCTCCGCGTCGTCGGCCAAACGCTGACCACCGCCAGCGCCAAACAATGCGTGCGACTGGCCGCTCGGATCGATGAACGCCGACATGTTCTCCACGACACCGCCGACTCGCAGGTAGCTTCGCCGAGCCATGTCGACGACGCGCATCGCAACCTTTTGGGCGGCCAGCGCGGGCGTGGTGACGACGAGCAACTCGGCCCGTGGAAGCAGCCGTGACAAGGCCATCTGCACGTCGCCGGTTCCCGGCGGCATATCAATGAGCAGGTAGTCAAGTTCGCCCCATCGGACCTTGGTGAGGAATTCCTCGACCGCTTTGGCCAGCATCAGGCCGCGCCACATGATTGCTTTGTCCTCGTCGTCGACCACCAGGCCCATGGACACGATTTTGAGCAGACCGTCGGGCCGGCCGTTGTACCCGGGAATGATGCGCTCCGCCGGCGAGATCTTTCCGTCGGACCCCCCGAGGCGACTCTCGACTCCGAGCATTCGGGGGACGCTGAAGCCCCAAATGTCAGCATCGAGCACGCCAACGGTGAACCCACGTGCCGCCAACGCCGCTGCGAGGTTGCAGGTGACCGACGATTTGCCGACCCCGCCCTTGCCCGACGCGACCGCGATAATCCGGGTCGTCGAGGTGATCTCGGTATCAGGAGCTTTCTCCCGGGCTTTCCAGCGGGCCCGTTGCATGACCTGGCTCCGCTGCTCGGCGTTGAGTTCGCCGAAGCTCACGTGCACGTCGGTCACCCCGGGGAGCGAGCGGATGCGGGCGACGGCGTCGTCGCGGATCTGTACGCGCAACGGACACCCTGCGATCGTGAGGGCGATGACGACATCGACAAAGCCGGCGTCGGTCACGTCGACCCGCTGGACCATACCCAACTCCACGATGTCTACGTTGAGCTCCGGGTCGATCACCCCGCGCAACATGCCGGTGACCTGCTCGACGCTTGGGCTCATGGGTCAAGTTTACGATGGTCAACCGGGCTAAGACCAACAAAATTGGGCACGATACCGGGAATGTTGACAATCCGGGTAGTGTTTGCATGGATGTCGACCAACGCAGGAGTACAACGATGAGCGTTTCTGAAGCCCCCACCACCGTCAAGATCGGTCTGAGCCGCAAGTCCGAGACGATTGTTCTCACGGCCGCTGCCGCGGCCAAGGTTGCGGTCCTCATTGAGGCCGAAGGCGATGCATCGCTGGCCCTGCGCGTAGCGGTGCGGCCCGGTGGATGTTCGGGATTTTCGTACGAGATGTTCTTCGATGGCGACATTGCGGACGACGACATCGTCAAGGAATACGGCACCATCAAGGTTGTCACCGACCCCGCCTCGGCCGGGATGCTCAAGGGCGCCACGCTCGACTACAAAGACGCGCTTCAGGGCGGCGGCTTCGCCGTCGACAACCCCAACGCCCAGCGCACCTGTGGATGCGGCAACTCTTTTTCCTGAAAATACCTCGACTGGGTCAAAAGAACCGTCCGACTGGTATCGATTTGTATCAAATAGGCAGCTCAGAGCCGACCTGCCTATTCGCACAGTATCAACCCGTCCGGCCAGTACCAACCAGTTCGCTGTACAAATGCTTTACGGCACGCACGATGGTTGGCCGAAGGGTTATGACAAATGTCCGTCCAGTCGGCTGGCCACGAGTCAAAACGTTCCACTATGCGCGCCTATCAATAAGCGACACTGCGAATCACTTTCCCGAAGGTGATTCCGCGTTCCGGCCAGCTTGGAATTGCGCATGGAGCCGAGCCAGGGACCCGTCGTCGTCGAAGCTCCCGGGCATGTCGGCGAGGATGCCGGAGGACGCTATTGCTCGCAGCGTCGCGAGGGTCGAGGGCGAGGCGGTGGTCCGCATGTCAAAGCCGACCGGCAAACCTCCGCGAGAAGGTGAAGAACCTCGATATCGGACGAATCGAGAGTCATCCGCAGGCCACGTTCCTGGAAAGGCAGGTCGTGTTGCGAGCAGCCTCAACGAACAGAGTCATAAGTATTCGCCACGGATTGCTATTGCGGCTTCGGAAAGACGGGGATCGATTCCGCGCACGAGGTCGGCATAGACCAACGGCCAAGGAGCGACTGACTTCTTCGAATTCCCCTCAAGATTCCAGAATTGGTCAAGGATCTCCACGGAGCCATTCGGGTCGGGAACGAGGCGGCAACGCTTGACGAGACGTCGAACCGTTTCGACTCGCGATGTCGAAGCGACGTAGAGGTTTGCGCCGACAGGCCGCAGCTCAGCATGGAGAAGGGCGGCCCCGACCTCTCCGGACCAACACGCCGGCGAGACATCGACGGTCGTCCACCATTTTGGCGGCTCCATCGGCCACGCGAATCGTTGCGAGTTGAGACGAGGACGAACACGCGCCGCGTAGGCGACCGTGCATTCATCGAGGAGGTCCGCCGGGCGTTTCACGACTCGCTCGGTTTTCGATGCGGAAACGTACCCTCGCTCGTGGAGCCACTCCAACTCTGGACCGACCGATCCCAAACTGACATCAGCCGATGTTGAGATCGCCCGGTATGAACCATTCAGCAGCTGTGGATCGACCAACGCAAGAAACCCCACGTGCACCGCCGCCGCTGTCCAACCGAGACGCTCGGACGGACGCGATACGCGAGGTCTGCCGGACACGAACGCAACGAGACCGTCCCATGCCAAGGAGACGTTCCCCGAAGCGTCAGCCGCGTTTAGACCCAGCGATCGACAGGCCTGAAGCACCGCCGGCGACAAGAATTCGGTCACGACCAAAACGGCCCGACCACGATCAGGTCGGCCCTCCTCCACGACATGCGACCAAATCACGCCAACAGCCGCGGCCCGATCGATTCGCCGTTTCGTCACGACTCTCAACGGGAGATTGGCGATCTCCACAGCCACCCCCGAACCCGACGACACCACCCGTGAAGCAAGGCCCGTCGACTCACGCAGCGCAGCACTCGAAGGGTCATGCGCCTCAGTTACTCCGTGCTGGGGGCGATGGAGGAGACCCCGTCCCAAAGGGCGGCGACCGGGACTGCCCACACCCGCTCGCTGAGGCGTGCGGTGAGCGGACCCGTGTGGAAAAGGACACCGCAGCCGAACCGATCGCCGAGGCGATCTCGGAGGAACGTCAGGCCGCGGGCGTCGTGTGGGTTGACAGTTCGGGCGGACTTCACTTCGATACCCACCACGCTGCCGTCGGGGCGTTCGATGAGGATGTCGACTTCGACCCCCGAGCG
>JANMZO010000007.1:0-1952 GCA_031383405.1 Acidimicrobiia bacterium | reverse complement strand
ACGACGGTGCCGCCGACGACGACTACGACGGTGCCCCTGCCGTCCATCACGGAGGAGTTCACGGGTTCGAACGGCTCAAATCTCGACAACACTTCGACCGACACCGGCGCAAAAATCTGGAATCAATTGGCCGGAACGTGGAAGATCCAGGGTAACCAGGCCATCTCCAACGCCAAGACTGACTCGGCTCTGATAATTCCGGCCGGTTCCAGTAACGGATCGGTGGAGGCGACGATCTACCGCAACGGCAGCACGAGCTTCGACGCTTACGTCCTCATCAACGCCAACTCCAACGCCAATGACACGCTGACTTTCAGCTGGACGTCTGCGCTCAACGGAAGCTTGGAGCTGTGGAAACGCACGGGTGGATCGTGGGTCAAGCTCCAGTCGGTCACCGGCCTCTATCCCGGTGGGATGGCGACCGCCCCAGCTTCGGCGGTCGTGCGATTCGAGTCTCCGTCAACCGGCGTCCTCAAAATGTATCTCGACGGAGTCCTGAAGATGACCTACACCCTCACGGCGGGTGAAACGACCACCTTCAAAAACGCCACCCACACCTACTCCGGTATCGGGATTGATAACAACGCAACGGTCACCTTCGACGCCTTCCGCTATTACCCGTGACCCGAAAGCGAGCCAACCTCAACAGAAATTGATCGGCACCTCCGGTTGCCTGCGCCTTCCTGACGCGACGGTCACTGCGACGGCATCGGTCAGGGCCGCCGCGGACGCAACCGGACGACAATACGGCGGCCGTGATCGCTTGGAGCGGGGCCTTCGAAGAGCTACGAACGCAACCCCTCGACGATGGTTCGGGTGACTTCGTCGGCCATTGCATAGGGGGCGTAGATCGAAAGCCGGTCAACTGCACCGCCGTAGCGGCGAAGCAGTTCGGGTCCCACGTGATCAGGCTCGCCCGCGACGGCGAAGGCATTCAGTACCTCGTCGTCCAGTGCTTCGCCCATTTCCTTCCACTTGCCCTCCTTCGAGAGCCCGTTGAGCTGATCCTGCAACGAACCCCAGCCGTGCATTTCCAGGACACCCCGGTACGCCGGCGTCGATCCGTAGAACGCGATCTGAGCTTTTGTGCCGGCCTTTGCCGCTTCCAACTCTTTTTCGTCGCGCCCGCTGACCACAAAGGCCGGGAGACTGATCTGGAAGGTGCTCCGACTGCGGCCGGTTTTCGTCATTCCGGTCTCGAGAGCCGGAATCGTGGTTTCCTTCAGGTAACGCTCCGTGGTGAACCCGTGAGCCAGGAACCCGTCGCAAACCTCACCGGCGACCTGGGTCATAAGTTCGCCGACCCCGGCCAGGAACACTTTCGGCGTGCCGTAGGGATTGGGCCCGGGGTTGAAAAACGGCGACATCAACGTGTGGGTGTAGAACTCGCCCCGGAAAGCGAGTTTGGTGCCGTTGTTCCAGCAGTCCCAGATGGCCTGCATGGCGAGCACGAACTCGCGCATACGGGCGGCCGGGGAACTCCACGGCATCGAGAACCGCTTCTCGATGTGCGGCTTGATCTGCGAGCCGAGGCCCAGCACCATGCGGCCTTTCGACAGCCAGTGGATGTCATTGGCCTGCACCGCCGTTGTCATGGGGTTGCGAGCGAAAGCGACGGCAATGCTCGTCCCGAGCTGGATCTTCTCCGTTGTCGTGGCGGCCATCGTCAACAGCGTGAACGGGTCATGACTGGTCTCGGCCGCCCACGCCCCGTCGTAGCCGTCGAGTTCGGCTTGGCGTGCGCCTTCGCCTGAACGGGTCCAGTCAAATCCGATTCCACCGTCTACGAGCATGCAAGGAACCTTAACGCGTCCGGGAACCCGGGACCGAGTTGGTTGACCTATCGGCCGAGCATGCGGGATTTTCGGCGCTGGGAGCGGGTTTTCCCGCGCATTCGCGATTTTGGGCTAGCCAAGTCCTACCCTCCGACTCGCACGAGGTAACGGCCGCGG
>JANMZO010000481.1:0-27694 GCA_031383405.1 Acidimicrobiia bacterium | reverse complement strand
ACAGCCACGAAACTCCCGGCAGGAGATGGCGTACACGCAGCAGCACCCATCACGTCGCTGTACGCCCCAGGCAAGCATGGCGTCGCTGTTGTGTTACCCATCCCCGCCGCAAAACTCCCCACAGGAGCCGACGTACACGCGACAGCACCCGCCGCCGCACTGAACGTCCCAGCAGGACACAGCGTCGCAGCAGTGTTACCCGACCCCGCCGCAAAACTACCGGCAGGAGCGGAGGTGCACGCCGCAGCACCAGCCGCACTGAACGTCCCAGGCAAACACAGGGTGGCTGAGGAACTCCCACCCACAGCCACGAAACTCCCGGCAGGTGCCGGGGTACACGAAGCAGCACCCAACACGTCACTGTACGCCCCAGGCAAACACGGCGAGGCAGACGTATTACCCGACCCCGCCGCAAAACTACCGACCGGGGCCAGGGTGCACGCAACCGCACCCGCAGCCATACTGAACGTCCCAGGCAAACACAGGGTGGCTGAGGAACTCCCACCCACAGCCACGAAACTCCCGGCGGGAGCCGGCGTACACGAAGCAGCACCCAACACGTCACTGTACGCCCCAGGCAAACACGGCGAGGCAGACGTGTTACCCGACCCCGCCGCAAAACTACCTACGGGGGCCAGGGTGCACGGCGTATTGCCGGTGGCGCTGTAGCTGCCGGCCGGGCAGGCCGTGGGTAACGGTGCGATGCTGAGAGGGCTCTCAAACGCGCCGGAGTCGCACTTCGGGGTGTCACCCTGTGGGCGTGCCACACCACGCTGATCCACCGCGAGGCATGCGGTTGCGACGAAGCCGAGCGCCGGACTGGCGCCTCCACAGGACGCGTCGGGTGCTGCGACGCCGGAGCACAGCGCGTGGGTCGGCGTTGTTCCCGGCGCATTGGCCGCCAGCGCGACGAGGTTCGGGGCACCGACCACGTCGGTCGCGTTGGCGGCGGCGCAGTCGGAGTTTCCGAACACGTTGCCGCCCAGCGATGTCACGACTAACGGCGCGGTCGGCGGGGGTCCTGCCGGCGGCTGAGGCCATTGTGCGCACTCTGCGGTCAGCAAAGGACGGTTACCGGCGATGATCGAGTTCCGTACGGTGACGGCAGCCGTTCCGCTGGGAGCGCGGTTCAAGATGCCGCCGCCGATGGCTGGGACAATGAATGGTGGAACGAATGGTGCTTCCGGTCCGTCGCTGTCGAGGTCGGCGGTGTTGTTGGTGATCGTGACCGCATCGAGCACGGCCACACCCCCGGAAGCGGCCAGGTCCAGAGCACCACCGCCCCCATTGGTCGTATTGCCGCTGACGGTGCTGTTCGTGAGGCTGAAGGTGCCGGCGGTGTGGATGACGCCGCCTCCGGTCTGCCCGGCCGAGAAGTTGTTGCTGATCGTGCTGCTGTCGACCGTGAGGGTCGAGAAGCTCTCGATGCCGCCGCCCACCGTTCCCGAACGGTTGTCGGTGATGGTGCTGGTCCTGATCACAACGGTCGACGGCGAGATGTGCTGCGCCAATCCTCCGCCGTGGCTGGCCGCCGTGTTACTGCGGACAACACTGCCGTTCAGGAAGAGATGGCCCGTTTCGCAGATACCAATTCCTCCGCCCCGCCCCGTGGATCCGCCGCCAACCGGGGCGGTGTTGAGCGCGATCACCGAGTCGTTCACGGTCAGCGACGTTCCACCGCACACGTCGATTCCGCCGCTGTTGAAGCCGACCGTGTTCGCTGCCACCACCAGTCGGTTCAGTGTGCCGACGCCGCCGTGCTGGGCTATACCACCGCCCGAGTCAGCGCCGAGAGTCCCATTTTGTACCGTGAGGTCGTTGATCTCGACAGAACCCCCGAGAATGTGAAACACACGGTCGGTGTGGTTTCCATCGATGATGGTACTTGCCGACCCGGCACCCCGGATGATGACGTTGCTGGTCAGGTCGAGGTCGCCGGTGATCGAAGCGTTTTCGCCCGCCCCGACAACGGTGAGGACGTACGTCCCGGCGGGAACAATCACGGTGTCAGTTCCACTACCTGCCGGGCATGCATCCACGGCCAAGTCGGTGTTTGCGGCGCGCACTGCTTCGCGTAGCGAACACAGTCCATCCACCGCCGCGTCCACGGCGGTGTTGACCGTGATCGACGCCGCGTGGGCGGGCGGGGCCGCGAACCCTAGAGCGACGAGCGCGAATGCAACGAGCGCGACGGCCGACACCGAGCCGAGAGCGGTCCGCACTCGAGAAGCTAAAGGGCCGCGCCGCTTCAGCCGGTCGTCAGGCTGAGAGGATGCGGATACTGCTTGATTTCGGGACATGGTCGGACCTCCGAAGGACACGCGCAACAGATCACCGCACGATTCCAGAGCCCCGTAAGCGAAACGTAAGCGGAATGTTGCGTCGATCCGGAGTCGCAACGTCCGATCCGAAATGGCCACCGATATCCACGTCCTCGAGACGTCCGCGCCACCGGACAGACAAACTGACGTGTCAGTGGCGGCGATGGGGGCGCGACGACCAAGATAGATGTCGTGTCGCTGCCGTTCAGATACGTGCCTCCACCGCGGTCCCCGTGGACGTTCGTTCGGCCACGCCTCCTCCAGGTGCTCGCTTGCCGCTGGGACTTCCGGCTCGTCGCGATCGAAGCCGGCGCAGGAATCGGCAAGACCACGCTTCTGGCGCAGGCCCTGGAGGAGAACAGGCTCGACCCGCGGGGTCGCGATGTCTGGTTGTCCCTGGAGCCGGCGGACTCCTCCGAGTCCAAACTCGCCGAATCCCTGCTCCGCTCCCTTGGCCGGCCCGTCGACGCCCGGCGGCCGGTCACCATTGTTGACGTTTGTGACGCCATATGGGACCTGACTCCGCTGCCGGTCTGTCTCGTTCTCGACGACGCGCACCACCTCGACCCCGAATCCGGGGCCACGGTTCTCACGCAACTCCTCGACACACTCCCGGAAAATGGCCACCTCGTACTCGCCGGACGTCGCCTTCCGTCGGTCCCGCGAGCCCGGCTCCTCTCGCAGAAGCGGGCAATTTCTCTGGGGGAAACCGACATCCGTTTCAGCGACGACGAGTCGGTCGCGTTCGCCCGGATGCGCAACGTGGCACCAACGATCCTCGACGGCACGGCCGGCTGGCCGGCCCTGGCCGAGCTTCGGGCCTCGTTCGGTGCGGCGACGGACCACGAGTTTCTCTGGGAGGAGGTACTTGCCCCGCTTCCGCCGACCGACAGACGTGCGTTCATGCTCATAGCCGCCGTCGGAGGCGGTGACGCCGATCTGTGTGCTGCAGCAGCCGGCCACACCCCCGATGTGGCGAAACTCGCAACGCTTCCGCTGTCCGTCGCTGACGGTGCCGGCGGTCTTCGCCCGCACGCCTTATGGGGCGAGGTGGTACGTGCCCGCCTCGATCCTGGCGAGCTCGAAGATTCCCGGCGGCGCGTTGCGGAGGCCTTGCGCGCACGCGCCGAACACGGCTCAGCGTTCGAGCTCCTGGCGGCCACCCAGGACTGGGATTCTGCCCTGCCTGTACTGTTCGAGGCCTGCAACGACCAGCGCCATCCTCCGTTGCCCGACGTCGTCGCGCGCTGGCGGAGTCTCGTCCACCCCTCACTTGCGGATCGTCCGGAGGTCGTCTACCTCGATGCCTACATTTCCCGCAGCTCCAATCCCTGGTCCGACGACGCGTGGACGGCGTTCACGAGAGCCGTCGAGATGTTCCGGGCGCGCGGTGACATAAAGCAGGCCGTCGTGGCCGACGTGCGAATGCTCTGGTCAGCGTGGCTTCGTGGGGATCCCGAGGAAGTTCGCGTCATCGACCGGCGCATCTACCCGGACCTCGCCGGTCGGCCCGGCGAAGGCCTTCTGACCAATCTCGCGATCCTCGCGGACATGGGCGGAGACACGGATACCTTGAGAACGTTGGCTGGCCGGCTGAACACAAACCTGTTGGAGCCACGCCTGCGTCACTTCCCCGGACTGCACCACGTTCAGGCCGATCTCGTGGACGGTTGCGCATCAGCGGTCACAGCGAAGCATGCGGCCGAGGCGGCCGAGGCCGGACGGTTGGTTGAGCCGGCTGCGGCGAGTGGATGGGCGATTCTTGCGCCGGGGGTCGTTGCGTGGGCGTGTGGTCGGTTGGACGACGCGTTGGCGTTCGAACTCAGCGATATCGGGCCGCGGTTCTCGATTGCCGAGCAATCACCGGCATTTGCTTTCGGCGCCATCCGGGCCGCTCACCTCGGCCAATTGGGCGAGGCCGAGACCCACCTGACCTCGCTGCGAAACCTCGCGCCACCTGGAGGCGTGCCCGACCTCCTCGCCGGGATGCTCGCAGTGGCCACCGCCACGGTTGCGTTCGCCCGGGGCGATACACCCGCAGCGATCGTCGCTCTGCAAACGGGTCTGGCCGGACGGGAGCTTGGCCCCTCAGGTGCCGGAAAGGCGATCTTCTGGTTTCCCGCTGTTCCGTATCTGCTCGATGCACGCTGTCGTGACATGCTCGAGGTCCGGGGCAGCGGAGCATCACGGCAGCACATCCTCGACCTCTGCAGAGCGCTGCGATCCTGGAGGCTGTCGAAACCTGAGGCAGTGAGAAAATCCCCAGTTTCAGGCCGTGCAACGACAACGGACGATTTCGATCTTCGTCTCCTCGACGACGCGCGCGCGCTCCTTTGTGCCATGCCGCTCACCGCCGCCTTGGAACTGGCCGCCCGCGCCCACCAACGTGGAAACCCGCTCGGGCGCGTAGCCCTGGAGGGTCTAAGCGGCGTGGTTCCGAGTTCTGTGCGGGACGCTCTGCAATTGCTCACGGCGAGCGCCGAGCCGAACCTGGCGAAGGAAGTTGAGTCCGTGAGTGCCGGGCTGGTCCTCCCACCTCCTCACAATGTCCGCATTGAGGTTTTCGGACCTATACGCGTGTTCCGTGGCGGCGTCGCGGTGACGAGTGAGGGTCTCGGTCGGGAACGCGTTCGTCAACTTCTCTGCACGCTGGTCGCCCATCGCGAAATCCGACGCAACCGCCTCGGCACGCTGATGTGGCCCGAACGTGACGAGACCACCGTGTCATCGAATCTCCGCATGACGTTGTCGTACCTGCAGGCCATCCTCGAACCCGATCGGCTCAAAGGTGCCTCTCCGTGGTATCTACGCCAGGAACGCGGGATGCTGCGGCTCGGCGGCGACACGCATCTCACCGTAGACGCCTGGGACGTCGAGGACCTTCTCAACCGTGCGGAACTGGCCCGAGCTGATGCGACGCCCTCGGTCGAGTTGGGCCACCTTCATGAAGCGTTTGACCTGTGGCGCGGTGAGTATCTCGACGATGTTTCGGGCGACGAATGGTCAGATCCCATTCGTGGACGGTTCAACAGCAGGATGGTCCGGGCGATGCTCCGATGTGGTGAGCTCCTTCTTGGTGGTGCACGCGCCAACGAGGCCATCGTGGTGGCGGAGCGGGTGCTGCAGTGTGAGCCGTGGTGCGAAGCCGCATATCGGCTCGCCATACGGTCGCAGATCGCCGTTCACGATCGCTCCGCCGCCCTGCGACACATGGCTGTCTGCTTGCGCATGTGCGTGGAGATCGGCGTTGAACCGGAATCCGCGACGCGCGAACTCGAGCGTTCCCTCAACAACGAAGGAACCTGACTCACCGAAATCGAGCCTTCCGCAAACTTCCCGTGACTCCGAAAAGACCCATCGAAACACCCGGACTATTTTCGGCACTCGGTACGAATGGATCCGACCTCCGTCGCCGACACCACCGCTGCACATGGATGCCGGTCAACAGCCGGTGAACTTCGGGTCGCGTCGTTCGGCGAAGGCCGACAGGGCCTCCTTGTGATCGGCGCTGAAGAACGTCATCATCTCGTGACCCATCGACGAGTCGAACGCGGTGTTCAGCGCATCCTTTACGAGTTTGTTGACCGACATCTTCGTGTACTTGATGGCCATCGTCGCCCCGTTGGCGAGACGCTGAGCAAACGCCATCGACGCGTCGTCGAGCGCAGCCCGTGACACGACGTGCGTGACGAGACCCATGCGCAACGCCTCGTCGGCGCCGACAGGATCACCGGTCATGAGGAACCGTTTCGCAAGCGCAGGTCCCACAGCCAGGGGCCAGATCACCACACCACCATCGCCGGCCACGAGACCCACCCGCACGTGGGGGTCACCTATTCGAGCGGTGTCGGCCATGAATATCGTGTCGCAGAGCAGGGCCACCGAAGCACCAAGACCCATGGCGTGGCCATTAAGCGCACATACTATCGGCAACTCGATGTCGAGAAGATCCCAGATGAGCGCCTTTGCATCGCGGCGGAGGTGGTCGAGTTTCTCGGCGGTGTCGAGGGTTGGGAACCAGGTGAAGTCACCGCCGGCGCAGAACGCCTTCTTCGACCCGGTCAGCAGAATCGCCCTGGCGTCGCGCTCGTGCTGCAGCCGTTCGAACAAAAGCGCGAACTGCGAGTGCAACTCATTGTCAACAGCATTGATGTCGCTGGCCGGATTGTCGATGATCACCTTCAAGACCCGGTCGTGCCGTTCAAAGCGGAACGTGGTGAACCCGGATTCGTCGAAGGTCGTCATGGTGTCTGAATGTAGTTGGGCGGCATCGGCGTATGCGGTGAACTCGAGCGCACCCCGCCCCAGCATGGAACCCAAGTCACCATTGTGGGAAGTGCGGGTGGAAACTGAGCGCGCTTGCGGCCCGCTTACACCGGTGCGGCAACGTGCTTCCATGCGCGACGACACCTTGCACGTGCCTCATCCGACACCTTCGGGCGTCGACCCCGCACCGACCGATGGCGTCATCGCGGCGCTGAACGCGGCCTCGCGGGCCTGTCGACAGGTGGCCATCGACTATCAGTCCGGACTGCTCGACGACCAGGAGATGACGCGATCGATCATCCGTTGCGGTGTCGTGATCCTCGCCGACGAGGTGTGGCTCTTTGACACCGAGACAGCACTCTGGTGGCGGTACCGTGGGGCTGAACCGGTGCCAGTGCGAATCAGCACCGATGGGGGCGAATGATGAGCGGAGTCCGTCGCTCCGGGCAGATCGGTCCGGTTCGCGACGCGGGTCATGTTCGCGATGCGCCTCGCCCGACCGGAGGCCGACGAGGTCGATGCTCGGCACTGGTGCTCGTCTTCGCCGGCGTGGTGGTAACCGGGGCGCTGACTTCGTTGCCGTCAGCTGCACAGAGCCCGACGGGAGTCTGGCAGATGCGGATCTGCTTCAGCGACAAGCTCAAGCGTTCGGACCCGTCGCTCGCCGCGTCGGAACTTCGCCTCTACCCGCTCACCTTCGGAGGAACCGGGCAACCCGACCTGACCGCGAGCGTCGGGTTCCCCGACGGACTCACCCTGTCTGGCCGCATGGAAGGGACGGAGTGGGCGGTGACGAACTGGTACGTGGGAAACAATCCGAACACCACCACGAGGTCACGCGGCACCGCGACCGTCACATTCGGTACCGTGGTGGCTACCGGCCGTTGGACGACGATCAAGGGGAGCACCGGGACCTGGCTGATGTCGACGGGAACACCGGCCCCCTGCCCGGCCGCGGGAGTCGCGAACAAGACCGCCGCCACTTCCGCCCCGGCGGCGTCGAGCGGTGTTGTCCGGGTACGCGTGCAGACCGCGCCGAACCGGGTGGCCGGCATCTCCGTGCGCCTCGGAGCGACGACCGTGACGACAACCTCATCCGACGTCTTCGCCGACGTCCCGGCCGGCCCCGTGACCATCTCGGCCCGCGGCGCAACCGAGGTCAGGTCCATCCTGATCCGGTCGACGGGCGGCGATGCGCTCGCCGGCGACGGCACCGGCGCGCACTGCACCGGCGCGTCGGCCAGTTTGGTGCTCGACCCGTCGAGCCAGACAGACGTGAAGCAGGATTACATCCTCATTGTCGGGCTTCCGGGAAGCACGACACCCCGCGGCCCGTGCAAAGGCACGCGGATCGGTGCTCCGCGCTCCGCTACGGGCAGCGGATACCGCGATCTCAAACGCTTCGACGCCGAAGTGACGTTTGCAGGAGCGCCGTTTCTCTCGCCGAACTGCGCCACCATCGCATCCCAGCACATCCAGGTGAGCATCCACGGTGGGGTCGGCGGTAGCCAGGATCCGTTCTACGGCGGCGGAAACATCTCGGAGTACGCGCCACGTGAAATCGTTCCGGGAAGCCCGAAGGCGCCTCCCGACTGCGAGTCGAACGGATTCGTCTTCTGGGCTATCGATGGCGACTTTTCGGTTCAACTCCTGCCCACCGGCGCCGTTCGCACGCTCGTTCTGCGGGTGTGGGTTTCCGGCGGCGGCGACCGGTCGCGACCCCGGCAGTGCCAGACACCGGTCGGTCAGAACCGCCTGGTCGGCACGATAACGCTGATCGACTCCGACGAGTTCCTCCGCCCCCAGGGCATCACCGCCGACGCGATCGAGTTCGGCCCGTTCGGGACGGGTTGTACGGCCCACGACCGGGCCTTCTCCAACGTCGCCTTCGCCAGCGGGATCGGTTGGGTGTCGAAGGCGAGCGTGGAGCTTTCGTGCGAGGCGCCGGGCCGCGGTCTCAGCCCGGCCAACTGTGTTCCATGATCGGACCCGCCCCGCTTACGCACCGCTTGCACACCATCCGCACAGTTCCATCCACAGTTTCATTCCAAGTCAACCTCGGAGGCCACCCATGTCCACGCGCAAGCTCCGCACCGCGATAGCGCACGTCGTCGCAATCACGATCATCCCGGCCACCCTGGTTGTTGCCATCTCGTCACCGGCCCGAGCCCAGTTCACCCCGCAGCCCTGTTCCGTGGACCAGACGAAAACGCCGGTGACCTACACCTGCGTCATCAGCCAGCAGAACCCGCCGAAGTCGGTCACACTCACCACCACGCTGAGCGATGCCGAGGCCAAAGCGGCCGCGGCTAACCCCACCGGTTTCAAGCTCCCCGTCGGCAAGCGCCCGTTCAAGGTCACTGCCACAGGGGCTGGCGGGACCCCGGTGTCGATGACCCAGGTCAGCATTCGCATCGGCGGCGGCGCGCCGATCGAGACGAGGAACATCAACGGCGTTACGGATTTCACCGGCATCGAACTCGATCTCGGCGCCGGGAAGAAGGTCACCGTCGTTGTCGACGCCAAGAACGCGGCCGACAACATCCCGGGCGACGGCACCGAGCTCACCGTCAACGACCTCACCGTCGGCACGCCGGCGGTAGTCGTACCGCCCCCACCCCCGCCCCCGCCGCCGCCCGCAGGCGACCCCATCCGCGACCTCACGCTGTCGGTGAGCGGAATCGAGAACGGGTTTGCCGAGGTCGGGACATCCATTGTGCTGGAGCCCATCTTCCTCGGAACCGGGACGGCGGCACCCACCTACAAATGGGTACTGAAGGGCCCCGCGAAGTCCGCCACGATCACGGCGGCCAAGGTCAGCTACACGCCGACCAAGCCCAGCAAGGTGACCGTTACGCTGACGGTCACCTCGGGAACCACCGTATTGAACGCCACCACCTCCTACGAGATCGTCGACAGGATCACCTGGACCGCGACGGGAAAGAAATCCCTGGCCGCCGGGAAACCCGGGTCTTGGGGTGTGTCGGGCATCAAAGGCGGAAAGGGGCCGTACCGGATCAGTTGGGCCGTGAACAACATCGAGCGGGTGAGCAACACCGGGGCGACGGCCCTGACGTACACGAGGGCGATCGGCAAGGTGGGCACCTACAAGTTCGAGTTACGGGTGTCGGATCAGGGTCGGTTCCGCCTGGCTCCAAAGACGCTCGCCTTCGACGTTGCCGTGCGGGCGATTTGTGCCACTCCCATTCAGAAGTTCGCCATGTCGGGTCTCGGACGACTTCAGGTGGATGATCTCGACGCGCCGGACGAGTGTGGGACTACCACGACCGCCACACCCCGTTCGGGGGCGGGCACGGGCTGGTACTGGCTGGAGTTCAAGGCGACGACCGGGCAGTTCGTCGACCTGGCGCCTGACGGCGCCGGCAAGTACCGGATCGCCGCCGGCTACAAGTTCGACTCCGATGGGCGCCCGCAACTCGTCGCTCCGGTGGGGTCGGGAGTCGGCACGCTCCAACTCGGCTTCAAGGGCGGAACGACGTGTTCGTGGAACTGGGGTTCGGTGCGCGGCCCGTCGTGCACAATCTCCCCAGCCGGCGGATCCATGACCAATGACAGCGGAGTGTCTACGGCGTACCGGTTGATCCGCATGGGGGCCGGCGAAGCCAGAGGCGTGAAGGCCGGTCTCGGCGGACGGTCCGACTTCGATGCCCCCGATCAGGTCTGAGGCAGTCCGAGGTCATGACTTCTTCCCGGACACGTCTAGTACTCGGCGGAGCGATACTCGCCATCGTCGCTCTCGTTGCCGGAGTCCTGTCCTTCCGCAGCGATGGCGGCACCCCGATGGTCGACACCGGCTCCGGTGCCGAGGTCTTTCTCGAACCAGCAGCCAGCGCCGGACCTGATCCGTTCTCGGTCTCGGTTGCTGACCCGCTGGTGGCCCCGGTCACGGAGCCGGCGACGGTCACGGAGCCGACCACACAGCCCGCGACGGTCACGGAGCCGACCACGCAGCCGGCGACCGTCGCGCAACCCGCTCCGCCATCGGCCCCGGTCGCGGACGTTCCGAACCCGTCGGCGCCGACCGTCCCCAGTCCCGGCATTGTCCGTTTCTCGGGGACGACGCCGGGTCTGTACGGCGGCACACGAAATCAACGCACCTGCGACGTGGATGCCCTCGCCGGATTTCTGGCAGCAAATCCGGCCAAGGCCGACGCCTGGTCCTCGGTGCTCGGCGTTGAGCCCTCGAACGTCCCCGGATATCTCGCTTCGCTCACCCCGGCCCTCCTTCGCCGCGACACCCGCGTCACGAATCACGGCTTCCGGTCCGGCCGGGCCACGCCGCGCCAGGCCGTCCTGCAGGGAGGCACTGCGGTCCTTGTCGATTCACTCGGCCGACCCCGAGTGAAGTGCGCGTGCGGCAATCCGCTTCTCGATCCGGTTGCGAGTCCCCGGCCCCCGGTCTTCCTGGGTGACCCGTGGACGGGGTTCGACCCCGGCAAGACCATCGCGATCGGACCCGGCGACACACCGGTCGATGATCTCGATCTCATCGATCCCGAAACCGGGCTGGGATTCCAGCGGCCCGTGGGCTCCCGCGGGTCCGACGACGGGGCCTCGATCGACCTTTCGACCGCAGGATGGCCCGACCAGCCATCGTCGTCACGACCGCCGGTAGGGGGAGGGGAAACAGAGTCCGATGATCTCGACTCGATCGACCCGGTCACGGGAATCGGGAACGCGGCGCCGCCCTCCAAGGACGGCGCCGGGATCGACCTCACCGACGATCCGGACGTTGTGGCCGCAAACTCTGCAGCGGAAACCGTCAGCACCGCACCACCCACCACACCACCACCCACTGCAAGACCAACGACCACGCCACCGCCACCCACCACACCACCACCAACCACAGCACCCACGACAGCCCAGCCCGTCACCACACCACCACCCACCACACCACCACCCACTGCAAGACCAACGACCACGCCACCACCACCCACCACACCACCCACCACACCACCCACCACACCACCCACCACACCACCCACGACAGCCCTTTCCGTCACCACACCACCTCCCACGACGCCACCACCCACCACTGCAAGGCCGACGACCACGCCACCGACGACCACGCTACCGGCGGTCGTGACGAACCTGACCGGTGCCGGACGGGCGTCGGCCTCGACCGTCTTCTCGGCGCAATTCCCCGTCGCGTTGGCCTTCGACGGTGACCGTTCGACATCGTGGTTCTCCGCCGGCCCCGGGCCGGGAGGGACGACCGACCTGACCTGGACCGCTGATACCAGGATCCGGGTCCGCCGCATCGAGGTGCTCTCGAACGCAAGCCACCGTCAGCCCGAGTTCCGCCGCGCGTTCGGGTTCGGTCGCGTCGTCCTACAGGTCCTCGACGCCGACGGAACCGTCGTCTACACCGACACCCGGGAGCTACCGGGGACCCCCGACCCCGATGTGGCGTTCGATCTCGACGTGCTCGCCACCACGGTGCGTCTGACCTTCACGGGTCATGAGGACCCGACCTGCGGAGGGATTGCCGAACTCGTCGTGAAAGGAACTCCTCCGTGAGCTGACCGGGGGGCACAGCTCGCGCGGATAGTTCGTTGCTCAGATGGCCAAAGCAGAGCCGCCCGTGTCGAACTGTGACACGGGAGCCATGCAAACCTTCAGTGGCCGGCGCCGGCGTGGCGGCGGAAGTGGTTGATCTTCGCCTCCCCCACCTTGGCCCGGAATTCCGGATCGTCGATACCCATGCCTTCCTCAGGCGCCAGGCACAGAACGCCGATCTTGCCTTCGTGCAGGTTGTGGTGGACCTGATATGCCGCATCGCCAACCTGGTCGAGACCATAAACCGCGGAGACCATCGGCTGAATCCTGCCCTGGGCGACGAGCCTGTTGGCCGCGTACGCCTCGGAATAGTTCGCGAAGTGCGAAGACAGGATGCGCTTGAGCTTCATCCAAAGATGGCGGTTGTCGTACTCGATCATGTACCCACTCGTCGCCGCGCAGGTGATGATCGTGCCGGCCCGCTTCGCGATGAACACCGATGCGCCCATCGTCGATCGGCCGGGGTGCTCAAAAACGATCTCGGGATCTTCGCCGACAAGCGCCCGTACGTCCGCGCCGAGGCGTCGCCATTCCTTTTCGTCCTGCGTTGTTTCGTCTGACCAGAACTTGTAGCCGGCGGCCTTGCGGTCGATCACGTGCTCGCAGCCCATGCCGTGCAGGAGGTCAACCTTGTCGGCACTGGACACGACACCGACCGGAATACCCCCACCGTTGAGCACGTACTGCACGGCGTACCCGCCGATGCCACCCGTCGCGCCCCAGATGAACACGACGTCGCCCTGTTTCATCCGCGCGCCGTTTCGGCTGACGAGCATGCGGTAGCTGGTCGAGTTGCAGAGCGCATTGCTCGCGGCTTCCTCCCAGCTCAGGTGCTTCGGTTTTGGCATCAGTTGGTTGGCCTTCACGACCGCAATATCAGCCAAGCCACCGAAGTTCGTTTCGAAGCCCCAGATGCGTTGGTTGCTGGCGAGCATCGAGTCGTCGTGGGCGCTCGGGTCCTGGTCGTCGACGTGGTTGCAGTGGATTGTGACCCGGTCACCCGGCTTCCAATTGCGGACCGCCGAGCCAACCCGGAGCACGACGCCCGAGCCGTCGGAGCCGATCACGTGATAGGGCAGATCGTGGCGCTTGCCCCACTGGCCTTCCCGACCGAGGCGGCTCAGCAACCCGAAGGTCGACAACGGCTCGAAGATCGAGGTCCATACCGAGTTGAAATTTATCGAGCTGGCCATGATCGCGACGTACGCCTCGTCCGGAGCAAGCTCCGGAAGGGCGACGTCTCGAACGTGCAAACTCTGGCGCGGGTCTTTTTGGTTCGAAGCCATACCTTCGAACATGGTCTGTTCGTCTTTGAGCACCACAGCGGCGCGATACGACTCCGGAAGTGGAAGCGCAGCGAGGTCGTTGCCCGAGGCTCCGGCGTTGATGGCGGCAAGAATTTCGTGCATATTTTCATGATGTCTAGTGCATATGCACCTTTTCTATTCAATCCGATTCTGTTCGATCCGACTGTGACCGACCCACGTCTGGCCGTTTGAGACCCGACGCGGGAGCGCCTAACGTCTTCGGTATTCCAAACCCTTCTGGAGGTCCACAATGTCCGGTTCAGTCATCGTCGCTGGCGCACGCACCCCGATCGGAAAACTGGCCGGGGGGCTCGCCGGCTTCAGCGCCTCCGACCTGGGCGGATTCGCCATCAGGGAGGCCCTCACGCGAGCGGGGATCGCGCCCGACACGGTCGATTACGTGCTCATGGGTCAGGTCCTGCTGGCCGGAGGCGGCCAGATGACCGCACGGCAGGCCGCGGTCGCCGCTGGAATTCCGATGTCGGTACCGTCGGCTGTCGTCAACAAGGTCTGCCTATCCGGTATCAACTCGATCTATCAGGCTGACCTGCTGATCCGCTCGGGCGAAGCCGACATCGTGGTCGCCGGGGGCATGGAGTCCATGACCAACGCCCCCTACCTCCTGCCCGACGCGCGGAGCGGCATGCGGTTGGGCGACAGAAAGGTCATCGACTCCATGATGTTCGACGGTCTAACGTGCGCCTTCGACAGGGTGGCCATGGGCCTCGGCACCGAGCGCTACGGCAAGAAGGCTGGCATGCAGCGCGCCGCCCAAGACGAACTCTCAGCCCGCTCACACGAGAGGGCCGCCAACGCCATCAAGGATGGGAAGTTCGCTGAAGAGATTGTTCCGGTCGCCGTTCCGCAACGCAGGGGTGACCCGGTGATGATCGACACCGACGAAGGAGTTCGTCCGGGCACCACCGTCGAATCGCTCGCCGGCCTGAAGCCGAGTTTCGATCCCGAAGGCACGATCACGGCAGGCAACGCGTCGCAGATCTCCGATGGTGGATCCGCCGTCATCGTGATGTCAGCGGCCAAGGCCAGGGAACTCGGCTGCACCGTTCTCGCCGAGATCGTCTCGTTCGGCATGGTTGCCGGACCCGACGCTTCGCTGCTCCTGCAACCGGCCAACGCGATCCGCAAGGCACTGGCGAAGGCCTCGCTCGCAGTCGGCGACGTGAAGCTGTTCGAAATGAACGAGGCGTTCGCATCGGTGGCTCTCGCCTCCACTGCGGACCTGGCCGTGAGCGACGACATCGTCAACGTCAACGGCGGCGCCATCGCCCTCGGCCACCCGATCGGCGCGTCCGGCAACCGGATCGTTCTGTCACTCGCCATGGAACTGCGTCGTCGTGGTGGTGGACTCGGCGCCGCAGCCCTCTGCGGCGGAGGCGGTCAAGGCGACGCCCTCATCCTGCGCGTCGCATAAGGGCCGGTGGGTCTTCGGTGTGGGTTCACTTTTCATCCTTGGTGGGTGAAAAGTGTACCCACACCGCGGTTAAAGGCCGCCAGCGGAGCGGGGCCGGTCACGCATGTAAACAGTTGGAAACATTTCGGGTACGAAACGGAAACGTGGGGTTCGTAAGTTCAGTGATGTGACCGATGCATCAGTTTCGTCCTTCCTGCTCGATTCGCGCGAAACCGCGATCTTGGAGACGCTCCGATCCAACGCCGGACGAGTCGTCACGCGGACGGAACTCGCAGTGGCAGCCGGGCTGCGTCACCAGCCTCGACGCGTCGACGTTCACCTGGTGAACGTCAGGCGCCACGTGGGCGACAGCCGCCTGGTCAACGTGCGGAGCCGCGGCTGGATGCTTATCCGATGAGTCGCGTCTTTCTTGACATTCTCATTGTCATCGTCGCCGCCAAACTTGCCGCGGAGATCGCTGAACGCGTCAAGATCCCCGCCGTGGTCGGCGAGATTATCGCCGGTATCATCATCGGTCCGTCCGCCCTCGGTCTGATCAAGAAGACAGCTGACGGGGGGAGCGGCGACGTCCTGCACATCCTTGGCGAACTTGGTGTCATCCTGCTGCTTCTCGAAGTCGGCATGCACATGGACCTTCGTGAGTTGCAGGCGGTGGGCCGCTCCGCGATGCAGGTGGCGACGGTGGGCGTCGTGCTTCCTATGGTGGCCGGCCTGATCGCCGGAGAATTGTTCGGTCTCACCGTGAACCAGGCGCTGTTCGTCGGATCGGCCCTCGCAGCCACCTCGGTCGGTATCACAGCGCGGGTGTTCGGTGATCTCCGTGCGCTCTCATCGGTCGAAGCGAGAACGGTACTCGGGGCTGCCGTTGCCGACGACGTGATGGGTCTGGTCATCCTCACGGTCGTCGTTCGAATCGCCACAGGTACGGGCAGCGTGAGCGTCGGCGGTGTGCTTGTTGTCATTGCCGTAGCGATGCTTTTTCTGGTGCTCACGACAGCGATTGGATCGCTCGGCGCTCCGAGACTCTTTGCGCTCATCGACCGTCATTCGCGGTCGAGCGGCACGCTCTTCGCCCTGGCGCTCGCATTCACGCTGGCGATCGCCGAGTTGGCCAGCGCATCGAAGCTGGCGCCGATCGTCGGTGCCTTTGTCGCTGGTCTCGCCCTTGGACGGACGACCTTGGCGCCACGTATCCAACGCGAGCTCACACCGGTCGGTCATCTGTTCATTCCGGTGTTCTTTCTCCAGATCGGCATTGACGTAGACGTGAAGCAGTTCGTCAAGCCGTCGGTCATCGGGTTGGCCAGCGCCCTCATAGTCGTTGCGGTGCTGGGCAAGGTCGCCGCTGGATTCGCTGCCAGCAAATCGTCGGGTGACCGGTTGCTCATCGGCATCGGCATGATTCCCCGCGGCGAAGTCGGTTTGATCTTCGCTGGCGTCGGACTCCGGTCGGGCGTGCTGGGCAACAACACGTACGCCGCGATTCTCCTTATGGTCCTTGTCACGACCCTCCTCACGCCACCCATTCTCAGTATTCGTCTGAAGGCGTTGACGTCTCGTCGGGCTGGAGCGCTGCCCGTCGAGACCGACGAGCCGCGGCCGATCGGCGGATGGACACTCGTCGAACCTGGAGAACTTCCTCGTGTCGTGCTCGCCATCAACCCTCCGCAAAAAGCCCTTCTCGCCGTGGCGATCGAGTCCGCCCGCAAACTTGAGTCCGCGTCGCCCTCACAGGAACTGCTCGATTGGGTATCGGCGCTGAGTCGGGGCACGCGCGATGCCGGTCCCCGTTGGGACTCCGGGACGACGGAACAGTTACTCCACTTCCTCAAGTCTCCGAGCGATCGCAGTTGGCGCTTCCTGGAGACCACCGGGTTACTCGACGCGGCACTTCCGGAACTCATGGATGCGTTCCGTCGACGACCGCTCGACCTTTATGCGTTGGAGAACAACGGCATCATTCGTTGGTCGACGCTTGGTCGCGTCGCACAAATGCGTCTGGTCGATAGCAGGGACCATCAATTTGATGTCCGGTCACTGGAAGCCGCGAGAGCGCTCGTGTACCCGCACCTGGTCTGCCTCGCCGCGCTGCTCATCGACGCGACACGCGACCTGGATCGTCCGGCAAGTGTGGCGGAACCGATCCTTGACCGGCTCGTCCTCAGCGAGACCGATCGCCGGATGGTCGGGCGCCTGGTCAGCGACCAGCATCTCCTCCGTAGTGCTGCCCTACGACGCGACGGCCTCTACGAGGATTCGGTCCTGAGAATCGCCGCACATCTCGGGACCGTCGAAGAGGCCCACGCGCAATACGTGCTGAGCGTCGCAATGAACGGGTTGGAAGTTTGGGAAGTGGATCTTCTGTCGGAACTTCACTCGCTGATCGTGGAATCCCTGTCGTCTCCCTCGATGCTCGAGATGGGTGGCAGTAGCGTCGTCGACCGCTCCCGCGACGAAGCGATCGCGCTGCTCGGCGCACGCGCCCACCTGGTCGACCGGGTGACCACAGCACCGCTCGCGTACCTGATCAGCGAAGACTCGCCGGCGATCGCACGCCATGTCGCACTCCTTCACCCGCTTCCCCCACGGGGGAAGTTCCGCGTCAACGTGTACCCCGAGAGCGATGCGGTGTGGCGAGTCGAAGTAGGAGCACGGGATCAGGTCGGTCTGTTGGCGCTGGTTACCGGCGTCCTAGAAGAAGCGCGGCTCGACGTGGTCGACGCGGTTCTCGCGACGTGGGGCGACGGCGCGGCGCTTCAGGCATTTCGGGTTCGCACTGACATCGTCGGCCTGGCCCCGAGCTCAACGGCATTGGAAAGTGCGCTTATCAAAGCCGAGCAACGTGATCTTGTCGGTGAACCCGTTTCCGATGCCGTCGTCAGCTTCGACGACACCGGCTCACCGTGGCATTCAATCGCCGAGGTGCGGGCCACGGACCGTCGCGGCCTCCTTCACGCTCTGGCCGTGGCCTTTGCCGCCGCCGGTGCCGACGTACACGCAGCGCGAATCACGACGCACGATTTCATGGCCCTCGACCGGTTCGATCTGACCGATCGTGACGGACACAAACTGACCGATGCCACGAAAGCCGCAATTCGAAGCGCGCTGAGTCATGGGGTCGTTGCACGTCCGTTTCGTCGTCGAATCGGTAGGACATCCTCACGGGTCGGCGAGCTTCGTAAGCGTGCCTAACAAGAAGTAAACCCTTGGGAACGTAGTTGTGACACGGCCGAAACATTCAAGAATCCAGCGGGAAACCCGGACTCCGTAGCTTCTCCTCCAACAACTCGGCCTCCAAGGCCCCGATCGGAGGAACCCGTGAATCGTCGTATTCGCAAAGCCTTAGGAGTCACCTCAACACTGGTGATCACAGGCCTTCTCACAGCCGGACCGGCATTCGCCAGTTCAACGGCGGCGGAAGGTAAACCAGAGAACTCCCTGGCTTCATCGCTCAACCTGCTCTGGATCGTCATCGGTGCCGCGCTCGTGATCTTCATGCAGGCCGGCTTCGCGCTCGTGGAAACGGGCATGTGCCGGGCCAAGAATGCCGCTCACGTCGTTTCCACCAACTTCGCGATCTTCGGGCTCGGCTTTGTAGGCTTCTTCCTGATCGGCTTCCCACTCATGTTCGGGGGCTACAGCTACGCCGGCTACTTCGGTTTCGACAAGGCCATTGGTTCGAAACTCATCGGATCCGGCGACTGGGTGTTCCTCTGGAAGGGACCGCTCGCCCTGAGCGGCAAGGGTTACGACGTCGCTGTCATCGCCTTCTTCCTCTACATGGTCGCCTTTATGGATACGACGGCCACCATCCCGACAGGATCGATGGCAGAGCGTTGGAAATGGAAGAGCTTCGTCGGTTGGGGATTTTTCTGCGGCGCCATCTACTACCCGCTGTTCGGTGCCTGGACCTGGGGTGGCGGCTGGCTCTCGCAGCTCGGCGACTCGTTGAAGCTCGGCCACGGCTACGTCGACTTCGCCGGATCAGGTGTCGTCCACGCTGTGGGTGGCATGGCCGCTCTCGCCGGGGCCGTCGTGCTGGGCCCCCGTTTAGGCAAATTCGGCCCCGACGGAAAACCTCGGCCCATGCCGGGCCACCACCTCCCGATGGCGATGCTCGGAACGTTCATCCTGCTGTTCGGATGGTTCGGGTTCAACGCCGCTTCGACGTTCGCCGCGACCGACAACCGCTTCACCGTCGCCGCCGTCAACACCGCCATTGCCGCTGCGTTCGGCGCCGTCGCCGCCATGTTGCTGCTCATGTACACGGGCAACAAGAAGCCTGACCCGGCCGGCATGATCAACGGCATGCTCGCCGGCCTCGTGGCCATCACGGCTCCCTGCGCCTTCGTGGCTCCCTGGGCCGCCATGGTCATCGGCATCCTGGCCGCCATCGTGGTGACCTACGCCGCCCGCTTCATAGAGTCGAAGGGCATCGACGACCCGGTCGGCGCCATCGCCGTTCACGGTGTCGGCGGTCTGTTCGGCGTTCTCTGCGTCGGCATCTTCGCTGACGGGACCTACGGGGCCGCCTGGAATGCTCTCGACCGTCAGTGGACCAAGGACCACGGCGTCACCGGGATCCTCTACGGTGGCGAAGGCGTCAAGCAGTTGATCGCCCAACTCATCGGCTGCGGCGTGCTCGTCACCGTCATCCTCGGTATGGCTTTCGCCTTTTTCATTGTTCAGAAGAAGCTCACCAAGGGCGGCATCCGCTCGACCGAGGAAGACGAGTTGGCCGGCGTCGACATGGGCGAGATGGGCGTCGTCGCCTATCCCGAATTCGTCCTCGAGAAGGTTTGATCCCTCCGTAACCCCTGCCCCGGCGGGTGGAGAACAAACGTTGAGACTGTGGGGCGGCTCGAACGAGCCGCCCCACGGCATTTCGGGAGGTGAGAGCTGGCGTGCACCGGGACCATCGGAACCCAACACCGCAGTCGCAGGTCCCCAACTCCGGCCTGCCGGTCCCCAACGCCAGCCGACACGCTCCGCCGACAGGGCAACCGGTTCGGGTTGGGAAACAAACTGTCGTCTGTTGGGTACCCCACTCCGAGCTACGTGGAAGCTGTGCGGTGTTCCACGTCGTTCAGTAACTCGCTCCGAGTCGGCGAAGTTCGGCTTCGACCAACTCGACACCCAAGTCCGGACGAACGGTATGTTCACTTGCGATGGTCAACGCGGCCGCCGCGTGGGCGAACCGCGCCGCCTCGACAGGAGAACGACCCGCGGTCAGCGCGTGCACGAACGCACCCGCCATTGCGTCGCCGGCACCGGTCACGTCCAGCACGGTGACCGGGTGCGCAGTTAAGGCCGTGCACGTCCCGTCGTTGGCACAGTAGATGCTTCCCTGCTCACCAAGCCGAACCCACACGTTCTGCACCCCGCGGGCGAACAGGTTCTGCACAGCTGCCTCGATCTCCGCTTCCGTGTCGACCCGAAGCCCGGTCAGCGCCGCGAGTTCGGTCCGATTGGGTGTGAGCACGTATACGGGGCGCGATGGTTGCAGTACGGGCGACAGGAGGAGTGCTTTCGGGTCGCTGACGGGATCGAGAAGAACCGGCACGTCCGCCAAGATTGCATCGTCGAGCGCAGCCGCCAGGACGTTGGTGGAAAGGTTCCCATCGAGCACCACCAGCCTGGCGGAACTTCGCAGCCCGACCGAATCCGCAAGTAGCCGCAGATCCAGCTCCTTCGTGACGTCCATGGCGGAAACGGCAACGATCAGCTCGCCGTCAACGTCGAGCACCGCCGTGTAGGTCCCCGTCGGTGCGGTCGTACGGTGAACGTGGTCGACCCACACCCCGGCCGCGGCGGTCTCGGCAACGAGCCACTCCCCGAGCTGGTCCACTCCAATGGCCGCAACAAGGTGCGTCGGCGTGCCGAGGCGGGCCAGGTTCTCCGCGATGTTGCGACCGACTCCGCCGGCCGACAGGGAGGCATGGCCGGGGTTGCTCGTGGCGGCAATCACCTTCTCCGAGCTTTGGGCTTTGAGGTCGACGTTGGCCCCGCCGACGACCACGACGTAGGGCAGTGGCATCACGTCGCACACACGGCCCGGACCCGCGCGCTCAGCATCTCAAGAGCCGGTTCGTTCAACCCACCGTGAGGAATGATGACGTCTGCGTAACGCTTCGACGGCTCGATGAACGACAGATGACTCGGCCGGACCGTTCCAAGATACTGGTTCACAATCGACTCCTGGGACCTGCCGCGCTCATGCACGTCGCGCTGTAGTCGGCGGATGAAGCGCACATCGGCGTCAGCGTCGACGAAGACCTTCAGGTCCATGTGGTCGCGTAGTGTCGGCTCCCAGAGCACCAGAATACCCTCGATCACCACAATCGGAGCAGGTCGGAGATGGTGTGACTCGTCGAGGCGGGTGAACGTGGCGAAGTCGTACACCGGCACTTCGACCGGCTTTCCAGATATCAGACCCTTCACATGAAGGCTCATGAGTTCCCAGTCGAACGCATCGGGATGGTCGTAGTTGACGGCGACCCGCTCGGCCAGGGACAGGTGCTCCTGATTTCGGTAGTACGAGTCGAGGGCCAACACGGCGACGTTCTGTCGGCCGACCGTAGCGATGATGCGCTGAGCCACGGTGCTTTTGCCTGATCCCGTCCCCCCCGCCACGCCCACAACAAAGACCTTGGCGACCGGAATGGTTTCGGAATTCATCGTGGACACGTTAAGCAAAATGCGGCCCTGCCGCGTTGCGCCAAGTAGCTTTACAACCACTATGTCTGCAGCACCTTCCGCCGCTGGTTCAGAAACATCCCAAGCTCCGAAGAGGCGCTCGCCCAGCCAGATAGCCATCGCTATCGGCGTCTTCATGGCCACCCTCACGGGTGTATCGGGCATCATCGGGGCTATCGCTCAGCAACACGGAGATTCCGGGATCGGCCGCCGCGTATTCGGCAACATTCCATCGGCGGTACAAGCCGGTTTCTACACGGTGTTGTGCCTACTCTTCCTGGCCGGCGCGTTCGCCACGGCGAACCGCATGAAGAACTGGGAACGGGGGCAGGCCGACGACCGGCGTACCACCAAAGCCAACGCCAAGCGGCGCATGGGCGACTTTCGCGCCGGGGTCTACATGCAGACACTGATGCGCGACCCGGCCGCCGGAATCATGCACTCGATGATCTACTTCGGTTTCCTCGGCTTGTTCGCGGTCACCACGGTGCTCGAAATCGACCATCAGATGCCGAACAGCCTGAAGTTCCTTCACGGCGGCGTCTACAAGGGCTACTCGGCCTTCGGCGACACGGCCGGCCTGATCTTCACCGGCGGCATCATCTGGGCCATGGTTCGCCGCTACATTCAGCGGCCCTACCGCATCCGCATCAAGAACCGCCCCGAAGACGCGGTCATACTCATCACGTTCCTCACCATCGGTGCTTCAGGGTTCCTCGCCGAGGCGGCCCGTATTGCGCTGAACAACCGTCCCGACTTCGAGAAGTTCAGCTACGTGGGCTACGCCCTGTCGAACATCTTCAACGGGTCAGCGAACATCGACACCTGGCACCAGGCCGCGTGGGGCCTTCACGTCGCCGCGTTCTTCGTGTTCCTGGTGATCCTGCCGATCACCAAACTCCGCCACATGTTCACGAGCCCGCTGAATCTGTACCTCAAGGACCGTCAGCGACCGAAGGGTGCCATGCGCCCGATGCCGAACCTGATGGAAACAAACCTGGAGAGCTTCGGCGCGGCGACGATCGAAGACTTTACGTGGAAGCAACTGCTCGACACCGACGCCTGCACAATGTGCGGCCGCTGCACCGCGGTTTGTCCTGCGCATGCCACCGGCAAGCCGCTCGACCCGCGAGAGATCGTTCTGAAGATCGGCACCGTCATGGCGCTCACCGGCCCTGGTAGAACCGGACCCGGTGGGACCGGTTCCGCAACGGTGTCCCCACCGGTTTCGATCGATCCCGAGATCACCGTCAAGACATCCAGCGTGTTCGAGCGCATCACCTCCGAAGAGATCTGGTCCTGCACAACGTGCAAGGCGTGCGACGAGAACTGCCCCGTCGGCATCGAGATCCTCGACAAGATCCTCGACATGCGCCGTTATCTGTCGCTCATGGAGTCCGACTTCCCGAGTTCGCTCGGCAACGCCTACAAGTCGATGGAAAACACCGGCAACCCATGGGGGATCGGGCAGGGCGAACGGGCCGACTGGGCGAAAGGTATGGAAGAGGTCGCGATCGTCGACCCGTCGTCACCCCTTGAACACGAGTACCTCTACTGGGTCGGCTGCGCGGGCTCCTTCGATGACAAGAACAAGAAGGTCAGCCAGGCCACGGCCAAGCTGCTCACCCGCGCCGGCGTCGACTTCGCAATCCTCGGCCCCAACGAGCAGTGCACGGGCGATCCGGCCCGCCGCTCGGGCAACGAATACATCTTCCAGATGCTCGCGATGGCCAACGTCGAAAGTCTCAACGGCATGGGCGTGAAGAAGATCATCACCCAATGCCCGCATTGCTTCAACACGCTGCTCAACGAGTACCCGCAACTCGGCGGCCACTACGAGGTGGTCCATCACAGCCAACTGCTCGAGACACTGATCGCCGACGGTCGCCTGGACCTGTCGAACGCCTCGCTCGACGAGCGCATCGTGTACCACGACTCGTGCTACCTCGGTCGTCACAATGACGTCTACAGCGCCCCACGCAAGGTGCTGGGGTCGTTGAAGGGCATTTCGATCGTCGAAGCTCCCCGAAATGGTACCAAGGGCATGTGCTGCGGGGCCGGTGGCGCCCGGATGTGGATGGAAGAAGACACCGGCACCAAGGTCAACGACGAGCGGGCCGAAGAACTCATCGGCACCGGCGCACAGCGCGTCGCCACCGCCTGCCCGTTCTGCTACATCATGATGGACGACGGCGTGAAGGGCCTCGGTCACGACGCCGTTATCGTGCAGGACATCGCGATGCACCTGCTCGAAGCCATCGAAAAGGGCGAGAAGTCCGAACCGAAAGAAGTTCAGATCGGTGTCTGACGGCGACGGCCCTACCGACGCCGCGGCCGCCCAGGCAGTCGGAGGCGGTCAGGCAAGCGGAGGCGGTCAGGCAAGCGGAGGCGGCCACGGAACCAGGGCGATCCTTGCAGCACTCGTCGCCAACCTCGGCATCGCGATCGCCAAGTTCATCGGGTTCCTGATCACCCGGTCATCGTCGCTTCTCGCCGAGTCGGTCCACTCGTTGGCCGACACCACGAACCAGGGACTACTTCTCCTCGGCGGCAAACAGGCACGAAAGAGTGAAACCGACCATCACCAGTTCGGTTTCGGGATGGCCCGGTATTTCTGGTCGTTCGTCGTCGCGCTTGTCCTGTTCTCGCTGGGATCGCTGTTTGCGCTCTATGAGGGAATCGAGAAGCTGACCCATCCTCATGAGCTGGAAAGTCCGGCGATTGCGATCGGCATTCTTCTCGTCGCCGTGGTCCTTGAGAGTTACTCGTTCAGAACGGCGATCGCCGAATCAAGACCGCTCAAGGGCAGCCAGAGTTGGTGGTCCTTCATTCGCACCGCGAAGGTTCCGGAGCTTCCGGTCCTCCTGCTCGAAGACAGCGGGGCATTGGTCGGACTCGTCATCGCCCTCGCCAGCGTTGGGTTGACGCTCATCACCGATAACGCCGACTTCGACGCCTACGGCACCTTGGCCATCAGCGTGTTGCTGGGGATCATTGCGATCATCCTGATCGTCGAGATGAAGAGCCTCCTCATGGGGGAAGCGGCCTCGCCCGAAACCATGGCCACAATCCAGTCGACCATCAGCACGGCGCCATCCGTGCGGAAGTTCATTCACGCCCGAACAATGCACCTCGGCCCCGAGGAGCTCCTGGTGGCGACGAAGGTCGAACTCGACCCGACCCTGGACTTTGCCGGCATCGCAAACGCGATCGACGAGGTTGAGTCACGGCTTCGGGCCGCCGTGCCCGAAGCCCGCGTCATCTATGTCGAACCGGCCATCCACGACCCGAACCGCGCGTAACGCGTTGGGCCAAGCCGACCATCTTCCCGCGACGTTTGGATGTTTGTGTTCGCGTGGCGAGCAGATTGATCCAAACATCGCGAAACAGCGGGCCGGACGCAGCTGATCGGCCCGCAGAACCTGCGGCCCGGGGCTACTTCGTGAAGTTCTCGTAGTAGCGGCTCGGGGTTGGGCCGCGCTGGCCCTGGTACTTGGAGCCGACCTTGGTTGACCCGTAGGGATTGTCGGCCGGGGTCGTCATGCGGAGGAAGCTGATCTGGCCGACCTTCATCCCCGGATAGAGCGTGATCGGCAGGTTGGCTACATTCGACAGCTCCAACGTGATGTGGCCGTCAAATCCCGGATCGATGAAACCGGCCGTCGAGTGAATCAGCAGCCCCAGGCGACCAAGGCTGGACTTGCCTTCGATCCGGGCGACGAGGTCGTCGGGCAGGGCCAGCCGCTCGGCCGTCGCTCCGAGCACAAACTCGTTGGGGTGAAGGATGAAGCAGTCATCGTCGCCGATCTCCACCAACTCGGTGAGGTCCTCCTGGTTCTCCTTCACATCGATGACGCGGGCGGTGTGATTCCGGAACACGCGGAAGTACCGGTCAAGTCGGATATCTATGGACGACGGCTGCACATTCGCCGGTTCATACGGCTCCACGACCAACCGGCCGGCGGCAACTTCTTCACGAATCGAGCGATCAGACAGAATCATTGACCGCCGAGAATAGCGGTGTTGCGAGGTACTCCGATTGGTGGCGGCCACCGGGCGACATCTCGCCGCACCACATGGAATTTCCCGGTCAGGCCCGCGGGTCGCGTACCCTTGGTCCATGGAATTGCAGCTCGCCAAACTCCGCAAGCTCAACGTGATCGCGGGGTGTTTGCATCTCGGGTCGTTCATCGCCATTCTCGTGCTTTCGAACGACTCCGCGCTTCCCGTCCGTGCCACCTATCTCACGGAAGCGCCCGGCACCGGCAACTTCTCCCAGCCGGTGAACCTGTTCGATCTCAACATCAGCTACATGGTGGCCGCATTCATGGCCCTCTCCGCCTTCTTCCACTTTTTCGTGAGCTCACCAGGGGTGTTCCCGAAGTATGCCGAAGGCCTCAGCCGGCACATCAACGTGTACAGATGGATCGAGTACTCGCTTTCTTCGTCGGTCATGATCGTGGTGATCCTCCAACTCAACGGCACGGCCGACTACATCGCCCTTCTCGGCATTTTCGGAGTGAACGTCTGCATGATCCTCTTCGGGTGGCTCCAGGAGCGCTACACGACCCCCGGAGACGGCGACATGCTCCCGTTCAGGTTCGGGTGCATCGCCGGTGCGATCCCATGGATCGCCACCGCCATCAACGTCGCGTCACCGAAGGGCCCATCGGAATCGACCGTTCCCGGATTCGTGTACGGGATAGTCATCTCGCTGTTCGTTCTCTTCAACTGCTTCGCCATCGTCCAGTGGAAGCAGTACCGGGCGAAGGGCAAATGGGCCGACTACCTCTATGGAGAGCGCCGCTACATCATTCTCAGCTTCGTCGCCAAGTCATTGCTTGCTTGGCAGGTCTTCTCCGGTGCACTCGCCTCGTGACCGGTTGACCACGTCCGCTTCAGGGTGGTTCTTTGGTTCAGGGCGCAACCGGTCCGGTAAGCGCGGGCCCTTTCCATCAGTCACAGCAGGCAGAATGGCCAAGTGACTACTTCCTCCCGAAACTCAACGAATGTGGATCGCGCACCACACGAAGGGCGGTCCCAGGAGAACGCGTCAGATGCTCGCTGGTTCGACAACGAGCACCCGTCACTGCGTCGGTGCTGGCACCCCGTGGCCCGAAGCGCTGACATCGGCGAGTCGCCGGTGGCCGTCGAACTCCTCGGCCAACACTGGTGCGTCGTTCGGATCAACGGCGCTCTGACGGCCCTGCCCGACCGGTGCCCACACCGGTTCTCACCACTGTCGGCCGGGCGCGTTGTCAACGGAACACTTGAGTGTGCCTACCACGGCTATCGATTCGCTTCCGATGGCCGGTGTGTCGAGATCCCGGCTCAGACGCCGTCGCTTCCGATACCGCCGCGAGCACACTGTCGACCCGCCCACGGGGTGACCGACCATCTCGGGCTCGTCTGGATCGCTCCGGAGGCCCCCATAGTCGATCTTCCCGAGGTGCCCGAACACCACGATCCGACCTTTGTGAACTGTCCACTCCCCGCACTCGAGTGGAATGCCAGCGCCGCCCAGATGACCGACAACTTCCTCGACCAGAGCCACTTCCCCTTCCTGCACCTGGCTACGTTCGGAGCCGCGGACGATCGTGTAGTACCCGACTACGAACTGGAACGACACGGCCTGAGTTTCACCGTGCGCCACACACACCGCACCAAGGCTCTGGCTGATTCGCATGAAGGGGCGGCCGACACCCGTATCATCGAGCGCGAAGACCTGTTCATCTACACCGCGCCCCACCACGTCTACCTCCGCATCAACTACAGGGCGGAGAACGCGGTGCTGACGATCAGCTTCTGCCATCAACCGGTCAACGCGACGACCACGCGACTGTTCTGTACCGATTACCGAAACGACATCGCCGACACACCGCACGATCGGCAGCAGGCCGTCGATTTTCAACTGGCGGTGGCCGCCGAAGACAAGGCTCTGCTTGAACGGGTTCGACGAAAGGGCGTTCCACTCGACGTGACCGCCGAGGTGCACACCAAAGCCGACCGGATCACGTTGGAAATGCGCCGGATTCTCGGAGAACTCGTAGCTGCTGCCGGCTGAGCAACGCTCAGCGCGTGCCGCGGAAATC
>JANMZO010000461.1:0-7081 GCA_031383405.1 Acidimicrobiia bacterium | reverse complement strand
ACGACACGACCCTGGGTCAACTGCGCGCATCGGCCGTGGCGGCCGGAGTCCCCGACGCGGGCGACGAGTTGGCGTAGCTGTTCTAGGCTGGTTTGGGGATCGGTTCGCGTCGGCAGACCCGTCACAGTTTCAGAGCGTCGTTCAGCCGGTTGTGACAGGTCGGCCCCCAACCGGTCCAGTGCCCGCAGCCGATCGATCGATCGACGGCGGTCCCCAACCGGCCACTTTCTGGAGCGCAAGGGGCGGGTTTTGCGCACGTTGGGATCTGACGGACGCGCAGTTGGGTCCAATGTTGGTTCCCGGAGCCGACTCGGAAGGTCAGCCCGAGCCTTGGCGTGTTACATTCCGGTGGCGCGCAGGTGCCGAGCTTCTGCGCCTGAAGCGAGGAGCACAAGATGCCCACCACCGTTACCGGTCATGCCGGCGAGCAGGCCGTTGCAGCGCTCCGCCAGGCCGGCGTGGATGTCATGTTCACCCTGAATGGCGGACACGTCTGGCCACTGTACGAAGCGGCACGTAACCAGGGCATGCGGGTCGTCGATACCCGCCACGAGCAGTCCGCGACGTTCGCGGCGGAGGCGTACGCCAAGCTGACCCGTAATGCGGGATTGGCGGTTCTCACCGACGGGCCGGGCGTCACCAACGGGGTGTCCGCCATCGCCGCGGCCCACTTCAACGGTTCACCGGTCGTGGTCCTGGGCGGACGCGCGCCCGAGGGCCGGTGGGGTGCCGGCTCCCTGCAGGAGATTGACCACGTGCCGATCGTTGCCTCGATCACGAAGTCGGCGGCGACGGTGAAAGACCCGACGGCCGCCGCGCGTCTGGTGCATCAGGCGATCGCGACCGCCACGATGCCACACCGGGGCCCGGTCTTCCTGGACTTCCCGCTGGATGTCTTCGGTCCTTCGTCGGGCGAGTTGCCTGACTTCGAGCGGTCCCGGGGTGCAGCGCCCGATGACGATGCAATAGCCCGGTTGGCGGAAGCGATCGCCGGTGCCCAGCGACCCGCGTTCATCGTGGGCAGTGATGTCTATTGGGACGGAGCCTGGGACGCACTTCGTGCCGCGGTGGAGGCACTTCGGGTGCCGTGCTTCTTCAACGGTCTGGGCCGGGGCACGCTGCCGGCCGATCACCCGCTCGCCTTCCTCCGCACCCGCGGCAAGCTGAAGGCAGAAGCCGACCTGGTGGTCGTGCTTGGTACGCCGCTCGACTTCCGGCTGGGCTTCGGCCGGTTCGGCAATGCAAAGGTGGCCCACGTGACCGACGCGCCGAGCCCGGCGACACCCCATGCCGGTGTGCTCGCGGTCTCGGGAGACATAGTCGAAGTACTAAGCGCGCTTGCGAATTGGGATGGTGCCTGCGCGGATCACGAGGACTGGATCAGCCTGCTCCGCGACGCCGAGCGGAAGGCGGCGGCGAGCGATGCAATTCTGCTCGGCGCCCGGTCCTCGCCGATCAAGCCCAGCCGGATCTACGGCGAACTGTCGAAGCGGCTAGACCGCGATGCCGTCGTCGTATGCGATGGGGGCGACTTCGCGAGTTACGCCGGAAAGTTCGTCGAGGTCTTCCAACCCGGCTGCTGGCTTGATACGGGTCCATACGGTTGTCTCGGAAGCGGGATGGGATACTCCATCGCGGCCCGAGTCGCCCGGCCGACCAGCCAGGTGGTGACCCTTCTCGGTGACGGTGCGGCGGGCTTCAGCCTGATGGACGTCGACTCGCTGGTCCGGCACAATCTGCCGGTCGTGATGGTGGTCGGGAACAACGGGATGTGGGGCTTGGAGAAGCACCCGATGCAGGCGATCTACGGCTGGGACCTGGCATGTGACCTGCAGCCCCGTTGCCGATACGACGAGGTGGTGCGGGCACTTGGCGGTGCGGGCGAGACCGTCGACGACCCGAGCGACATCGGTCCCGCACTCGACCGGGCCTTCGCCGCGAATGCGCCGTATCTGGTGAACGTGATCACTGATCCGACCGATGTCTACCCGAGGTCGTCCAACCTGGGCTGACCGAGTCGATCGGTCAGGAGTTCACCAACCCGAACCGTCGAACTCCGACCGGGCGCCGGGCTTTGCCGGCGGGGCTTCCCGAACGTCCCCCGCAACATCTCCCCCGTGCGGGTGATGTTGTTTGCGGGTGGGCAGCGAATGCTGGCACCATGAGAACCAATGCGCTTGAGATGCCGGGCACGACGGGTTGGCTGCGACCGCTTCGATGGTCTGAGCCCTCGGTGAGCGGAACCGTCGTTCCGCCAACGGGTGTCGCCGGGGAATTCGCGTTGCCGGTCGGCACCGTGACGTTTCTTCTGACCGATGTCGAGGGTTCGACCTCGGCGTGGCAGGCCGCTCCGGGCGTCATGGGTCAAGCGATCGCCCGCCACTACGAGATCCTCGACGCAGCGGTGGCGGCGCACGGTGGGGTCCGCCCCCAGGAACAGGGTGAGGGCGACTCGATCGTTGGGGCGTTCGGTCGGGCCTCGGATGCCCTGACCGCCGCGGTGGCAGCCCAACAGGCCCTGGGTGCGGAACGCTGGCCCGACGGCCTGGCCGGACCTCTGCGGGTCCGCATGGCGATCCATACCGGTGAAGCACAGATGCGTGACGAGGCCAACTACGTGGGCCAGGCGATCATCCGCACCGCTCGTCTGCGTGCCATCGCGCACGGAGGACAGCTGCTCGTTTCCCAAGCCGTCCGTGATCTTGTCATCGATCAGTTGGGCGACCGGGTCGAGCTGGTTGACCTCGGTCTGCACCGGTTGAAGGATCTGGCCCGACCCGAGCACGTGTGGCAGGTGGCGGCCACGGGGTTGGCCCGCGAGTTCCCGCCGCTCAAATCGCTGGATGCCGTGCCGAACAACCTACCCATGGAGCTGTCGAGCTTCGTGGGCCGCAAGAGCGAGATCGGGGCAGTTAGCGGGCTGGTCGCCGGGAACCGGCTCGTCACCGTGATGGGTTCGGGAGGCGCAGGAAAAACGCGTCTGGCCCAACAGGTGGCGGCGCAACTCAGTGGGGAGTTCCCTGACGGCACGTGGTGGGTGGAGCTTGCGCCGGTGGATGCGTCGGCGGTACGGACGACGATCGCGTCGGTCGTATCGATTCAGGAACCCGATCGGCTGGTGGAACGGTTGGCCGGGCGGATGTTGCTGGTGTTGGACAACTGCGAGCACGTGCTGGACGTCGTCGCCCCGTTGGTTCATCAGATCATGTTGAAATGCCCCGACGTGTCGGTGCTGGCGACGAGTCGAGGTGCGTTGGACGTACCGGGCGAGGTCACCTGGAGAGTGCCTCCGCTCGGTACGCCTTTGGCGGGTGAACCGGTACCCATCGAACGGTTGGCGCAGTTCGACGCGGTGCGGCTCTTTGTGGATCGGGCCGTCCGGGCGCGTCCGAACTTCGCGTTGACGACGGACAATGGTCCAGCTATCGCCGAGTTGTGTGCCCGGCTCGACGGCATACCGTTGGCCATTGAGTTGGCGGCGGCCAGGACGAAGTCCTTGACGGCCGAACAGATACTCGCCGGGTTGGAGGATGCGCTGCGTCTGCTTACGGGCGGCTCGCGTCTGGTCATGCCCCGTCAGCAGACGCTGGAGGCCTCCATTGGATGGTCGCACGATCTGCTGGTCGAACGCGAGAGGGTGCTGTTGCGAAGACTTTCGGTGTTTGCCGGAGGCTGGGACCTTGAGGCGTCCGAAGCGGTCTGCGCCAACGACGACGGGCTCTCCGTCATGGAGGTGCTCGATTGCCTGGAGCATCTGATCGACCAGTCGCTGGTGCGGGTCGACGAACGTCGCGGTGTCGCGCGCTTTCAGATGTTGGAGACGGTGCGGCAGTTCGCGTCCCGCCAACTTGCCGGCGACGCGGCCGAGCACGACCGGATCATGGGACGGCACGCATCGTGGTTCGCCCGACTCGCTGCCGCAGTCGGTCCGTTGGCCGAGGGACCCGACGAGGAGGTCTGCGTGGTCCGGCTCACGCCCGAACGCGACAACTTTTCCGCAGCGCTCCGCTCCTTCACGGCCTCAGGTATGGTCGCGGAACTGGCGGAAACAACGCTGCATCTCGGCCAGTTCTGGGACGCAGCGGGGTTCGCCGCCGACGGCAGGTCCTGGACCACGATTGCCCTCGACGCCCTCGGCGAACAGCACGCAGGTCTGCGGGCCCGGTTGCTCCTGGCGCGTGCCAGACACTCGTTCCTGACCGGACAGATTCTGCCGCCGTTCGCCGACGCCCAGGCGGCCGTTGCGTTGGCTGATCAGGTCGGCGACCGACTCACCGCCGGGCAGGCCCGTGGCATCGCAGCCGTGGCCAGGGGATTCACCGACCTTCCGGGCGCAGTTGCCATGCTCGAAACGGCCCTTGCCGACTGCCGCGCCGCGGGCGATCTCTTTGCCGAAGTGCAGACGCTCAATATGAAGACATCGCTCTACGTCTGGAGGGGAGAACTGGAAAAGCAACGAGACGCGCTGGCCGAAGCCGACAATGCAGCGAAACGGCTCGCCAATCCGTTCCTGTCGGCGGTGGTGAAAAGCAATCGGGCGTCGGTCAGCTTCTTCACGGCCGACCACGATGGAATGCGATCGGTCCTGACGGACCCGAGGCTCGGCACCCATTGGATGCCTGTGTCCGAAGCATTCAAGGCGATGACCGAAGTGAACCTGCGGGCCGACCTCGGCGAAGAGATTCCCGATCCGATTGCACGCGAAGCCCGGATGCATCATCTCGTCCGGACCGAGAACCCGATGGGCGCATCGTTGATGAAGTCCGCAGTCATCCGCTCGCTGTTTGTCCGTGGTGAACACATGCGGGCGTTGGATGTTCTCGACGATCCGGCCGTAAGCGTCGCCCGTCCGCAGTTGTGGGGCGTGCTGTGCTCGATGGCCATAGGCGACGTGGAGCGGGCGAGGGCCTATTTCGAGCGGGGTCCCGGTCCGCAGAACATGAACGTGATGCTTCAGGTCGATGCCGACCTGGTTGAAGCGATTCTCGCTCGCCACGACGGCGACCTGGGCGCAGCGGAGGTGGCCATTCAACGGAGCCTTTCCCTCGCATCCACGCACGGCTTCGCGCGGGAGACCCTCGACGCTCTGGAAATTCTCGCCGGCATCGCCGCAGCGCAGGGGGCGTGGCAGTACGCAGCCCGGCTGGCCGGAGCGGCGCAGCAACGACGTGACCTGCATCCACTCAAGGCACGCGTCGAACCGTTGCGTTCGATGCTCGGCGCAGACCTTGCGGCCACCCGGGCCGGGCTCGGAGATGACGCCTACGAAAGCGCTTTCGAGGAAGGTCGTGGGCTATCGGTGGACGGTGCCATCGAGTACGCCCAAAGGTCCCGTGGTGAACGGTCCCGGCCGACGATCGGCTGGACCTCGTTAACGCCCACCGAGCGCCGCGTGGTAGATCTCGCCCGAAGGGGGAGATCCAACGCCGACATCGCCCGCGAGCTGCTCATGGGTAACGAGACGGTGAAGAGCCACCTTTCCCACTCCTACGCGAAGCTCGGCGTTGCAAACCGCACACAGCTCGCAGCTCTGATCCCGCCGTCGGGCGGCAACTGAACGCATCACCGGGCTATGCGTGGCTCAGTGCTTCGGCCGACTCGGGCGGCAACAACCCCGGAGTCCCAAGCGGCCCCGCTTCCGACTCTCCAATCTACGACCGGAACAACTCTTCGCCTCACGACCCTGAAGGAGAAACAACGTATGCATACTCCCCGAACACCTCAACGACCTGAGGGAGCCGTTGCCGTTGGCGCGGCGATCCTTGCTTCGGTGGCCGCGCTGTTCGCACTCGGCTCACCGACAAGCGCGTCAGCGAAGCCCGTGGCGAAACCGAGACCGGGGGCATCGAAGCCTGCGACAACGACCACACAAATACGCGCACTTACTGTTTCATCGACCTCGGAGGCACCGTCGACCACCGTGGCGGCACTGGGTAAGATCGTGGTTGGCACTCCAGGCGAATTGGCCGGTCTCGATCCTGCCGCGGCGTCCCGCGAGATCACCTTCGACGCGGTACCCAACGCAATCTATGAACAACTGATGGACCTTCCGTTCGGAAAGGCGCCGAGACCGGCATTGGCCACAGCGTTGACCGAGGCCCCCGACCGCCTTTCATGGATCGTGAAGATCCGCAGCGGGGTCCGCTTTCACGACGGAACGGACCTGACCGCCGAAGCCGTGAAAGTGAATCTTGAACGCCAGCGTAAGTCCCGCGTGCTCGGAACGTCGATGGCGCTGATCAGGAACATCGAGGTGACCGGTCCGCTTACGGTGAAACTCACCCTCGACAGTCCCTACGCGTCGATGCCCTACCTCCTCGGCGGGACCGCAGGCATCATGATCAGCCCCAAGGCCATCTCGGAGAAAGCCGACAAGCTCAACCGTGAGCCGACCAATGCCGGCACCGGGCCGTACGTGCTCAAAGAGTGGGTGCCGGGCGATCACACCACGGTTAGCCGCAACCCCAATTACTGGGGGAACCCCAAGCCCCGCCTGGAGCAGATCACGTTCCGGTTCATCCCCGATGAGGGGACCCGCTACGCGGCGTTGCAGGCGGGAGACGTGCAGAGCATATTGGCGATCCTGCCCGGTACTCCAGGTCGCGCCCGCAAAGATGGCTTTGCGGTCATCGTTTCTCCCCCGACGGGGTCAAGCGCAATTCCGTTGAATAACGCCAAGCCTCCCTTCGACGATGTGCGGATGCGCCGCGCCGCTGCTCTGGCGACCGACAGCCGCACCCTTGCCACACTGATCGAGGATCAAAACTTCGATAACCAGGCCTTTGGCTTGTGGCCCAGGAACAATCCCTGGTACTGGGCCGGTGGCCATGACTGGACGTACGATCGGGCCGAAGCCCGCAAACTGGTTGCGTCGTATGTCGCCTCCACCGGGCGGGAGCCCGCCGTCACCTTCAGCGTCCTCAACTCCGGCGCCACCGTTATCGACGCAGCACGCCTGCTCACCAGGTTCTGGCAGGAGGCGGGCTTCGACGTGAAATTGCAGATCGTGTCCGATCCGAACACCTATGGATTGGCGCTCGCCACCGGGCAGTACCAGGCTGCACTCGGGGGTGTCGCCCTG
>JANMZO010000459.1:0-3795 GCA_031383405.1 Acidimicrobiia bacterium | reverse complement strand
CTACGGTGGGTGTGCATTCGCCGCTCTCCCGTCGCCGCTGACCGACCGAACGAGAGCATCCGGATGGGATGGCCTGACGCGAACGAGGGGCCACCTTTTCGGTAGCCCCTCGTTCGTTTGCGTAGGTGAGCTGGGTAACCCGTTACGGGTTCTTGATTTGTTTCCAGCCGCCCGGCAGTACTCGCCAGCATCCACTCGGGGTGAGGCAACGACCGTAAAGGCCACCGACCTTACCAGTGCGCTGAGCCACGGGGTCTGGTGCTTGGAACTCGACGAACTGCAGCGCAGTTGACTCCCATGGCTTCTTCTCCGAGAAACTGCCCTTGCCGTTCGACATGCCCGCCATCGGATGGTCACCGATCGCATAGAGAGCTTGTTTGAATGACGACTTCGTCAGGTTCTGTCCGGCTTTTTCGAATGCAGCCTTGGCTGCATTCAAGAATCCACACAGCACGTAGCGATGGTCGGTCGTTTGACTTCGTTCCCCCTGGCGATGCTTGGAGGGATCGGCATCGGGGTCGCCGAAGTCCTCCTGAAAACTAACGTGAAGACCTCGGGGATCGACAGTCTCTTCGTCTTCCTTTTGCTCCTCATCCTTGTACTGTGGCGAGGGCGGGCAACCGATACGACCGAACAGGGTTGGGCATTCTCCGGTCGTTTGAAGGCCGTGAACGCGGATATTGCACGCCTCCCCATCGCTAAATGGACGTCTCGTGGAGGTGTACTTGCGCTGCTGGGTATCGCCGCACTTGTACCCGTCCTCGTCAAATCACCCTCGAATCAAAACAACTACGCGCTCGTTCTGATCTACATGATCGTGGCGCTCTCGACGACGGTGTTAACAGGTTGGGCCGGCCAACTTTCACTGGGTCAGTTCGCGTTCTTCGGGGTCGGCTCGTACGCGACCGCCTACTACGCGGACAGGCTCCCACTCCCTGTCGCTCTGGCTATCGGGACCGGCTGGGCTGCCCTGTTGGCAGTGATCATTGGCATACCTGCGTTGCGCGTCCGTGGTTTGAACTTGGCAGTCATTACCCTTGGATTTCAGCTTGCCGCCAACGCCTGGCTGTTTCGCCTTCCAAAGGTCAACAACGACGGCGGAGGCCAGGCCAAACTCAACAACCATCAGTTCTTCAAATCAGACTTGCGACTTGATAAGCGCGCCTATTACTACGTCTGCCTGTTCTTCGTGGTGTTCGCGTTGTTTGTTGTCACCACTATCCGGAGATCGGGGATTGGGCGTTCGATCTTGGCCGTGCGCGACAACGAGCCGTCTGCGTCCGCCTTTACCGTTTCGCCGACTCGGGCGAAGCTCATTGCCTTTGGACTCTCAGGCGGTATCGCTGCACTTGCCGGTGGACTGTATTCGGCATGGCCGTTCGGCTCGTTCCTGACGACTTCATTCACCGCTGAGCTTTCACTGCAGGTCGTCGCGATCGCCATTGTCGGTGGCGTGGTGAGCCCGTTGGGGGCGACACTCGGTACGTTCGTCGTCGTTGGCATCCCGACGATCTTCGAGGGAAACGAACAGGCGCAGTTGTTCGCCTCCGGTGTAGGCATGCTCCTGTTGCTCATGTATTTCCCCGGGGGCCTGATCCAGTTGGTCCATGTCCTTCGCGATCTCGCGTTTGGATGGTTTGCTCGAATAACCGGCGCCAAACCGCCGGAGCCTCCACCCCAGGCCGCGGTTACGACGCTTAGCCGCCGTTCCTCGCGAGTCATCGCCCACGGAGTTTCACCCTTGCTTGTGAAGGACGTACGCGTGCAGTTCGGTGGGCGTGTTGCCGTTGACAACACATCGCTTGAAGTGCGGAATGGGGACGTTGTCGGTCTTATCGGCACCAACGGCGCCGGGAAGTCGACCCTCATGAACGCCATCAGCGGGTTCGTTCCCTGTACCGGTGATGTGTCGTTGCTCGGTCGTGAAGTCGGACGCATGGCAGCGCACCGGCGGGCACGGCTCGGTATGGGTCGAGCTTTTCAAAACGCAAAGCTTTTCGGGGGACTGACTGTACGCGAGACGATCATGACTGCATTGGAAGCCCGCTCCAGGTCTCTGCTTGTTCCGTCGATGTTTCTTCTGCCACCGTCGCCGATGCAGGAGCATCGCAAACGGAAAGAAGCAGACGAGATAATCAGCTACCTCGGATTGGGACGCTACGCCGATACCGCGATGGCCGAGTTGTCCACGGGCACTCGACGCGTCGTCGAGTTGGCATCGCTGATCGGTCTCGACGCCCGACTCTTCCTCCTCGACGAGCCGACCGCAGGCGTCGCGCAACGAGAAACAGAAGCTTTTGGTCCGCTGATCACGACGATCCGGAAAGAACTTGGCGTGTCGATCCTCCTCATCGAACACGACATGCCACTTGTCATGTCGATCAGCGATCGCATCTACTGCATGGAGGCCGGGGCCGTCATCGCTGAAGGCCCACCGGCCGATGTTCGCTCGAACCCGAAAGTCATTGCGAGCTATTTAGGAACGGACGATCGCGCCATCAACCGGAGTGACGCAAACGACGTTGTGGCCGATGTTGTTTCTTCCGGAGCGTCGTCGCCCTCGCCCCTTTGAGATCGCTGCTCGCCTCAAGATGAGATCTCGTTGACGGCGTCGGCTCAGCGGGGTTTCGGTTTCGTGCCGAACATCGATGTCCACCCTCGACGAGTCAATGACGTGTCGGTCGCTCCAGGGTAGGCGACCAGATCAGCTGTCCACTTCCCGAACGAAAGGCAGCACACACGGTCCTCAACTCGTGCCGACCGTGCACCGGCCGAACATTCGAACCCGACACACGCGCACTGTCCGACGCGCTGACTCAGTTCGGCCGGCCCGTGGTACTGAGCGGCTCTATGACGGCGGGGCTGTGGTAGCGACGGTTGAACGGTGCCAAAGGCGCTGCGGCCGTGTGTATCGACGGCAAACGGGGCGCTGGTTGGATGGCGTCCGGTGCCGAGCAGTGATATTTGCGTTACGTTATGTCTTATGAGTTCACTGACGATTCGCACTGACCCAGAGGTTGAACGTGCCCTTGAAGCGTTGACTCGCGACGGTGTTTCGCGCTCAGAGGCGGCCAGGGCAGCGATTCTCGAGGCCGACCGGGCCCATCGGAGGGCGCGCCTTCGGGCTGAGGCCGAGTCGTTGCGCAACGATCCTGAAGACGTGGCCGCGTCGCGCGAAATGGCAGCGGAAATGGATGCAATTCGTGCGTGGTGACATCTACCGGCTTCGAGCGCCGAAGGATGTTCGTGGGCACGAGCAGGCCGGAGCTCGGTTTGCCGTGGTGGTGCAGTCTGACGACCTGCCACTGTCGACGTGGGTTGTCGCGCCTACATCCACGGGCCGGCGCAAGGCTACATTTCGACCTGAGGTCGAGATTGCTGGTGTGAGAACTTGCGTTATGGTCGAGCAGCTCACTGTGGTCGATCCCGTGAGCCGGTTAGGGCAGTTCGCTGGCCGGCTCAGCGCCGCAGAGTTGCGAGCCGTCAACGATGCGCTGGTGACGGTGTTGGGTTTGGACTAGCTGCGCCCGAAAGACCGTCACCGTCATCGTCGGCTGATTCCGCCGACCATGCGCCGCTCGTAACCGGCGTTCGGCAGGGCCCAACGGAGCAAACAGTCGGGCCGCTATTGCGTGCAGGCGAAATCCGCCCATTTGGACGAGGACACCGCACGGGCTGCTGTCGAGGCCGCGGCACATCACGGCGTGAGTCTCTCGTCCTGGCTGAATCAGGCGGCCGAGCGAGCGCTTCGGATCGAGGAAGGCCTCCGTGCCGTGCAGGCTTGGGAGGCCGAGC
>JANMZO010000437.1:0-1500 GCA_031383405.1 Acidimicrobiia bacterium | reverse complement strand
TTCTCCTCGGTCAGTGGGCTGGGGGAACACAAATGATCCCATCTCGGCGCCAGTATTTCGATGATCCCTCGGCCGAAACGCCACCTGCGAGAGCGACGCGGGTGCCGTTCGGGTGTATGAGTCCCTTGGAGTGGTGGGGTTTGGGGGGTCCACCGTGAGGTGAGCCATCGGCGTGATTCTTGGTGTGTTCCGCCAAGAACCCACGAAGGAGAACACACCGATGGCTCTATCCGAGTCTGCCTTGTCCGAGCTGCGCGCTGCGATCGATGTTGGCCAAGGGGGTGATCTGATCCGCCATCTTGCCGAATGGGGGCTGCAGCAGTTGATCGAGGCCGAAGCGTCCGAGGTGATCGGCGCCGGCCGCTACGAACGAACTGATGCGCGGGCGGGCGAACGCAACGGTCACCGTCCGCGGGTGTTGTCGACGAAGGCCGGCGATTTGAGTTTGAGGATCCCCAAGCTTCGCGAGGGTTCGTTCTTCCCGTCGATCCTGCAGCCGCGGCGACGGATTGATCAGGCGCTCTACGCGGTGGTGATGGAGGCATACGTGCTCGGGGTGTCGACGCGCTCTGTTGATGATCTGGTCGCCGCGTTGGGGATCGACACCGGGATCTCCAAGTCGCACGTGTCACGAATCTGTGGCGAGCTCGACGAACGGGTCAACGCGTTCCGCAACCGCACCCTTGGTCATACCAGCTTCGTCTACGTCTATTTGGACGCCACCTACGTCCATGTCCGCGACGACGCCCTGGGCCAGGTTGTGTCGCGTGCTGTGGTGGTCGCCACCGGCGTCACCTGCGAGGGCGGCCGCGAAGTCCTGGGTGTCGATGTTGGTGACTCTGAAGACGAGACGTTCTGGACCGCGTTCCTGCGGTCGCTCAAAGCGCGCGGGCTGTCGGGTGTCAGATTGGTCATCTCTGACGCCCACGCTGGTCTGAAAGCAGCGATCCGCAAGACCATGTCGGGCGCCTCGTGGCAGCGCTGCCGGGTGCACTACATGCGCAACCTCCACGCTGTGATCCCACGCGCTCACCAAGACATGGTCTCGGCTGCGTTCCGCACGATCTTCGCCCTCTCGGAACCCGCCGCCGTCCAGGCCCGCTGGGATGAAGTCGCCGACACCCTCGAGGCCCGCTTTCCCAAAGCCGCCGTCTCGATGCGCGACGCCAAGATCGACGTGCTCGCGTTCGCCCAGTTCCCGATCGCGCACTGGCGCAAAATCTGGTCGAACAACCCGCTCGAACGCTTGAACAAAGAGATCAAACGACGCACCAACGTGGTCGGGATCTTCCCTAACGACCCCGCCGTGATCCGACTCGTCGGCGCCGTCCTGGCCGACCAACACGACGACTGGATCATCGCCCGCCGCTACCTCACCGACACCTCACTGGCGGAACTCGACAATACGCGCGACACTGACACCAGCCCAGCCACCGGCATCACAACCGGCACCTGAGCAACACCAGGCATCACGCCTGAAAGCCCACCACCCGACGGGAC
>JANMZO010000434.1:0-12681 GCA_031383405.1 Acidimicrobiia bacterium | reverse complement strand
GCGACGTTGCCACCCTCGAAACACTGGATCTACAGGTGATCCACGACTTCCGCATCGACTCCGAAGTTGAGCGGCAACCCACGCGGTTCTCGGTCACCAGTCCGCCCCGGGTGACACGCCTGGTGATGGGCGACGTGAGCGGTTCCGAAGCCGCAATCGGCATCATCGCCGATGTGATGACCGGACGCATTCCCGCTCCATCAGCCGATTTCTGGAACGACAACTATCTCAACATGCTCGAGCGAGGCCGCCACATGTTCGTCGGACTGTTCTCCAGCCTTGCTATGCCCGGGTCGCTCCCATCGCTCTACCATTGCACCGGCGGCAAGGACCGTACCGGCATCGCCTCGGTACTGCTGCACAGTGTGCTTGGCGTCGACCGCGACGTCGCCATAAACGACTTTCTACTCACGAACATCTACCGGACACCGTTTCGCGTGGTTGCGCTTTCTCCGGCGCTGCGAGCGCAGGGCGTGGATCCACTCGCAATGATTCCGGTGCTCGGTGTCGTGCGCAAGGCCATGGACATTGCGCTGGAAGCCATCGATACGACCTACGGCGGACCCGAGCGGTATCTGATCGACGGTGGTCTCCCAGCCACTGCCTTCGACCGCTTGCGCGACCTGCTCCTCGACTAGCACTAGCAACCGAGCGGGATGAAAGACCCGAGAAATAGGATCGGCCGCTCCCATCGACTCGAGGTCGAGAGGAGCGGCCAGATCCGCCACCACACATAAGAAGTATCGGCGTGGCCAGGGGGAACTTGAGGAAGTTCTTCAAAGTTCTTTGTGACAACCACGACACCTCTGAGGTCGCGCCCGATCAGGTTAGGGGCTGCCGGTGTCTAAGCGGCGGAAATCGGCGACCACTCCCCCAAAAAACCAGGTTCGTACCTCAATCGAGCGAGATCGGCTCGTCGTCGAGGTCGCTGAGCGCATCGCCTACCACCTCTGTGATACCCACCTGGATCTTCACCCGGTCGGTGATCTCCATCATCATCTCCGGGTTCTCGATCAGGAAGTTCTTCGCGTTCTCGCGACCCTGGCCGAGTTGCTCACCTTCGTAGGTGTACCAGGCACCGGACTTCTTCACAATGCCGCATTCGACCCCGAGATCGATGAGACTGCCCTCCCGGCTGATGCCCTTGCCGTAGGTGATATCAAACTCGGCCTGCTTGAACGGCGGTGCCACCTTGTTCTTGACAACCTTGACCCGAGTGCGGTTGCCAACGACATCGGCGCCGTCTTTGATCGACTCGATCCGGCGGATGTCGAGACGCACGGACGAGTAGAACTTGAGCGCCCGACCACCCGGCGTTGTTTCGGGGGAACCGAACATCACGCCGATCTTCTCCCGTAACTGGTTGATGAAGATGACAATGGTGTTGGTGCGGTTGATTGAGCCGGTGAGCTTACGCAAGGCCTGGCTCATGAGGCGGGCCTGGAGACCGACGTGCGAGTCGCCCATGTCGCCTTCGATCTCCGCCTTCGGGGTGAGGGCCGCCACGGAGTCGATGACCACAACATCGAGTGATCCGGAGCGCACGAGCATGTCGCATATTTCGAGCGCCTGTTCGCCCGTGTCGGGCTGGGAGATGAGCAGCTGGTCGATGTCGACGCCGATCGCCTTGGCGTAGATCGGGTCCATCGCATGCTCAGCGTCGATATAGGCACATACGCCACCGTTGCGCTGGGCTTCGGCCACCACATGCATGGCGAGTGTCGACTTACCCGATGACTCCGGACCGTAGATCTCGGTGATACGGCCGCGGGGAAGGCCACCGATGCCGAGAGCCAGGTCGAGCGCCAACGCTCCGGTGGAAATGACATCGATCGCCATGGAGGACTTTTCGCCCATCCGCATGACCGATCCTTTGCCGAACTGCTTTTCAATCTGGCCGAGGGCCATTTCCAGTGCCTTCGTACGTTCCATGTTTGGGGCTCCTGTCTCTTTTTTCGCTGGTGGTTGTGCTCGCATGGGACTCGATCTCGTATCTCTCGGGAGGGTTTCGGGTGGAAGTGGATTTGGTACTACAGACCCTATGGGAAGGGGTGTGACAAAAAACAACGATGTAATAAGAAATCTAGCAGAACGCTTGTTCGTTGCAAGAACCTATGTTCGATCGGCCCGAGTGCGGATGCACCCTGGCGGCCATAGGCGACGAGCGTTTCCCGAAACCGGAAGCTCCAACAACTGTCCTGGTGTCCCTCCGGTGGGTAAGGTGCACCGGATGGGGATCAAAGTTCTCGCGCGCGGGTCGCAGCGACACCTCACCGAACGGCCATCTCGTACCCGGAAGGGGCGCTGCGCAGGAAGTCCAGTGCGGCTCCAGGTCTTGGCGGTGACGCTGTCAGCGTTGGCCATGTGTGCACCTTCGTCCGCCCAGATACCTCCGCCACCGGCGGCTGCACCCAGTTGCCGGGAGGCTCCGGTCCCAGCACCTTTCACGCCACCAGCTTCCACACCACCAGCATCCACACCACCAGCTTCACCCACGGCACCTTCCACACCACCAGCATCCACACCACCAGCTTCGCCCCCGGCACCTTCCACCACACCAGCGCCTTCCACACCACCAGCTTCGCCCCCGGCACCTTCCACCCCGGCACCTTCCACCCCGGCACCCTCCACCACACCAGCGCCTTCCACGCCGGCTGCGCCCGGGCCGACGTCCTGGAGGCTTCTGTTCGGGGGCGACACCCTGCTGACCCGTCCGAGGGCCCAAGGGTCGAACCCCTTCGCCGGCATTCGTCCGCAATTGTCGAGTGCCGACCTCGCGGTCGTAAACCTCGAGACGCCTCTAACCGCCCGGGGCCGAAACGAGACGAAAACCTTCGTCTTCCGGACTCCCTCTGCGTTCGCGAACACCCTCGCCAGCAATGGGATCGATGTCGTTTCGCTCGCAAACAACCACATGCTCGACTACGGGCGGATCGGCCTGACCGACACGCTCGAGGCGCTCCGAGCGGCGAACGTCGAGGCCACCGGCGCCGGATCGAACCTGGCCGATGCACTTCGGCCGGTTCGTCTGCGGTTCGGTCAAACCTGCGTCGCCGTGCTTGCGGCATCACAGATCATTCCGGCCGGGCATTGGGTAGCGTCGACGGGTCGTCCCGGCATCGTGTCGGCCGGCAAACACCGCTTCGACACCAACACAGTGCGCCTTCTCACGGCCGTGAGTGAAGCTAAGCGCGCGAATGATGTGGTGATCGTGATCATGCACTGGGGTATCGAAGGAGACCCCTGCCCGTCGCCGATCCAGATCCAACTCGGTCGCGAACTTGCCATGGCCGGCGCCACGGTGGTTCTCGGTGCCCACCCCCACGTACTCCAACCGATCGTCAGCATGACCGATCCAAAGGGCCAGAACCACCTCATCGCCTACTCAATGGGCAACTTCATTTGGGATCCCCGGTCCGGCGCGACGGGTGACACCGGAGTACTCGAAGTTCGCTTCAACGGTGCAAGCCCAGCCGGGTTCACCTTCTTCCCCCACCGCCTCGATGGTGATGGTTGGGCCCGCAGCGTGCCAGCCCAAGAGGTCCTCGGACAGCGGATCACCCAACGCGTCGCCCGTGCATGCGGGCCTATTCGGGGTCAGGCCGCCATGGCGTTCTCACCAACGACCGCTCCCGCCCCCGCTCAGGAACCGACCCGACCTTGAGATCCGGGCCGATGACCGCAACCCCGCCACCCACGACCCGTAATCCACCCACGACCGGTGCGCCACCCGACCCTGACCACAACCCCGAGTCCGTCCCCGACCACGATGACCGCGTCACCGGGGTCGTCGTCACCGATTACGCCGACACTGGTCCTACGATCGGGAACATGGAACTCAAAGGTTTCGACGACAAACGGTCTCCCGTCGCCACGATCATCGGTGCAGTAGTTGCGCTGATCGTTGCTCTATGGATTCTTAAGCGCATCATCGGCACGCTGTTGTTGCTCGCCAAGATCGCAATCGTGATCGTCATAGTTCTGGCGATCGCCGCCGCGTTCATCCAGTGGTCCAATAAACGTAAACGCATCACGAAGTAACAGACGCACCTCGTCGGTCGGGCCCGAGTCCGAGCGACTTAGCGGATGCCCAGAAGGTGCCGACGCAAGATGTCGAGCGCGCCGATCGTGGAGAACTGTCGGATGCGATCACGGTCACCGGGCATCTTGAGCATTTCTGCAAAGACGGTGCCTCCGTCGGACAATCCGATGAAGACGGTCCCAACAGGATGACCATCCTGGGTATCGGGCCCGGCCACGCCAGTCACCGACAGGCCAATGGTTGCCCCCAAGCGTTCTGCCACCCCCTTCGCCATCTGAACTGCTGCGGCTTCGGAGACGACCGGGCCCTCGGGGACTCCGAGCAGGTCGAACTTGACCTCCGACGCATAGCTGACGATGCCGCCTCGGAACCACTTGCTGGCACCGGCAACGCTGACCAGCCGGGAGGCCATCAGGCCGCCCGTCACGGACTCTGCGACACCCAGCGTTGCGTCGCGGGCGAGGAGCAGCTTGGAGACCGCGACCTCCATATTCTCGTCGTCGATCCCGAACACCAGACTACCGAGAATGCCCCGTAGCTCAGATTCCTCCGCGTCGAGCACGGCCACAACCGAGGCTTCGTCGGCTCCCTTCGCCGTCACCCGGACCTTGATGCCCTCCATTCCACTGGCCAGAAACGCGATGGTGGCGGGCGGTGCATCCGGGGCGGCGAGGGCATCGAGGCGCGGCGCAACCCGCTCGGCCAGGGTCGACTCGGCGATTCCCCACGTGCGCAGCACCCGGCTCTTGATCGTGGCCGCTTCGCCGCTGCGGCGCATCAGATCGGGGATGATCATCCGCTCCATCATCTCGGTCATCTCATACGGCACGCCGGGCACCGCATAGATGACCTTCTCGCCGGCCGTTGTCTGCACCGGGCAGATCAGACCCGGGGCGGTCCCCCGAACCTGCGGAATTATCATCGCGCCCTCCGGCACGTCGGCCTGGCGAGCATTGTTCTCGCTCATCTCCCGACCGCGGGCGACAAACATCTCGCGGATTCTCGTCACGATGTCACCGTGCCGAACGAGTGGCGCACCCATCACCTCGGAGATCGCCTCGCGGGTGATGTCATCCTGCGTCGGCCCGAGGCCGCCGCAACAGATCACCGCGTCAGAGCGTTCCAATGCGATCCGCAAACACGAAACTATGCGCGCATGATTATCGCCTACTTTGGTTTGAAAATGCGAGTCAATGCCAGCCGCCGCAAGATGTTCACCCATCCAGCTTGAGTTCGTGTCGACGATCTGGCCCAGCAACAACTCGGTTCCGATAGCAACAATCTCGCAGCGCATCAACCGATGCTTCCACACAAACTGCGATCCGGCGCGGCGACCTGCGTCATCGGGCGGGGCAAACTCGACCTTGGGCGTTCATGTCCACAGTTCGCATCGCATACGTGCTCAAACGTGGACATAAAGCTCGAACTGGACGTTCATGTCCACAGTTCACATCGCATACGTGCTCAAACGTGGACATAAACGTGGAGCTGGCCGCATAAACCTGGAGGTTGGGGGGTTCGGTCGAGGCGGGCAGAATCGGATCACCAGATATGGCCGTATCCTTTGACCCGTGGCACTCTTCAACCGCACCAAGACCCCGAAACCCGCGCGCACGATCCGGCCCCGCGTTTATCTCTCCCGGGAAGAGAGCAAGTCGATCAACGCACTCCAACCCAAGGAGCGCAAGATCTGCTTCGGATTAGCGGCGTGGGCGTCGATTTACATGACGTTCTTCCACTTCAACCCGCCGAAGAGCTACTCGGTCGCTCCGATTTGGAAGCTGGCCGTGCTGCTCGGCGCGGTGGCACTCTTCGTCGCCCTGGCCTTCAAAACGAACCGTCTCGCCGCCAGCCTCGGTGGTCTTCTGTGCGTGTACATCCCGGTAGTGGAAGGACCGGCCCGTTCCTCGGGCTACTTCCTCCCATCGGTACCGCTCCTCGCTCTCATGATGTGGCTGAGCTTCCGCATCAGCGGAGACCGCCGCAAACTGACCGAGGCGAAGGCCGCAAGCGGCGACTTCGGCGTCGATCCGAAGCGTCGCGCCACGCTTGACCGCAAAGCCAAGAAGTCGGGCACCACGGTCACGGAGGATTCAACCGGTCGCATCATCGCTCCGGCCTCGAAGCGGTACACGCCGCCCAAAGCCAAGAAGCGCTAAAGCCGGGTAAACACGGATCTGACCCGTCAGGGTCGAGCCGTTGCTGCTCGTTGTGCGCGTAGCGACGCGTGATCGCCCCGGCCGACGACCTCCCAGGCGGTCCGCATGAAGTAGGCCGAGGCAACAACGCCCCCGCCGAACACCACTGCGCAGACTGCATGCACGACCGCCAGCCCGAAACGATCAGACAGTCGCCCGGCCGTCAGGACGCCGATGCCGTAACACACGCCAAGGGTCGCTGACTGGATCGAAACAACGCGGGCCCGGGCATGTTCGGGCGCATCACGCTGCATGATGGCACCGATCGACACGAACAGTCCTATGCTCGCCATAGCCAACACGAACACGAAGGGGAACGCCACCCATCGATTCGTCGACTGTGAGTACCCGAGCAGGGCCAACGAACTCACCAGGGCCGACCACACCACGGACCGGGCCCGGCCAACCGTGGCGACGAGCCACGCGGCGAACCCGGCCCCGATGATCGCCCCGGCCCCTTGGATGGTCGTGACCATGCTGGCCAAGCCGCGCGTGCCGTGCAGTCGCTCCTGGGCGAAAATCGGGATAAGCCCGACCCACGGCACGAGGGTGAGTTGCAAAAACACCATTGCGCACAACGCCCACCGGCAACCGGGGGTGGCCCAGAGGATCCGTCGGCCGGTGAGGAGTTGGGCCAGGAACGAGCCCCGGTTGGCATCTTGGGGCGCACGGTAGTCACCTCGGATCGTCGAGAGTGCAACCAGCATGAAGGCAAACGTCGCCGCGTTTATGCCGACGATCCAAGGTGGGGTAAGCCACAGCCCGAGCAGTGCGGCGAGACCGGCCCCGAAAATGCGGCCGGAGTTCCACGAAACCGCACCCAGCCCAACGGCTTTCAGCAGGTCTTCCCGCGGGACCAACGACGGCATGAGCGACTGGGCGGCCGGCATGCCGAATGCGCCCGCGAGGCCCTGCAACGCGATGAGCGCAGCCAGTAATCCCACCGCCGGGGCCCTGTCGCGCAACACCAGCGCAAGCACGAGCGTGATGGTTGTCTGCAGAAACAGCGCCCCCATGAACATCTTCCGACGATCGAACCGGTCGGCGAGCACTCCACCGATCGGACTTCCAATCCCCTGCGTCGCGAACGCCGCCACGCCGACCAAGCCGGTTGAGGAGGCCTTCCCGGTCAACCTGGCCACCAGGACGCCGACGGTGATGGCCTGCATCCACGTCCCAGTATCCGATACTACGCTCGCACTCCACAGCGTGGTGAAGGCCCGGTGTCGAAGGACGGTGAGCGGGCTCGACGATGGCCGACGCACGGGAGACGAAGTGTCCGGAGATGGTTTCCCCCGAGAGCGTTCGCTCGTTTCCGGGGGTGGCGTCACCTGCTCAATCCTACCCCTCGCAGGCTGGCCGAATCGTAGTTTCCGGCGATGCCGGTCGGCGAGGGCAAATCAGCTACGCAGCGCGAAAGCTTCCCGAGCGTCACTCACCTGAACTGACGGGCCCTCGCGTCGCGGAAGTACTGCAGGCCCGTCGTCACGGTGAGGATCGTGGCCACGATCAGCAGGACTCTCGCCACCTCCGGATAGTCAACGCCGACCCAGGGCATAAGCGCGAACGCAACGCTCAGTTGTTGAAGGAACGTTTTCACCTTCGCTGACTTGCGGGCCGGAATGGAAACACCCTTGGTACTTGCAACCGACCGGTACACGCTCATACCAATTTCGCGGACAGCGATGATCAGTACCGGCAACAACCAGAAGTAATGCTGGGTCACAAGGACAGCCATTGCGCCGAGGACCAGGAGTTTGTCGGCCAGTGGGTCGAGAAACGCCCCGGAACTTGTGACTCCGTAACGCCGCGCCAGTGCTCCGTCGATGAAGTCCGTGGAACAGAGCACCAACCACAGGCCGCACGTGACAGCGGCAGTTTGCTGGTCGGTGATGAGCAGCAGCATCACCGGAGTAACGAGCATCCGGAGAACGGTCATCCCGTTGGCCGGAGTGAGGTAGGCGTGGGAGCTGATGGGTGGTTCGGCGCGGGTCATGCTAGTTCCGCTGAGCAGTCGGGGCCCATCGCACCAACGATCCGGACGTCGGCGAAGCTACCCGGCGCGAGCGACGTCGGGACATGAATCACACCGTCGATTTCCGGGGCCTCTCGCACCGAGCGCGCCACACCGATCTCATCGACAAGGACCTCCACGGTCGATCCAATGAGCGCATCGCGTTTACGCGCGGTGATCCGGTCCTGTAGTTCGGTGAGTTCACCCATTCGCTCGCGAACCAATGATTCGGGAACGCGCCCTTCAAGATCATATGCGTACGTACCTTCTTCCGGTGAGTACTCGAAGAAACCGCACCAGTCGAGGTCGGCGTTTCGCACGAATGACAGAAGCTGATCGTGATCGTCCTCGGTTTCTCCCGGATAACCGACAATGAAGTTGGACCGGAACGCAGCATCACCTGCGCGCTTACGAATGTCTTCGATGCGGCGAAGGAAGCGGTCACCGTCGCCCCACCGGCGCATCTTTCGCAACAGCGGCTTCGACACATGCTGCAACGACAGGTCGAAGTACGGTACGCCTGTGGCCAGCATGGTATCCACCAGTGCGTTGCTCAGGTCACTCGGGTACAGATACAGGAGGCGCGTGCGGCGCACCTTCTTCGCCACCTCCGCCACCAGGTCGACAATCGCACCGGCGCCGAGTTCCTTGGGTCGGTCTTTGCCATACGACGCGAGGTCCTGGGCAACGAGGACGACTTCATGAACCTCAAGCGCGTCGACCTCATCGAGGATCTGGGCCACGTCGCGTGAACGTTGGGGACCGCGAAACGACGGTATCGCGCAGAACCCACAGTTGCGGTCACACCCTTCGGCGATCTTCACGTAGGCCCAGGGCGCAGAACTTTTTGGTCTCGGCAGATTCAACAGGTCGAGAGAAGGCAACGGAGGTTCGACCCGAGCGCCTGAGCGGGAGGGCTTCCGCCCAAGACTTACCGGTGTGGCGCGGTCGACAGCGGCACCCGACGTCGCGAGCCGGCTCGAACCCGTGTTCGGCAAAAGCTGAACGGGGACGCCAAACCCGACGACCGCATCGGCTTCAGGGAGCGCTTCGGCCAGTTCGCTCCCGTAGCGCTCCGCCATACATCCCGTGACGACGACACGGGCACCCGCCTTGCGTTTGTCGCTCAGCGAAAGGACCGTGTCAATCGACTCCTGACGGGCCGCTTCGATGAACGCGCACGTGTTCACTACGACCAGGTCGGCCGACTGAGCGGATTCGGCCGCTTCCATCCCGTCGGCCAACAGTGTGCCGATCAGTTTCTCGGAATCGACCTGGTTCTTCGGACAGCCGAGCGTTTCGACCCAATACCGCTGCGACATGGCGCTAACGCTAGCCCGCTCGAGCGCCTAGCCGGGCGCTCTACGACTCACTGAGTTCGAGCCCGGTCGACTTGGCGTCGAGAGGGTAGGCCTTTCCACGAAGGTTGCATGCGGTCAGTGCGGCCTGACCGGCCACGCACACATCGTGCACCTTCGACCGTTGACACACGCCGAGCAGAGTGGGGCCGGCGCCCGACCAGAACGAGGTCAACGCTCCTGCATCGACCAAGGCGTTCAGCAGACTCACGGACTCAGGGAAGAGCGGCGTGCGGTACGGCTGATGCAAACGGTCAGATCCGGCCAGGGCGACCAGTTTTCGGTGATCGGCCATTCCTGCGATCAGCAGACCCATGCGTCCAAGGTTGGTCACCGCGTCGTCAAAGGGGATCTGCCGGGGAAGCGTTCCTCGGGCTGCTGTGGTGGCCAGGTGCCGTTCGGGAACCACCGCGACAAACGTCAGTTCGGGATCGAGCGGAAGTCGTTCGGCGTAGACCCGGTTGCCGACGATCGCCGCCGTCACGAATCCACCGAGAACCGCTGCGGCCGCGTTGTCCGCATGGCCTTCGAGGAGCGCGACATACGACATGGGATCGGCGTGCCCGACAGCTGCGGCGACGGCAACACTCAACGCAGCCGACGAACCCAGCCCTCGCGACACCGGAATATCGCTGTCGATCGTGATCCGCACCCGGGTATGGCCGAGAATGTCCCTGACGATACGAACGGCCAGATGATGCTCATCGAGCGGGTACTGCGAACCCTCCCCCGTCGTCGACCCACAGAGTTCATCGGCCGGTTCGATCGTGACGTCCGTTCGCCGCGACAGAGCGATGGCAAGGGTGTCGAATCCGGGTCCGAGATTGGCGGTTGAGGCTGGGACCCGGGCACGCATAACGGCGAAGAGTCTGCCCGAAGATTACCGGTCGCCCGTTCATTTCGCTCTGGTCAAGGGTGGGCGGTGTACGTTTTCCTTCTAAGCCAAGGAGAATCAATGCGCATCGAGAACATCAGCTACGACATCGACGGAACCACGCACATCGGCACGCTGGCCGTCGACGACACCGTGGCGGGACAACGTCCGGGGGTACTCGTCTGTCACGAAGGTCCAGGACTGTCCGACGTCACCCGGGAAAAGGCCAGGCGGCTGGCTGAGGCGGGGTACATCGCGTTTGCACTCGACTACCACGGCGGCGGAGCCGTCCTGTCTGATCGCACACAGATGATGGCGCGCCTCGGTGGGCTGATGGGTAACCCCGAAGGAACCCGGGCTCTCGGAAACGCCGGGCTCGCGGTGCTGCTGGCGCAGCCGGAGACCAATCCCTCGAAAGTCGCAGCGATCGGCTATTGCTTCGGAGGAACGATGGTTCTCGAGCTGGCCCGGTCGGGAGCCGACCTTGCCGCGGTCGTTGGGTTCCACTCCGGCTTGGGAACGGCCGCGGTCGCCGCTGCCGGAGTTGTGAAGGCCAAGGTGCTGACGTGCATCGGCGCCGACGATCCCATGATCCCCGTGGAGCAGCGCACTGCGTTCGAGCAGGAGATGCGCAACGCCGGAGTCGACTGGCGTATGAACGTCTACGGGGGTGCGAAACACAGCTTCACCAACCCAACGGCCTCGCTGGCCGGCCTTCCGGGGATCGAGTACCACGAGCCGACCGACGTGCGTTCATGGGCGGCAATGCGTGACCTGTTCGACGAGGTCTTCGGGTCACGCTGTCAGGTTTCGTAGCAGTCCCGATCGGTTCAAAGGCGGGCCGGAGCTCAGCCCAGCCTGATCCTGACTGCGTTCGCGTGAGCCGGAAAGCCTTCGTGGTCCGCGAGTGCAATCACGCTCTGTGCCGAGCGGCGCATAGCCACGTTGTCCGCATGCGCGACAGCGGTACGTTTGAGAAACGCTTCCGCCGTTACCCCGCTCGCCGAACTGGCGAACCCGCTCGTTGGGAGAGAGGCTGGGCAACCGATAATGAAGTTCGCCATCGAAAACGTGGTGTCCTGTCCGAGAAGAACTTCACCCGCAGTGTGAATGAGTTGAAGAGTGGCGTGGTTGTCGACCGTCACGAGTTGCAGATGTTCGGCGCCAAACGCGTTCGCGACCGCGGCACCTTCTTCGATCGAGTCGACGAGCACGCATCCACCGTTGACGCCAAGCGAAGCCGCGGCCGCTTCGCGCCGCTGGTCGGGTAGCAGGGCTATCTGGCGGGCCAACTCGACCTGGGCAGCGATCACCAGTTTGCGGTCGGTCGTGACGAGGACCGACGTCGAATCGGTGCCGTGCTCGGCTTCGTTGAGAAGGTCAGCCGCGAGTCGGACCGGATCGGCGGTGGAGTCGGCCAGGATGAGCGACTCCGTCGGACCGAGCAGCATCATCGTCGAGCATCCGTAACGCTGCACTTCGATCTGCGCACAGGTGACCGCGGGCGAACCCGGACCGACCACCTTCACCACCTTTGGAATTGTCTGCGTACCAAAGGCGACGGCAGCGACACCGGCCGGGCCGTTGACACGGAACACGTCTCGAAGACCAAGTTCATCGGCCACCACGAGTGTGGCCGCGTCGACTTCACCCGTGCCGGAACCGGGGAGGGGTGGCGTGATCACGACCCGCGTCGGTACCCCCGCGACGACCGCGGGCGTGCCGATCTGAGCGAGCACGCTCGGATAGCTCGCCTTGCCACTCGGGCAGAACAGGCCGGCCGAGTGGATCGCGGTCGTCTTTTCCCCTACCAGGAGGCCGGGCTCGCTTTCGAACCACCAGTCCTGCGCCTTGCGCTGCATGACCTGCTCATTGAAGCGTCGGATGTGATCGATCATGTCGCGGATTGCGTTGGTGACCGGAGCGGCCAGGGACAGCCGGGCCCGGTCGAACTCCTCGTCGGTCACCCGGAGCCGATCGGGTTCAACGCTGACGTGGTCGAAGTCGCGCAATGCCCGGCACACCGCTTCATCACCGTGTTCGCGCACGTCGTCGATGATCTTGCCGATGTTCGCTTTGAGGGTCGGGCTGAAGATCTCGCCGATACCCCGGCCCAGCAACTGCGTCCGTTGCGCCGCGGTCATCTCCTTCCACACCATCACCCGCATCACGTCGCTCGCACTCATACCAACGAC
>JANMZO010000418.1:0-30104 GCA_031383405.1 Acidimicrobiia bacterium | reverse complement strand
GGCGCAGTTGACAATAAAGTTCGCTTCGATATCGCCCCGGTTCGTGACAACCCGATGGGTGGAGCCGACCCGGTCGAGGCGCTCCACCTTGGTGTTGAGATGCACGCTGCCCCCGGCCTCCTCGATCAAGCGAGCGTAGGTAGCGCAAACCGCCCTGTAGTCCGCGATCCCGGTGGTCGGTACCCAAATTGCCGACACGGCCGCGACGTGCGGCTCGATCTCATTGGCGCGCGCGGCGGAAATCTTCTCGACCGGAAGCTGATTCTCGAGGCCACGCGCAAAGAGGTTTTCCAGCAGCGGGAGCTCTTCGGCCCTGGTGGCCACGACGATCTTGCCGCACACCTCGTGACCGATGCCGTGACGCTCGCAGAACTCGACCATGGACTTCGAGCCGGCCTTCGCCATCGCGGCCTTGAGGCTCCCGGGCTTGTAGTACAGCCCGGAGTGGATCACCCCGGAGTTGTGACCCGTCTGATGAGCCGCCAACGACGCTTCCTTTTCCAGCACGACAACTTTGGCCCCCGGGAAGCGCTCGACCAGGTGCACGCCGGTTGACAGGCCGACAATTCCACCCCCGATCACGGCGATGTCGACACGCCCTTCGAGGTCACCCAAGCGACCTTCACGAGTTGGCATATTGCCTTCACGGGTTGGCAGATTGATCGTCATGGGAGGTCTCGTCTTTCTTCGCGCTCACACCGCAGAGCACACCACGAACAACTCTTCGGCGGCACCCATCCTACGACCGAAGCTTTGGCACCGAAATAGTCCTGAAGCCCCAACCTCTGGCCCGTGAACGCCGCTCTCGCACACGTTCAGCGCGAACCCAGGTTGGCAGTCCGGGTATTGGGCCCGGGTTCATGTCCAATACGTCAATCCCTGGCCGCCCGCTTCGGTCTACGGTCCAAAACGACCAGCGCTATGGCGCCGGCGAGAGCACCCCAAAACGCCGAGCCGACGCGGGCGATCGTCACGCCCGAAAGGGTGACCAGGAATGTGACGATCGCCGCTTCTCGGGTTGACTCCTCGGCGGTCGCGTTGGTCAGGTTGTTGGCGATCGTCATAAGGAGAGCGAGGGCCGCAACGGCACGAACCAGTTCCTTCGGAAACGCGTTGAGCAGGCCGGTAACGGCCGTCGCAAAAAGTCCGATGAGAACGTAGAACGCTCCGTTCCAGACCGCAGCGGTGTACCGACGGCTTTTGTCCTCGTGCGACTCCGGACTCATGCAGATCGCTGCGGTGATAGCCGAGAGGTTCAACATGTATCCGCCGAACGGGGCGATCACAATCGTGCCGAGGCCGGTGATACCGATGGTCTTCGACAGAGGTACCGGGTAGTCAAAGGTTCGAATCGCCGCTACCCCGGGAAGGTTCTGTCCGGCCATCGTGACGACGAACAGCGGCAACGCCAGGCTCACTATGGCCGCCAGCGAGAACGACGGACGGGTGAAAACCGGGTGCGCAAGCGAGAACTGAAGCTTGTTGGAGTTGAATGTTCCTGTCGCCACTGCGACCACCACGCCGACTCCCAGGGTGAGCATCATCGTGTAACGGACGATGAACCGGCGACCGAAGAGGTACGCGGCGAACATCGCAACGATGAGCCCGGTTCGAGACGACGCGGCGGCGAATCCTTCGACCGCGAAATGGCTCAGCGCTCCGGCGAGCAGTGCCCCCGCCAGGGCGAGTGGGATCTTGTTCATCGCTTTCTCGAACAGGCCGGTGAAACCGACAAATGCGATGAGCACTCCGCAGACGATGAAGGCACCGATCGCCTGGCCCATCGTGAACTGACCGGCCTGGGCGGTGGCGAGCACCGCAGCACCTGGGGTGGACCACGCAACCATCGTCGGAATGCGCCACCGCAGCGACAGCCCCATTGTGATGAGTCCCATCCCGATGGAAATGGCCCAGACCCAAGAAGTTACTTCCGCATCGTTGGCACCGAACGCCCTGGCCGCCGAGAACACGATCGCCACGGAGCTGGTGTAGCCGACCAGCATTGCGACGAAGCCGGCGGTGATGGTCGAAAGTGAGGTATCACGCCAAAAACGCACTCCGAGAACCTACAACCTTGTCCCCCGGGACGCTCCCCAAGACCGTGGCGTACTCCGGTCGCGCGGTCTGAAGGCGGTCTGAAGGCGGTTTGGCTCAGCGCGCTTGCACGCAGCAGACTCGACGGGTGACGACGAATGCTGCTTCCTTTGCGCCCACCAGGTCAGGAAACATCGAAGGAATCTGGCACCGGGCCGACAAAACCCGTTCCCGCGACGTCGCTCGGTTCTGCGCGATCCCCTTCGCTGAGCCGATCAGCGGGCCGAACCGCTTCACCGCCCCCAAACGGGAGGCGACGTGGAGCGGGACCCGGAGTGCCGTGGAGTTCGGCCCGATCTGCCCGCAAGTCGCATCGCCGTTGAACGCCATGTTCGGAGCGAGAGCCCCGGAAATGGCTGACGACTGCCTCACGTTGAACGTGTGGACACCGGGACTCGACGACGCGAAACGCCCCGTAATGGTGTGGATTCACGGTGGTGGGTACTCGACCGGGTCCGGCTCGACTCCCTGGTACGACGGGCGGCGGTTCGCCGCCAATCACGACGTCGTACTCGTGACGGTGAACTACCGGCTCGGGGCACTTGGCTACCTCGACACATCCCGTTTGGTGCCCGGTTCCAGCGACGTTGTCACACCGAACAACGGTGTGCTCGATCAGATCGCCGCCCTCGAGTGGATCCAGGATTGCATCGGCGGATTCGGTGGAGATCCGGGATCGGTGACCGTGTTCGGCGAGTCGGCCGGAGCGATGAGCATCGGTGCCCTGCTCGGGTCTCCTGCGGCGAAGGGCCTGTTCCAACAGGCGATCCTCCAGTCGGGGGCGGCCAGCAATGTCTCCGACCATACGCGCGCTGATCAAAGCGCGACCGCGTTTCTGCGGGAGCTCAACGTTCCCTCCACCGGGGAAGGGCTTCTGGCACTGACCGCAATACCGATCGAAGAGATAATTCGTGCCTCGGGGGCCGCTGAGAGGAAGTCCAACGCCAACGGAGGTCTTGCGTGGCAGCCGACCATCGGAGCCGACTCACTCCCCGTCCATCCGCTGAAGGCCGTGGGAGCTGGAAGCGCTGACGGTATTCGGATTCTGTTCGGTACGAACCGAGACGAGATGCGTCTCTTTCTGACCTTTGATCCATCGACCTCGCACATCACCCGCGACTGGATGGTTTCGCGTCTGGCCGAAGGCATGCCGACCGACACCGCGGTGAACATCGTCGACGCCGCATTGGCCGAAAGTGCCGGTAGTTCCGTTCTCGACACCTGGGTCGACATTGCGAGCGATCAGACGTTCCGGTGGCCGGCTGAGGCGTTGGGCCGGGCGTTGTCGGAACGTGGCACCGCGCCGATGTGGGCATATGAGTTCACCTGGCCTACGCCTGCGTTTGGTGGTGTGTTGCTTTGCTGCCACGCGTTGGAGATCCCGTTTGTGTTCGACAACCTGCACAAGGCCGGTGCCTCGGTTTTCACCGGCACGACGGAAGACATCCACGGTGTAGCCCGGGTGTTCAACCACACGTGGGCTCACTTCGCCCGCCACGGCCACCCGAACGCGGGGATCAACGTGTTGGCGACCCCATGGCCCGAGTGGAACCCGGAAGACCGGGTGACGCTCATCATCGACCGCGACGTATCGCTCTCGAAGGCGCACCGCAGGGCGGCCCTCGACCGGTGGAGCGGGGTCTCGCCGATCTGAGCGACCCCTTGACCGACCCCGCGGCAATCGGAGAGATCGACGGACGGCTACCGATGACTGGTGTCGCGTTCCAGTGTGACGACGATGCCTCCCATGTCGGGCCGCGTCCAGATCATGTGGCCGTCGGCGTTGAGTCGTCGGGTCACTTCGATTCCGGGGATTCCGACCGGCCGCAGAACAAACACTTCGTCGTCGTACGTCGCGATCACGTGGATCGGTGTCCTGTAGTCGAACACCGAGACATCGTGGACCCCGTTTTCCTCCGTGCCGTCGGCCTGCGCATCGGCAATCGTTCCTCCACCCATGTCGACGATCCGGTTGCCGCACTGCTCGATTCGCTCCGTGTAGGAGAGCAGGCGGTCCCCATCCGGCACCGGCTGACCACCACGCGTTGCACCGATTACTCTCCAGATGCCACGAAGGTCGGGCGCTCCCGTAATCAGGGGTTCCGTGCACGAGGCGAGTACGGGAGGGGGGAACGTAGGCCCGTAGCCACCGGGGGGCGTGTGGGAGATCGGAATCTCGTCCGCAAGCACGAGGTTCCCCGGTTGGTCCGTTGTCACCACCGACTCAAGCATCGGCACAGGTTTCGGCTTGTTGGTTGCGCTCCCTAGAAGCGGGGATGCACAGGGTGCTCCGATGACGATCACGGTACACCCTGTATGTCACTTGGCTCATGCCGGAATGTACCGTAGGAAATCGAATCTGGCTACCCGAGGCAACAGGTTACACAACCTAAGCGCGCCGGCATTATGTGAACGTATGAATCGTCGACCGCCGAATCCTGGGCCGGAATCAACAAGCCCCGGCGTCAGGCGACACCGGGGCAAGCTGTGCATTTGCGATCCTTGCTGACGTTGGACTCTCGTCTTGGCGTTCTGAGTTTTGAGGCCGGGCACTATTGTGCGGTTGGCGCTCTTCGTGTTGGAGAACGTGCGTGGCGTGAGCCGCAGTCAACAAGGGTTCGCAAGCGATCTGATGATTAGGAAGTTCGAGACGGGGAATCGTTCAAGCAGCCCTCGTATTCCCGAGCACGGTGCTCGTATGGCTTGATCATCTGCCTGCGTTCACCCCTCGTCAAGACCAAATTTTGAAAGAGATTCAATCGACCTACCCGGCCACCCACCAACCTATTCGTTGAAGGATGCGTCGGGATGGGGCCCGATGGTCCCGCGTCGCTCACGGGATTCAGCCAGCGTCTCAAATGGCGCCTCGAGACGAAATTCCAGATCATCGGCCGGCGTATCGGTCGGGTCTTCCGCTCGGCCGACCTGGTGAAGGCCGGCGAGGACAAACTGCTTCACCCGCACGTAGTCGGCCTTTCCACTGACAGCCCGGGGTACCTCATCAACGAAGACAATGTGTTTCGGAATCTTGTAACCAGCCAGGAGTTCACGAAGAGCAGCGCGCATACCATCAGCGTCAGCCGAGACGCCGGGCGCCAATTGAACCAAAGCCGCAACGGCCTGCCCCCAGCGGTCGTCATCAACGCCCGTCACCAGGGCATCAACCACACCGACAAGCCGGCACAGGGCAATCTCAACCTCCTCGGCAAAGACCTTCTCACCTCCGGTATTCACGCACGTACTACCCCGTCCGATCAGATGGATCGTGCCACCTGCTTCGACCGTGCACCAGTCGCCCGGAATCGCGTAGCGAACACCGTTGACAACGGGGAACGTCTCGGCCGTCCGGGCCTCGTCGCGGTAGTACCCGACCGGGATATAGCCCGACTTGGCGATCCGGCCAAGTTCTCCCGATCCGGGCACGACTTCACGGAAGTCCTCGGTGAAGACCTTCACGCCGTCACCGAGCACGAAGCTTCCGGTTTCGGCCGTCGTCCCGACGCGAGTCTCCATCGCTGCAAGACCGGATCCCTCGGATGATCCGAGGGAGTCGCGCAAAACAGCTCGCGGAAAGTACTCGAGCATCTCCCGCTTGCATTCCGCACTCCAGATCACTCCTGCCGACGATATTGTCGTGACCAGGCTGAGATCGTAAGCAACCGTACGTTTCCGGAGCTCGTCAAGCACCGGACGGGCAAATGCGTCACCTACGATAGACAGCGCGCTTACCTTTCTTCGCTCCACGGTTCGGAGCAACCCGGCCGCATCGAAACGGTGGCCGGGAAGTGTCACGACCGATCCCCCGCCACACAGTGTCGAGATCGCGGTCGTGAGCGCAGTCGAGTGCATCAATGGACACGCCGGAAGCAGAACAGTGAAGTTCGATCGTGACGCTGTCTGCGCCGCGTGTTCGAGGGCGTTCGCTCCACGGGCCATGGCGAACAGGGCTATGCGGTCGTGCTGACGCCACATGACCGCCTTGGGCAACCCTGTCGTGCCACCGGTGTACTGGAAGTACAGGTCGTTTCCGCTCCGGGCCACGTCGAGTGGACGCGCGTCACCGACAGAACACATGTTGTCATAGGAGTCAACTTCCGAATCGGAGGGTAGTTCGCCGGCCTGGACCAATCGAATGTCGGGTCCCAACTGCCCACGAAGGCGGGCGATCTGCGGAGCGAACTCCGCGTCGAACACGACGGCCTTGGCATCGGAGTTGTCGAGCACGTACAGCAACTCGTTGTCGACATAGCGGTAGTTGACGTTGACGTGAACCAGCCGGGCCTTCACACAAGCGGCGAAGAGTTCCAGGTAGGCCGGGCTGTTGCGCAGGACAAATGCCACCTTGTCGTTGGGTTGAAGGCCCCGCTCCACAAGCGCACGGGCGAGGCGGTTCGAACGCTTGCCAAACTCGGTCCAGGTACGCACCAGGTCACCGTGGATGAGGGCCGGTCGATCACCGAGCGCGGGGGCCAGGGCGTCAAACAGATCTCCGAAGTTCCACCGGGTCTCGACCCTTCCAGTTTCTGCCACGATGCGAAGATACCGGTTGGACATCAGACGCGCCTTTCGTTCAGGCCGCCTGGGTCGGGTCATTCCCCACTCAGGCGGGTCACGACCGCTTTACCACCGGCGAGTCGGGACGCTCGACTCCGATCATGACCGCTCAGCCTCGGCCAAGGTTACGTCCACATGACGTGCAAGTGACTCAGCAGTTAATACATAATGAACACCGGGCGTCGGCATCGGGTCGGCTCCGCAGACGGAAGACGAAGAACATGAGTTTCGACCCTGGTTGGACCCAAACCGCGCCCGGACCCTGGATGCAGGACCGGGCGCACAACCCCCAGCCGAACACGCTAATCGCTCAATCGCTCTACCCGGCTGGGTTCAACCGCGGGTTCGAGGAGACGTGCCACCGCTACGGCACCCTCATCGACCGACTGGCGATGACGACGGTCAACGGGTTCACGTACCACCAGCCCCAGCCCTTCGACATGCCAGGCCCCGATGGGCCGAAGAGCCCTGAGGAGTTGGGGGCCGAATTCGGTCGCCGGGTCGGAGTTGCCGCACACGCATTCGAAGCGCGCATCTGGAACGACGACCTGCTGCTTTGGGACACCGAGTTGAAACCGGCGTCGCTTCGCACACATATGAAACTGTATGCGGTGCCACTTCAGCGTCTCGACGCCGCCGCATTGCGGGAGCACATGGAGCAATGCGCAAGCCACCTTGAACAGATGGTTTATCAACACCACCGGATGAACCTGTCGGCGTTGGTCCCGGTTGGTGACTTCCTGCTCCAGACAAGTGGCTGGACCGGAATTCCCCCGCACGGCCTTTTCGACGCACTGGGCGGAGCATCGCCGATCTCGAGTCTCGTTTCCCCGGAAATGACCGACGCTGTAGCGGCTATAAAACGGGACCCCGCTGCGAAAGCGCTGGTCTTGGGCGACGGTCCCGCTGACGAACGCCTCGCGGCACTGCGGGCGACCACTCCGGAGGTCGCTGAGTACCTGGCCGCTACGGGTTATCGTCTCGTCGAGGGTTTCGATGTGACGCGACAAACCCTCGGTGAGTGTCCTGCGCTGGTCCTCGGCAAGCTCGCCGGCGCACTCGAAGCAGAACACGACGCCGCGAACGAGCGGGCCGGGAAATTCGTCGCTGGCGTTCGTGAGCGGGTGCCGGTCGAACATCGCGCGGACTTCGATTCGCTCCTCGCCGAAGCCCGAAAGGTATACCGCCTCCGCGACGAGCGGGGGATCTTCTCCGATATCTCTGCATTCGGTCTGATGCGGTTGGCCATGCTTGAACTCGGTCGGCGACTCACCGAACGCGGTCGGCTCGAAGATTCGACCGAAATCCTTGATGCCAGCTACGCCGAGCTGCTGGCTATGGCTGACGGCGGTGACCTTCCAACGTCAACCGAGCTTCGGGAGCGCGGTGCGCAGCGTGTGGCCCTTACCCTCAGCGGCTCCCCCCGCTTCCTGGGCCCGCCGATGCCCGAGCCTCCGTCCGTCGAAGGGCTGCCACCGGAGATGGCGCGGATGATGTCGGCGGTCGGGTTCATGATCGATGGCATTCTCGGTGAGCTCCACGAGGCGGCTGGCGATGAGACCATGATCCAAGGCATTCCCGTCGGAAGCACCGTGTACGAGGGCCGAGCCCACGTCGTCCACAACTTCGAAGACCTGTTCGATCTTCAAGAGGGCGACGTCTTGGTGACACCGGCCACGGGTGAAGCATTCAACGCGATGATCCACCTCGTGGGAGCGATCGTCACCGATCACGGAAGCTTTGCGTGTCACGCGGCGATCATGGCGCGCGAACTCGGTTTCCCGGCCGTCGTCGGTACGACCAATGGTTCCCATCGCATCCCGCACGGATCGCGGGTCCGGGTCGATGGTGCGACCGGGCAGGTCTCCGTGCTCTCCTGAACATACGAGAATTCGCGGATGTGCACGACCAGAACGTCCCGCTGAATGCATCCGAAATGACCGACCCTTCGGCGCCATCGGCCCAAACGATGGCGACGAAGGTGTCGGGCACGACAATCATCGGGATCGCGATGGCCTCGGCCCTCGTGCCGCTCAATTCCACAATGGTCGCCGTCGCCCTCCCCAAGCTGGCCCGGGCGTTCGCTATCGGGCGCGGGAGGGCCGGACTGCTGATCACCGTGTATCTCGTTGCCATGCTCATCGGGCAACCGATAGCCGGTCGGGTTTGCGACGCACTCGGCAACAGGCGCGTCGCCATGACCTCGCTGGTGGGATTCGCCGGGTGCTCGGTGGGCGCCGCCCTGTCGCCAACCTTTGCCTGGCTGGTGACCTGGCGCGGCGTTCAGGCCCTGTTTGCCGCTGCCTTGGCACCGAGCGTGCAGTCGATGCTGAGGTCCGTAACGAGTCCCTCCGAACGCGGCCACGCATTCGGCATAAACGGTTCAATCGTGGGCGTCGGGGCCGCTTCGGGTCCAATCATCGGGGGCGCACTGGTGTCGGCCTTTGGCTGGAAAGCGATCTTCGTCGCCAATGTGCCCGTCGCGGCGACGGTGCTCGCGGTGCTTGCCACGGTGAAGATCCGACGCGTCGACGAGGCCGATACAGTCGTTTCGCTGAAGACCGCGGACACCGGGGTCGCTGGCCTTGCCGGAGTTGCCGGTTCAGCCCGACCGGGTGACCTGCTCCACCCGACTTTCATAGCGGCATTCATTACCCAGGCACTCGCCAACCTCGGCCAATACTCCTTGCTGCTTATCGCGCCGATCGTTCTCGATCACCGCAACTGGAATTCCCGCAACACAGGCTTCGCGCTTTCCGCTCTCACCGTCGGACTCATCGTGATGGGGCCTCTCGGGGGCCGTTTCAGCTACAAACTGGGTACGAGGCCGGCCATTACCAGGGGCCTCTCGGGTGCCGCGCTCGGAGCGTTTCTGCTCGTGCCGTCCGGAATCACCGCGCCGCCAGCCTTACTGATCGTGGCGCTCGGCGTGTTCGGTCTGGGTCTTGGGTTTGCCTCGCCGAGCATCACGACAGCCGGTCTTGAGGCGGTACCGCCCCAGCGCACCGGTGTCGCGGCCGGGCTGCTTTCAGCCAGCCGATACACAGGAAGCATCGTTGCCAGCGTCATGCTTTCAACGTTTGTGGCTGACAATGGTTCCGGCGGACGGATCATGTACGTCGCCGCCGGTGTTGCCATGCTGCTCGCAGTCGTCGTATCACGCCGCCTGCCATCACCCCGTGACGACCTGACGACGCAGCGCAGACCGACCGGTTAAGCCTTCACCCACTGCGTCCGGGTTTGGAGTCAGGACCCCGCTATCGAATTTCGCCAAAGTACTCGTGGGCCTTCGGGCCGAGGGCAACCCCGACTCCTGGCTGCGCTCCGGACGGCGCGTCGTCAAACAATTCGATGAGTTCGGCATCCTCACCGAATCTCCCCATTCCTCCAGGTGGCACAAACCATCCGCCGAAATGAATCGGATCCGGGCTCGAGCAGTAACGAGAGGCCGATTCCGAGGGCAACCGACCGGTTCGCAGCGTCGAGCGGGAAACTGCCCCAGCCCGGACAACGAAATCGATTGGTCAGCAATCAATCGCATGGTGGACACCAAAAGGTGTCGCTGTTATGTTCGATCCGTTGGGTCGACGCACGACAGGCTGAGTCAGGGCGGCACGTCCTGCACGTAAGGGGACGCGATGAGTACCGACGCACCAACAATCGCCACAGAGAACGAGTTTTCAATTCTCGCGAGGGAAACGGCGGCGGGTTTCGAACTCCCCCGTTTGCGCCGAAAGTGGGTGCAAACGGCGATGGGCGGCCACGTGAGCGCAATTCTGTGGGGTCGGGGCAGTGCTGCCGTGTCGATGGTGGCCGGTGACGGCGAGAGCGCGCACAGCCTTGATCACCTGGCCCTCGCACTCAATCGCCCGCTGGTCGCGCTCGACCGACCCGGCCACGGGTACTCCTCGTGGTGGTACGACGGAACATACCGAATGGACCGGGCCGGCGTGGCGGTGTCTGATGGTCTCGCCAGCTTTGCGGGTGGCCCTTCGGCGTTGGTCGGTTTCTCCCTCGGAGGTCTCGTCGCACTAGCCGCTGCCGCCCGTCGGCCGAAGCTGGTCACGAGGCTGATCCTGGTCGACGCGACTCCCTCAATTGACTCCGTGAAAGCGCGAGCATCGACCGTGAGCGAAGTTCCCGTCGACGGTTTCCCGAACCACGATGCATTGGCGGCTCATGTGTTGCTGACCCACCCCGAATGGTCTGCAACTGAGATCGAGCGGATCGTGGCCCACGATGCGCTGACGCGCGATGACGGGCGGGTCGATTGGCGACATGATCGCGACGCGTGGACGTGAACGCCCGATCCCGGCGCGCTGTGGGTGGCACTGTCGTCGCTGCCCGTACCGGTCGATCTCATTCGTGCTTCTAGCGGCCTCGTAGACGACAGCCACACCGCCGAGTTTCTCCGGCACCGGCCCGACGCCCGGGTACATGTAGTAGAAGCGGCTCACCGGGTTGCTTCCGACGCTCCGGCCGAATTGGCAAGCATTGTGAATAGTCTGATCGGCTGACCTGAAAACGAACGAAGCAGAACGAAGCAGAAGAGTCGATCCCACAGCCAGTCACCGCCGAACGTGAACCGTCAAATTGATATGCCACCCTATGAAATTGCCCCGACCTCCAGGAGTCTCAGTTGAACATCTCTCTCGAAACCCTCAACACCGCCGATACGAACGTCGACCCGGACCTCATCAGCATTCCCGTCATCGACCTGTCGGCTGATCACGGCGACGTAATCGCCCAGATCCGCGACGCCGGCGATCGATTCGGCGCGTTCCAAGCTGTCGGCCATGGGATTGCGCCTGAGCTGATCGCTGATTTCGAAGCACGAATCAATCGGATCATGACGCTCCCACGGGAGCAGAAGGTGGATTTGGCCAGCCCCAGCGGCCATCCGTACCGGGGTTGGCGTCAGTGGCCCGATGATTTCGGGCGGCTCGAACTGGAGCGTTACATGATCGCCCGCTTCGACGACGTCGACGAAGCCCGAGCTGCCGGTGTATCGGAAGAGCACCTGTCGATCTACGAGCATGTCAACGTCTGGCCCGCCGACGACCCCGAGCTTCGGACCGTCGCACGTACGTACCGCGCCGAATTGAAGGCACTCACGGAACGCATTCTCGGACTGTTCACCCATGCGCTCGGCGTACCCGAGGAGCGCCTGAAGTGGGACGGTCCCGACGCCACGGCGATCACTATCAACAATTACCCCACCTGGACCTGGGAGGACACTGAAGAAGACGACGACGAGGTCAAGCTGCTGCTTCTCGAGCACGCAGACAGCAACGTGGTCACCCTGTTGATGCAGCAGGGGCAATATGAGGGTCTCCAGACCCAGCACGACGACGCGACATGGCGCAACGTGCCGGTGATTCCCGGCGCGTTCGTGGTGCTCTTCGGCGGATCGCTGGCCCGACTCGTCAACGACCGCTGGGTGACCGGGCGACACCGTGTGATCGCCGGCGGGACCAACATCAGACGGTCGACGGCGGTCTTCTACACCCCGAACCTGGGCGCTGTGCTGGCCCCGATTCCCGAGTTGGTCGGCGACGAGGGGACCCTGCACGAAGCAGCGCCGTCGAGCGCGTACTCCGAAACCTTCGTTGAGGACTACCTTCGGGTCTTCGGGCGACCCGACCAGCGCGAAGCGTGGCGTACCCGCACCCGATTCGTCGCCGAGGTCCGGGAGAACCCGGTACCGGTTCCGCTATAGCGAGCCGGAACACCCGCGGGACTCTTACGCAGAGTCGGCTATCGCGGCCGTGACCATGTTCTCAGCTCAGTGCGAGGTTGGTAAGACACCGGGGCATCCGCTGACGGCTGGTCTGAACAGGGCGAATACTGGCGAACCCCGTTGCCGGGCTTCTGTAAGCGAGTTGCATTCTTCAAACCGTTGTCTAAACATACAGACGTGCGTTCAGACCCCGGTCCTCTTGTCGGTGACGCATTTTCAGCTCCTCCGCTGGAGACCCGGTGAGCTTGCGAACGGATTCACCCGATTCAGGGACTGCGACGCAGTTCGATGTCGTGGTGGTCGGTAGCGGTTTCGGCGGAAGTGTCACCGCTCTGCGGCTGACAGAAAAGGGGTACCGGGTCGCGGTTCTCGAGGCTGGTCGGCGCTTCGGTCCGAACGACTTCCCGAAAACGAACTGGAACTTGCGTCGCTTCCTTTTCGTCCCCCGGCTGGGTATGCGCGGAATCCAACGGATAAACCTGTTGAGCGACGTGATGGTCCTGTCGGGTGCGGGAGTCGGCGGTGGATCACTCGTCTACGCCAACACGCTCTACGAACCGTTGAACGCGTTCTACACCGATCGGCAGTGGGCGGCAATGGCCGATTGGCGCGCCGAGTTGGCGCCTCACTACGAACTTGCCAAGCGGATGCTCGGCGTAACCCCTGCACCTGACAACTCGCCGAACGACGCGGTGATCCGCGAATTGGGTGAGCGCCTCGGTGTGGCCGACAGCTACCGGGCGACGGATGTCGGTGTGTATCTGGGAAAGCCCGGTGTCGTTGTCGCCGACCCGTACTTCGGCGGAGCGGGTCCCGACCGAACCGGTTGCAATCAGTGTGGCGGGTGCATGGTCGGATGCCGGTATGGAGCGAAGAACACCCTTGATCGCAACTATCTGTATCTCGCTGAACGGGCCGGGGCGAGAGTGTTCGCCGACACGGAAGTGACTGATCTGGTGCCGCGCCGTGGTGGTGGTTACGAGGTGCGCACCTGTCGGCCCGGCGTCCGCCAACGCGAAACAACGCGCTTCAGTGCGGATCAGGTCGTGTTCTCCGCAGGCGTGTTGGGCACTGTGCGCCTACTCGCCGGCCTGAAAGAGCGTGGTCGTCTGCCGAACCTTTCGAATCGCCTCGGTGAGCTTGTGCGAACAAACTCCGAATCGATCCTGGGCGCGAGCGCCCCCGCAAACAGCGGAACGGATTACTCCACCGGGGTGGCGATCAGTTCGTCGATTTATCCGAACGAGCACACGCATGTCGAGGGTGTGCGTTATCCGGCGGGTTCGAACGCCATGGGTCTGTTGGCCACACTGCTGGTCGACGGTGGCGGTCGCGTCCCGCGCCAGCTGCGATTTGCTGGCGAGGTCCTGCGGCATCCGGTGCGATTCCTGAAAAGCCTCTCGGTCCGGAAGTGGTCGCAGCGCACGGTGATTCTGCTCGTCATGCAAAGCGGTGACAACAGCCTCAACCTTCGATGGCGGAACCGGCGTGGCGGCGTGCGCTTACGAAGTGAACAGGGCACGGGCGCACCCAATCCGACGTTCATTCCCGAGGCTGTTGACGCCGCTCGGAAGGCCGCCAAGATCATGAGTGGCGATGCGTTCGGCTCGATCAACGAGGCGTTGCTCGACATCCCCGTCACGGCCCACATCCTGGGCGGATGCGTGATCGGTGCCGACGCGGCCGGTGGCGTGATCGACGGCTTCCAGCGGGTATTCGGCTGCCCCGGACTCCATGTTGCCGATGGCTCGGCAATCAGCGCCAACCTTGGCGTCAACCCCTCGCTCACGATCACCGCACAGACGGAACGGGCGATGTCGTTCTGGCCGAACAAGGGGGAGCCCGACCAGCGTGCACCGTTGGGCGCGCCATACCTGCCGATCAATCCGACCTTTCCGAACGCACCGGCGGTTCCCGTCGGGGCACCTGCCGAGATGAGACGACACCCTCCGACTGCGCCGGTTGCATCCTGAGCCTGCCAGAAGCTCCAACCGTTGTTCGGGACACTACGAGCGGCCCTGGCCGCGCCCTGCAGGTTTTGAACAACACAGTCGTCCAATCGCAACGAGGTCATCACGCAACCAGCGGTAGCCGCGCCCCGAAACGAATCAGGTCATTCGGGCTGCGGTTCATCGACGAGGCGACGCAACGAAGCGTTGGGCAACCGAGCTCTCGGGGCAGCAAACCGGTTTTCTCGATAGCTCGATCCGTGGCGTATTCACCGAACCAAAGAGTTGTTCTCGTTCCCGGTGGCCTGATTTAACGGTTACCGCGAAACCCGTGAGATGGTCTTCGTCGTAGGAATTTCTAACGAGGTTGAATTAATGTCCATTGCAACAGCCGTCGCGATACCGCAGCTTTCTGATTCCCAGTTTTCCCTGATCTACAACCTGTTCTCCCTGGTGTTTGCTGCGATGGCGTTCACCTCCCTTTATCTGCTCGTTTCCCGAACGACGGTTCTACCTGCGTACCGGAACGCGGTAACTGTCTCGGCGATGGTGTGCGGAATCGCGGCCTACCACTACTTCCGTATTTTCGAGAACTTCCGAGAGGCGTATCCGGCGGGATCAACGGCGTCGTCCGCGCATATGCTTTCTTCAGTCAAGTTCAACGAGGGATACCGCTACGTGGACTGGCTACTCACGGTCCCATTGCTCCTTCTCGAGACGGTCGCCGTCCTGGCGCTGGCGAAGGCGGTCCAGAAGCGTTTGCTGTACAGGCTCGTGCCAGCGGCGACTGCGATGATCCTCCTCGGCTATCCGGGGGAGATCTCGGGGACCAACGGTCCCCGTATCGTCTGGGGACTCCTCTCGACGATTCCGTTCCTGTACGTCGTCTATGTCCTCTTCATCGAGTTGAGCGTTGCGATGAAGAGTCAGCCGGCAGATGTGCGCCACACCATGTCGATGCTTCGGTGGATGATCCTCGGGTTGTGGGGCGTTTATCCGATTGCGTACCTGTTCCCCGTGTTCGGCGGTTCGTTCTTCGGAGGCGCCGGGGGATTTGTACTCCGACAGTCCGGCTACTCGATCGCTGACATCCTTGCCAAGGCTGCGTTTGGTCTTGTCATTTTCAAAATTGCCCAAATGAAGAGCGCCTATGACGAGGCAATCCCTACCCCAATTGGAGACCAAAAATGATGTCGAAATTCCGTGCACTAGGCCTCACCTCCGGAATGTCCTACACCGCAGGACTACTTTCCATCGCAGCAAGCATTGCGATATGGAACAGCCAGAAAGACAAAGACGGACCCCATGCGGAACGGTTCGGAATCTTCGTCGGGCTTTGGGCGCCGACCTTTTTTGCCATCGGCAACGGGCTCGACCTCGCTGAACGTCAGCTGCGGAAGCTGTGAGGCCAACACGAGTTCGATTCATTCCTTCCGGCCGCGTCATCGGTGACGCCGAAAGCACTTTGATTTCCGTCCTCTCCAGACAGGTTCCCCATGGATTCCGCTAAGCCGACACCGACGCTGACCAAGCGCAGGGCGGCAGCCTCTCTGCTCGCCCGACCAGTCGTTCGAGTGAAGCTGGTCTTCGTCATCGCCAGTCTCGCTTCGCTGATTCTTTCGGTGTCGCTGTGGTTCAGTAGCCACGAACTGCAAGGGATCTTTGTCGGACTTTGGGTGCCGTCGATCCTGTCAGCCGGGTCGCTGCTCCTGAGCGGGCGTTCGGACACCGAATGAGCCAGGCGCTCCTGTTCAGCATTGGGCTCTGCGTGTTCGCCGTCACGGTCTACGGTGCCCTCTTCTACGGCTACTTCGTTTTCAACAGGTTCTACGACTCCCAGGTGGCGTCCGAAGGTTCTCCTCTCGCGGCATCTGTCGCCCCGGCAGTCGCCGTTGCGATGTTGACGGCCGAAGCCGCTCCGACGATATAGCGAGCGGTATTTGACTCGGGTGTGAGAAGTGCTCGAGATGTTCTCCTGCGGACCTGCGCGCCCAACGGTTGCGGCCGATTGGCAGTGGAGTGGGAGAGACGCTTTACGCGTTGACACGCATACTATGCACACGTACCTATGTTGGTTTGGGTCGTCAGAAATTTGGCGGGTGTCCGAACCGGGCTGCCAGGTTCCGGTGGCGTGATTCGTTCCTGCGGAGCCGACGCTTTGCCGGGTTTTCGCTAGTACGCTTACTCAACTACGGCACGAGGCGCCGACCGGAAACCCAACAGCGAGGACCGTCGGCAAGTTGATCCGAGAACTCAAAGACAAGGTGGTCGGGTCGACGACTGCACTTTTTTCTCACGGTCCACAACCGCTTGAGCACACCCTCGACTACCGCGGAGACCCCGGATTGCTTGGGCCCGACTCGGTATCGTGGCGAGTGATCGGCGACGCCGCTGCCTTTGTCGGCGGAATACGAGCGCTGCTCGTCCAGACGGCGCACCCCGAAGTGGTCGCCGGGGTTGAACAGCATTCGCGGTACCGGGCCGACCCGCTCGGACGTCTTTCCCGAACGTCCGTGTACGTCACCGAAACCACCTACGGTGCGATGCCGGAGGTCGAGGCGGCGGTCGCTGCTGTTCGCCATGCGCACAGATCAGTCCACGGTCAATCCGAACGCAACCGGGCCTACAGCGCCGGCACTCCGGAGCTGGCCGCGTGGGTGCACAACGTGCTGACGGATTCCTTCCTCGCCGCGTACAGAAGCTTCGGACCGCGCCCGCTTACCGTTGCCGAAGCCGACCAATTCGTCGCTGAGCAGACGCGCGTTGGGGCCCTCCTCACCGCCTCCCCGCTTCCGTCCACCGCAGGCGAGCTTGCACGTTGGATCGTCGAACACCCAGCGCTTGCGAGAACGCGACATCAGGCCGATGCCGTGGAGTTCCTCCGCGACCCGCCGCTGCCTCTGGCCGTACGCGTCGGCTATCGACTGCTCTTCCAGGCCGCCGCAGCAACGATACCTCCGGCCACCCGGGACATTATCGGCGTGACCCCGGCGCGGGGCGCCGAGCAGATTGGCAAGGCCAGCGTTCGGAGCCTTCGCTGGGCGTTGGGCTCGTCGCCATCGTGGCACCTCGCTCTCGTCCGGACCGGGGCGCCGGTGCCCAAGGGGCTATTCCGCCAACCACTGACCAACAAGGCGGTCCTGCGTTGAGGGAGAGGGTGAAGCCCTCGGCATTTGGCATCCAATCCATCGGCCATTTTGAACTTGATGAGCGCACCTACCTCGGGTGAGAACATGCGCCTTAGAGCCCTTGCCGTTGAGCACCTTGACCTTCACAGATGCCAGGCGTGGTGAACGCGTTCTTCCACGGAACGACGTACGACCGGACACAAATAGCTACGCGCGCTTAGCGAATATTGCGGGCGATCTCTTCGAGGTGGGTCTCCCATGTGCCGCAGCACCCACCCCAGATATCGAGGTGCGGGTACCGCCGGGCGAGTTCTCCCATGAGCGCACCAAGCGCCACCGGGTCACCGGCCTCGAGATGACCGAGCGTGCACAACGCAATCTTGTCCATCATCGCGGAGTTGGGTCGCAGGCAGCGCACCCGCTCGAACCATTCACCCGGCTCAAGCGCGGGCATGAATTCCAGAGGGTGCGAACAATTGATCCCGTAGAACGCGGGCCGGTCCTCACCTGCGAGTGCGTCGACCGCCTCAATAGCCTCCTTGAGGCTCGGTCCAGAATGCAGCCGACTCGTGGCGTCGAGAGTGAATGAGACCGAGAGCGGCAGACCGAACCGCGCCGCGGCGCGGGCGACTCCCACCGCCTCGGGCACGTTATTGAAGGTCAAGGCCTCGACGAGATCGACGCCAGCGCCGGCCAGGGTCGACAGTTGCTCGCTGTGGTACTCCTCGGCTTCCTCGGCCGTGATGGTGCCCCCGTTGACCGAATAGGCGTCACCACGAGGGCCTACGATTCCGGCAAACATCATCGCGGGTACCTGCCCTTCGTAGGGCTTGGCGACGTCTCGCAGGAAGTCGATGGACCGAAGCTGCATGTCAGCCAGCGACTCCCGCGAATAGCCGAGAAGGCCCGCCCAATCTGGACTTGCGCGGTAGTCGAGCCCACCGAGGAGCGCGCCGAAGCCATGACGGGCTGCCGTGTCGAGATACCGGACGTACATGCTGCGAAGCTCAGCCATTGCCCGAGGTTCGTCGAGCAACGGGAACATGGCGAACTCGGGGAGATCGAACCCGTATCTGTACATGATCTCGGTTTCCTGTCCACCCTCGGTCAGGTAGATCAGTCCGGGCTGCTGGTTCGGAAATTTCTCGGCCATCTTCACCTTGTCGGCAATGCCTGCCGAAACCTTTCGACCGGTGATTGCCGAGTGTATTCGTTTCGGATCTTTCGTAGAAGGATCCGGAACCGCTGAACCTCATGATCTCCTCATGTTTCGAGATGGAGGGAGGCGCATACTCAAGGAACGCTGGCGACGGACGCTGGCCAACACCGAGAGGACCCCATGGAACTGCTGATCATCAACTTCAACCTCAACGGCATCACCGAGGCCGACTACGCAATGGTGTGCGATCAGATTGCGCCGGCGTTTGCTGTCATCCCCGGACTCGTGACGAAGGTGTGGCTCGCCGACTCCCCGGGCGGTGTGTACGGGGGTGTGTACACCTTCGAGACCGGCGCTGCGCTTGACGCGTTCCTCGCGTCGGATCTCTTCGGTCAGGTCGGTGCAATGAAGGAACTTTCGGGTATCTCGGTGCATCGCTTTGGCGTGCTCGTCGCCCCGACTGCGGTCACCCGGGGACTCGTCGGGGCATCCGTCTGAAATTGCTGCGACGATGGTCGCCATGGACAGGGCAGCTACGGAGATCCGCACCAATCGTGTGACGGCCCCTACGGTCGTCGGGCGGACTGCGGAGCTTGGCCTCCTGTCGCGGGTGCTCGACGCGGCGGGCCCACGTGTCTGCTTCGTGTACGGCCTCGCCGGGATCGGGAAGTCTTCGCTTCTGGCTCAGTTCCGTGTCACCTGCGAGGAGCGGGGCGCGCGTGTCGTAACCATCGACTGCCGCTCGATCGAGCCCACCGAGCAAGGCTTCCTCGACGCGCTCCGTCGCGCCGATCCGCTCTGGGATGGCCGCGACAGCGACCATTCGACTGTGCTTCTCGTCGATACCTACGAGGTGTTCCGAATCGCCGACCCGTGGCTTCGCACCGAACTGCTTCCTATGCTCGGCGCGGGGGCACGTGTCGTCGTTGCCGGACGCGAACCGCCGATGCTCGAATGGGCCATTGAGCGTGGTCGCTACGGCGGGCTTGAGGTTGTACCGCTCGGCGCACTCGACGAGCCAAGCGTCGACGTACTCCTCGGCCGGGCCGACGTACCTGATGGGGCCGCGTCCGCCATGAAGCGACTCTGCTGCGGCCACCCGCTGGCGTTGCGACTCGCCATCGAGGCGCGACTCGCCGGAGGCGAACTTCCCGGCGAAGCGAACGCACCGCGGGTGGTCCAGGCGCTTGCGGGCATCTTCCGTGACGGTCTTGATGTCCAGACCCGCGAGGCACTCGATGCCGCCGCGGTGCCCCGTCGGATCACTCGTGGAGTGCTCGCGGCAATGCTCGGAGACAGTCGGGCCGACGCCGCGCTTGACGAGTTGAGCCGACTCGCTGTTGTCGACGCCACGCCCGATGGGTTGCGGCTTCACGACGCCGTGCATCTCGTGATAGCGGAGCGGTTACGGGCCCTCGATCCCCAGCAGTTTCGCCGGTATCGCTCGGCCGCATGGCGACACCTGCAGTCAGAGACGCGAGCGGTCGCCCGCCATGAGTTGGCCCGTTCAACCGCAGACCTGCTCTTCCTTATCGACAACCCCGTCGTGCGCGAGGCGTTCTTTCCCACGACGGCGCATGCGCACAGCGTGGAAACGAGCAAAGCCGCCGACGCCGGCGCTCTACGAACCCTGTGGCACAAGCACGATACGGCCGGGTCGGCCGCTGTCCTCGACCACTGGCTCGACCGAATTCCGAATTCGGTTCGAACCGTGCGCGATCGGGCGGGGACGCTCGTCGGCTGCTCCATCGTCGCCTCGTGGCGCGACATACCGCAGTCGCTCGAGCGCGTTGATCCAGTTCTCGCCGGGTTCGCGTCGCATGCCGCACGCAACCCGCTCCCGCCGGGACAGACCACGGTCGTGTTGCGTCGGTGGCTCACCACCGCAGCCGGGGGTGACGGACCAAGCAGCGCACAAGCGGCGGCCTGGCTCGATGTGAAGCGGGACTACTTCAGCATGCGTCCGCACCTTGGCCGGGTCTACACCACACTGCACGATCCGACGCCTTTCATCGAGGCCTTGATCGTGCTCGGTTTCACGACGTTTGGTCCCGCAATGATCGGATCCGACGCGTTCCATCTCGGGGCACTCGACTTCGGGTACGACTCGGTCGACGGTTGGCTGAGCCGACTCGCCGCGGCGGAACTTGGGATCACGGAGGAAGCGTTCCTCGACTCGAACGACCGCACCGTCGCACTCGGAGGCCGACGTGTGCAGCTTTCTCCGCTCGAGTTTGGAGTGATGGCACTCCTGGTACGCCGGCGCGGAAGCGCGGTCACTCGGGCCGAGCTTCTCGCCGAAGTGTGGGGCGATGGCTACCACGGCGCCAGCAACGTTGTCGACGTCGTTGTGCGAGGTCTACGCGTCAAGGCCGGCAGCGACGCGTACCGGATCGACACGACCCGCGGCGTCGGCTACCGGCTCACGTAGGCCTCCCCGATTTCGAACAAAAGGATGGTCTGGAGATCGACGTCGCGGACCTAGCAGGTCACAAGCGTCATTTCATGTGCCGGCGAACAGTCCGTCCCAAGCACCGCGTTCTATGCTGTCGGGGTCGTTGACGACGTGACACTCGCTATCGAGGATCATCGTGGCTCGCTCTTTCGGCTCGTAGGCGGGCCACGACGGCAGGTCCCGGGTCTGTGGGTTCCCGGCGCGGGCGAAGGTGGTCCACACGGTGCTCACCCAGTTCGCGATCTGATAGCGGTCGGCACGGTTCCCGCTCATCGCGGACAGGTCGGGGTTCCCGAACGTATACGCGATGTCGAGCGCGTGCGGTGCACCGAGGGCTCCGTCCAGGACGTCGGTTTCGTAGTCGAACCGGTACATCCACACGGGTGCCACCCCGAGGGCAGCCTTCCTTTCTGCCATCCGGATAGAGCCGACCCGGAACCCGTCGGTCAGGACCGCCGCGAGGCGTTGCGCCGGTGTCGCGCCCGGGCGGCACGACTGGTAGGTCCCATACAGGGCGAGACCGCGCCCCGGGAACATCGTCTCCACCGTTGATCCCGCGCCGGCATCGTCGAGAGTGTCGAGGGCCTCGTTCGGGTACGTGAACATCCGCATCTCGTCGCGGGTGGTCCCGATCAGCAACGGCACCGCGCTTGACACAGTCGGGGCGTCCGGCTCGAACGGATGGCGGGGCAACACGACGCCATCCATCACCGGCCCGAGCATCCGACCGCCCGGCCGCGTCCTCCCGGCTCCCAGTGGGCCGACACCCCCTGCCAACCGTTCGAGTTGGTCACGAAACTTCGGGTCGGCAATTGCCAGCATTCGCTCGATCCGCTGTGACACCGTTGCTCCTCGAAGATCGGCGATCCCGTGTTCGGTTACGACGATATCCGCGTCGCTGCGCGGCGTTGTAACCACGCCATCGGAGAACCGGGCAACGATCCGCGATACCGTGCCCTGCCTGGCGGTCGACGCCAGCATGACTATCGATCGGCCGTCGGAAGCCGCCGACGCGGCCCTGGCGAACGCACCGTGCCCACCAACGGTGCCGATCGAAACCCCGTCTATCATCTCGCCGTTGCTTTGCCCGGTGAGATCGACCTCGATCGCCGAGTTCACGGCGTAGAACGACCGGATCGCAGCCAGAATTCGGGGGTCGTGCGTATAGGTCAGGGGTGACACCCCGAGGGCAGAGTTACGGTGGGCCAGCCGATAGAGACGCTCGGATCCGAACAGCGAACCGGCAATGCTCACTCCGTGATCGATTCCCTTGAAGGCGTTGCTGACCGCTCCGGCTTCGATCAGATCGACGAGTGCTTCGGTCATGAGACCGGTGTGGATGCCGAGATCACGCCGATCGCGCAGACTCTGGATTACGGCATCAGGTGTACCACCGACCCCGACCTGCAACGTCGCGCGGTCGGGGATCAGCGACGCCACGTGGCGGCCTATGGCCCGGTCGGTCTCGGTCGGCGTTCTCCGATCGACAGAAATCAAAGTCCGATTGTCCGGGACCGTGGCGGCAAACGCACTCGTGGCTACCGGCTCATGCCCGTAGCAAAACGGGACGGCTGGATTCACTTCAGCCAAAGCGATTCGAGCGGCCCCGACCGCGGCGGGAACATAATCAGCCACCAGACCGAAGGAGTGCCGGCCATGGGCATCCGCCGCACTGATCTGGGCCAGGACCACATCGATCCGGGGCGAACCGCGCTTGAACAGTTCTGGCAGAGCGCCCAGGTGGGCCGGGATCACGTCGAGAACCCCCGCCCTGGCGAGGACCGAAGATTGACCGAGACCACCGAGGCCCACGAACCGCAGCGCATCGGCATGGTGGGGTTGGAACAACCCGGTGAACGACGCACCGAGGAATACCGTCACGCCACCGAGAGCGTGTCGTTGAGCTATCAATGCCTCCACGAGCGAGCGCGGTTCCGCGGTTCCCTGGCCCACGAGCACCGTGTCGCCGGCGCGGATGAATTGCGTGAGATCAATCAACGGGTCAACGTTATCCAACTGCGGGGGCCGGGTTGTCTCCGCGCTGGTCGTTCGCCGCACAGCAGGCCCCATGGCAGGTCGCCACGCCAATGCCTTTTCAGTGCGGTAGCACCTGCCATCACAACATGTCCCAGCCGCCGTTACCCGCACTGCGCACGTACAACGAGCTGCCCGAGATGGCAGCGACCGGGACGCGCCACGCTTGGGCGTGTTCGGCGAAGGTGACCGTATCGGACGCGGAATCGTCGGACGCGTTGGCGATTCTCTAGCAGGGTGATGAAGAACGCTGGCGTGCGCATCTGCGAGCCAGATTCGTTCGCTCGCAAGGACACAGAAGACGGTGACCGGAGGTGACCCCAGAGATCCAGGCGGATGTTCTCAATTCTGTTCTCATACGTACACATACGACCTGTCTCGCTGGCGTTGGGCTATTCAGTCGGTTTCGGTGGCCGACCATGGCGTCCATCAGCCAGACAATCTTGCGATCGTCGTCGATGCAGTACCAAAGCCGACCCCCGGCTGTCTCCTCGTACTGCCATTGCTGCAGCGTCTGACCATTTACGTCGCGGGTACCGAGGTCGCCCCGCAGTGGATGTTGGCGTTCCGACCTCGATCGCGGATCGACGGTCAACCTCTCCCACGAAACGCGAGCGTTGGCCCGGGCGGCCGAGCTGACTTGCTCCCAACCATCGACCGCGTTGCTGGTGCCGTACCGAAGATCCCAACCTGCTGGAGCGGGCGGAGGCGCGACTCGTTCTCGACGCTTCGGCACGTTTCACGCCGTCGCTGGGGCTGCGATCGCTCGCCCTTCAGTCGCCTTGACAGGCATTCGGAGCCGCTTGGCCAGGCCCGGTTGGGCGTGGATCTCTGCAGTGGCTCGCCACTCGCGGACAACCTGCGCGAGTTGTCCGTAGGTGTCCATCTCCGCCGATGCGATCAGCGTCCGCGAGAACTCATCGAGGAACGCGCGACGGTCCTTCGCTGGCAGGAACTCCGACCAGGCGAACGCGTCGAGAACAGCACCTTCGAGAACGCCGGGGCTGTGAACGGCGAGGTTGCGGAACGAGTGGGCGAGCACCCGGAACACGTCGGACCGCTCCGCAGCTCGGGCCGCCAGCGTCAGGCGAAGGTCGGGTTCGTCACGACGCCGAAGCAAGACGTCGCCCGAATCGAGGTCAGCCGCGACATCGTTCGGGTGCCGAAGAAGGTCCGAAAAGGATCGCTCGATGACTCGCATGCTCCGACTGTATCAGAACTAGTTCAGATATCAAGGTTGGCGTTTGTTCGAACCAAGGCTCTCCCCCAGCAATGGACAACTCGCGTTTCGCTGAGATACTTGCGAGGTGATGGACCGGCGCAACCCAGTGGAACCGCCCACGGGGACGGTGACGTTTCTGTTCACCGACGTGGAGGGCAGCACCCGCCTCTGGCAGGAGCATCCCGAAGCCATGGCCGTGGCGCTGGCGCGTCACGACGAGATCATGCGAGCCGCGATCACGGCGCACCAGGGATACGTCTTCTCGACCGCCGGCGACGCCTTCGCCGCCGCGTTTGCCCGACCGGGTGACGCCATCGATGCGTCGGTCGAGGTGCAACAAGGGCTGGCCGCCGAAGCGTGGCCGGCCGACGTGCCGATCGTTGTACGGATGGGGATCCACACCGGCGAGGCGGTCGAGCGAGGCGGTGACTACTTCGGACCGACACTCAACCTGGGCGCCCGAATCATGTCGGCCGGCCATGGCGGTCAGGTCCTGATGAGCGCCACGACCGCAGGCCTCGTCGCCCCGTCGAAACACTTGCTCACGGACCTTGGCGAACACGACCTGCGTGACATCGATGGAACCCAGCGGGTGTTCCAGGTGCTTGGCGAAGCCGTGCGCGCAGACTTTCCGCCTATTCGATCGTTGAACCGGACCAGGCACAGGCTTCCGTCGCAGAGATCGAGTTTCGTGGGGCGCGAGGTTGAGGTCGCGAAGACCCGCTCGCTTCTCAGGACGAGTCGCTTGGTCACCTTGACGGGCTCGGGCGGATGCGGCAAGACGCGGGTCGCGATCGAAGCGGCGGCGGCCGAGGTTGACACGTTCCGAGATGGAGTGTTCTTCGTCGATCTGGCCCGCACCGGCGACGGAAGCGGCGTGGCGGAGTCGTTCACGCTCGCCCTCGACTTTGCCCCGAACGGCGAGCGCTCATTGCCCGCCCAAGTCATCGACCGCATTGCAACGAAGTCGGTACTGCTGGTGGTCGACAACTGCGAACACGTCCTCGACGACGTCGCGGAACTACTCGACGTCCTCCTCGCGGCGTGCCCCAACACGCGAGTACTGGCCACCAGCCGGGAAGCGATCGAACTCGACGGCGAACAAACCTTCCGGCTCCCGTCGCTCGACGTCGACACTGGCACGACCGATGACGCGCGCCCACCGTCGGTGCGGCTCTTCCTCGAACGCGCAGCCGAAAACGGCGCCGAACTCGACCCATCCGAAGATGCCGTGATTGCCGAAATCTGCCGCCGCCTCGACGGACTACCGCTCGCCATCGAGCTCGCCGCGGCACGGACCGGCGTCCTCTCACCGAGCCAGATCCTCGAACGCCTCGACGACCGCTTCACCTTGCTGACGGGCGGACGTCGCCGCACGCGTGGCCGCCAACAGACCCTCGAAACCACGATCGACTGGAGCTACGACCTCCTGGGTCTCATCGAACAAGACGCACTCCGACGTCTCTCGGTGATGCCCGCCGCGTTCGACCTCGACCTCGCCACCGCCGTGATTGCGACGAAACCCGCAGAGGCGCTGAACCTTGTCAGCAGCCTCGTGTCGAGATCGTTGCTGCAGACCGTCCGCGACGATGCGTCGGGCGCGCTTCGGTACCGGCTGCTCGAAACCATTCGCGTCTACGCGTACCAACGCCTCCTCGACGCCGATGACGCCGAGGCAACCCGTGATCGTCATGCCGAGCACATTGCCGTTCGTCTCGATGCTCTTACGGACGTGCCGGTCGATCTGGTGCCCGAACTCGTCCTCCTGGCCGACGACGTCCTGAGCGCCATCGATTGGTGCCGGTCACGCAGCCAAACCACCACCGGCGCCCGGATCGTGTCGGTTGCCGCGCCCATCTTCGCCGCACGCGGGATGAAGGACCGGGGCCGTGAACTCTGCGAGTGGGCCGAGACCGTCGACGATCAGGTCCTCCGCAGCAGAGTACTCATTGCCCTGGCATTCCTCGCGATCGCATTCCAGTATTCCGATCGACCGGCCTCCCGAGTCGCTCGCGATTCGCTCGCCAGCGCCGGTGAAGTCACGGTGGGCTGGCGCATGAGAGCGCACTGGTTCCGAGCTGCTACCTACTTCCTTTTCGATCTCGACCGTTGCGAAGCGGAGATCGAGCGGGCACATCAATTGACCGGTAGTCAAGAAGATGCAATTGGCCTTGCGTTTATCGACGCCGCACTCAAACAATTCCGCGGCGACCACCTCGGTGCGATTCAGATTCTGAAGGGCCTTCGGACCCCGGACGCTGCAGCGGGGATGATGTCGGGCGCCGCGCACGCGAGTCTGCTCCTGGCTCTCTCCCTGGCCGAGGAACGAGAGGAGGTCACACGGACGCTCGATGCCGCGGCTGGCGCTCGCGACGGGTGGCGAAATCGGGCGAGACGCGGTGACCAATGGACCCTGTCTTTCGAAATCGGCCGCGTCGTGGCCCTCGGCTACCTCGGTGAGATCGACCGCGCCCGGCGCGATCTTGTCGATGCCGCGTCGCTTCTCGGCGGAAAGCGACTTCCCGGCCTCGATGGCGACCTCCTCGTCGCTGCAGCGATGCTCTGCCTCTACGACAACGACCCGGAGAGAGCGACCGTTCTGCTCGGCGCCGTGAACAATGTGCGAAGCCACTACGCCATCTGCCTGTACATGGAGGCGTACGAGCGCATCCACGGCCGTCCCGACGGCGACCTGGCGACAGCGCGCATGGCGGTTCTACACAAACTGTTCGACCAGCAGAACCCCGCACGTACGCGCGCCGCCCGCGCCATGCTCGACGACGAGCTAGCCCGCCTCACGGACCTTACCTAGGTCAAGACCTGAATCGTCGACCCTTCAAGGGACATGGCGGCCCGCAGTTCTTCGGTTTGCGGAGCGACGGTCGACGATCAGCCCTCGTCGAAACCGAACGGACACGCAGGTCCACGGCAACCGGCCGCACACGAGGATTCGGTCTCGCGCGCCCGGCCGTCGCCGCCTCTTGACTATGCGTCAAATGAGCCTCGGCGTGGCGATTCCGTGGGTCTCCCGCGGGCACCCAAGGACGAAGTCGACGTACCTTTAGCGACCGCTCGCAACCACCCGCACAACCGCTTAGGACAGCGCTGATGTTCTCAATTTTGTTCTCATACGTGTACATACGAATGAAGCGAGCCGCTATCAGCGCCTGAGTCGCAGCGGCCACCGTCGTAACAACACTCCGGCCACTAGTCCCGGTCGTACTCGTCAGCTTCGATCGGAAAGTCCTGGAACGGATCAAAGCCACGTGGAAACTCTGGATGAAGGTCACCCCGAAGAAGTCGTAACTCGGGCAATGCCTGATGGTCCTTCATCCGATCGGCAGCCTCCTTCATTCGAATCACGTCGTCGAGCGAAGCTGTGCGCACGAGCAGTCCCCTTTCAACTTCGATAGCTTCGGCGTGCCGATCTAAGTCAGCAAAGGTGATCACGGTCTCGTTAGGGCCAACAGCAGCTAGCAGAATGTCGAGCGGGCCGCTCTGCGTTTCCCATTGCGTGTTTACTTCAAGATCTCCAATCGTTGCCGTGGAGACATCGGCGCCAAGCTCTGTAAGCGCGCTTAGGATCCGCTCGAGGTTCTCACGATTGGACCGGACCATCATGTCTACGTCTTGGGTCACGTAGTGGATCATTCCGTGCAAAAAACCCGACACACCACCAACGGCGATGTACGACACGCCATGCCGATTGAAGACCTCAACCATTCGGGCGAGATCGAACGGGCGAGGTTTGTCTTCGTCGCTCACGACGCCGGTCGGGAAGCCGCACCGATTTTCACGCACGGATCATCGGCAGTGCGCGGGGGCAGAGTCGGATACAACTCCACCGCCCGTCTGCCAGCGCCCGGAGGCTGCACTCGCCCCTCCAAAGCCAACACGTAAACGCAAATCACATCATCGAGAGTCAGAGCCTCCGTGTCGAACCCTGTCAGCTCGTGCACCGCACTTCTAAACTCGCCCTCCCCCACTGTCGCAATGATCCGCCGCGCACGCCGCAAATCTTTCGGTTCAATCGTGAAAAGCACAGCGTCATCCTACGAGCGATAACCGCTCTTCGGAAGGCTTATCTGTTCGGGCGACCCCGCTTACCAACGCGTGTCGCTATCCCCGCGCCCTAGCGGCCCGATCAGCGTCGGCCTCGCGTTCGCCGGCCTGCCGGGTCGGATTCCAAAACCACGCCTGCGTGGCGTCGATCATCTTCTGAGGACGCAGCAAGATCGCCCTCCTCAAGGCGCGCACCCGACCGGATGTCCTCGGGCAACGTCAACTGCCCCTTCGCTCGAAGCGTGGTCCGGCTCATACACGCATCATAGCGTCGGATTATCGGAAAGTCAGACAGCACGACAATTGAACTTCGGCCGACGAGCAACCGAACGTTGCGGATACGGACGGGTACGCACAAGCCCTCGTTTCATCCGGTTCCATCGACTCGAAAACCAACCGGACAGCCTGCTCACGAAACTCCGGCGTGTACTGATTCTGTGCAGCCATAACGATCCTCCAGGATCAATCATGACGTGATGCAAAACCCGGTCGATTCATTCGAGCTCGTTGTGTCGCTGCACCGCCGCAGTCTACGAACGGCATGCGACCCGCGCCCGCACGCGCCCACGGCGTCTGGCGGAGCTGGGACCCCTCGGGTGGCGCGTGGCGTCGTCACGACGCGAAGATGGTGGGCCATCGACGACTCGGCAGGGGCCGAGACCGTCACCACCAAGCTCGGGGGCTGCAGATGAGCGACACACCCATGGCGCACTACGACGCCATCGTCATCGGTGCAGGCTTCGGCGGGCTCTACGCCCTCCACCGCCTGCGCGACGCGATGGGCCTGTCGGTCCGTGCATTCGACGGCGCCAGCGGGGTGGGCGGCACCTGGTGGTACAACCGCTACCCCGGCGCCCGGGTCGACGCGCCGAGCGCTCCGTTCTACGCCTACACGTTCAGCAAGGAACTGGTCGACGAGTGGGTGTGGAAAGAGACCCAGTCCGCGAGCGCCGATGTGCTCGCCTACCTCGACCACGTCGCCGACCGGTTCAATCTGCGCAAGGACATCCAGTTCGACACGCGGGTCACCGATGCACGTTGGGACGAGGCGACGCAGCGCTGGACCATCGAAACGGCGCACGGTGAACAGGCGTCGGCCCGGTTCCTGATTTGTGCCACCGGCGCGTTGTTCGTCGCCAACAAGCCGAACTATCCCGGCATCGACGACTTCGCCGGGCCGATGTACCACACCGGCCGCTGGCCCCATGAGCCGGTCTCCTTCGCGGGCAAACGCGTCGGGGTCATCGGAACCGGCTCCTCCGGCGTGCAGGCGATCCCCGAGATCGCCAAGACCGCCGACCACGTCACCGTGTTCCAACGGACCGCGCAGTACGCGCTCCCGGCCCGAAACCGGCCGCTGACCACCGAGGAGCTGCAGCGGTACCGGGACGACTGGGAGAGTCTACGGGAGTCCATGTACCGCCGCGGTGGCTGGCCCTTCCCCACCGCCCGGCTGAAGGCCCGGGACTACACGCCGGAGCAACGCCACGCCCGCTACGAGGAGCTGTGGGCCGCGGGTGGCATCCACCTCTCGATCAACAGCTACGCCGGGGTGCTGTCCAACGAGGAGCTGAACCAGGAAGTGGGCGACTTCGTCCGGGGCAAGATCCGCGCGGTCGTGCAGGACCCCGAGACGGCGAGGAAGCTCACGCCCGAGTACCTGTTCGGGACGAAGCGGCTGATCCTCGACAACGGCTATTTCGAGAC
>JANMZO010000408.1:0-7384 GCA_031383405.1 Acidimicrobiia bacterium | reverse complement strand
CGGCCGATCCATCGGGTTTGACGACCGCCGCCTGCTCGCCGGGCTCGCCGCGGACTGGAACCGTCGCCAACCCTCCCGGGCGGTCCACAGCGTCACGCTCCATGTGCGGCGGGTACTTCTCGACGCCGGGCTCCGGCCCATCGATGCGACAGTCCTGACCTGGACCGCTCCCGGTTCCGGATGAGCCGCGCTGACGCGGGATCGAGGTCACCCACTGCCACGACGCCATCAGCGCCTTCAGTGGCCGCAGGCGCCACCGGGGCCACCGGCAACGCGAGCATGGCCCCGAGGTCGGCGTGGATGCGGTTCTGGCACCCGGAGGTTCCGGCCGCGCAGGTCGAACTGGCCCGGCGTCTTTTGGTCATCGGAACCGCGCTCGACACGGCTCGGAAAGTGACCTGGCTGCGCCAGGTTCGTGCCCCATCGATGCTGCGAATCCCGTTCGGCCCGCTCGATTGGCTCGGCGCTCCGCGCCTCAACCAGGGAAGCCTGATGGGGTTGTGGTTGGCCGTGATCGTCTGCGCCGGGTTCGCCGCGCGACGTGGGGCGCGCTCCGTTCGAGTCGCCACGCTGACCCTTGCGGTTCTCTACGGCTGGTGGGCCGCCGAGCACTACTCCTACGGTGAACCTTCGCACAGCCGCACCGCCCTGGTCACGGCGCTCGTGGCGTTCGCGGTCGCTCGGGCCAGATTCACCCGGCCGGGCAGCGAGGTGACCGGGAACGGCACAGGGGCGGCCGGGGAGGGGCAGCCGGACGGTCAGGAGCCGACGGTCAGCGGCTGGCCGATCGAGATCCTCACGTTGACGCTGGCCCTGTTGTTCCTGTCGGCCACGTGGGCGAAGTTGACGGTCGTCGGGGTCGACTGGTGGCACGACGGCGCGACCCAGGCCGGGATCGCACTCTGGGGGCCGTCCTGGTCCCGGAGCTTCACGGCTGCGCACCCGGGGGTCGTTGACATGGCCGCATTCGGAGCGTTGGTGGCCGAGCCCCTCGTCGGTGTCGGCCTGGTCATCCGGTGGTCCCGACGCTACGCGGCGATGGCCGCGGTGGGCTTCCACGTCGTTGTACTGCTCGCAATGGGCATCGACTTCCTCCCCATGGCCTGGTGCGCCGGCGTTCTGGTGGTGGTGAGCCCAGGCCGGACACCTGACCGGCCGGACCGGTAGGGTGTGGAGGCCGCCGGAGAAAATGACGCACGAGGAGTCGAGTGAAGCCGCCAGACGCAGAGAACTCCGACTCACCCGATCGGGACGTCCCCGACCCGAACCTCAGCGCAGGCGATCTCACGGCGCGCCTCGCCGACCTGGAGAGGGCACTCGCTGACGCCACGGCGGCACTGGAGGCGGGGTCTGCTCGTGAGAACGTGACGTCAGAGATCCTCCGGGACATCGGCACGTCACCCGGCAACGCCGAGGTGGTTTTCGACGCAATAGCAAAGAGCGCGACGCGTCTCATCTCCGGCTCCTCGGCGGGCGTGTACCTCCGCGATAGGGACCTTCTTCGGCACGCCGTCAACTACCGCTCGGATCCTTCGCTCGATTTCAGTGGTGTAGCCGGTGAATTCCCGGTAGCCGCTCTCGCCGCTATGCCCGAAACGGTCCGTTACGAAGAAGATCTCGCCAACGGCTCAGAGTTGGCCCGCCGCTTTCACGCCGAGTCCGGCGTGGGCTGTCGGGTCATTGTGAAGCTCCTGAACCGCGGCGACCTCGTAGGCATTCTGTTCGTGTCGAAGCGCGAGGCGTTCGGCTTCACGCCGGGGCACCTGTCGCTGATGGGTGCCTTCGCCGACCAGGCCGTGATCGCCATCGAGAACGCCCGACTCTTCAACGAACTGGAGGCCAGCAACCGCGAGGTGAAGGCAGCGCTCGAACAGCAGACCGCGTCGGCGGAGGTGATGCGTGTAATCAGCACGTCGCCGGGCGACATAGCGAGCACGCTGCCGGCGATCGCCGGTGCGGCGCGTCGACTGTGCGGCTCCGACTACGCGGCGATCGGGTTCATCCAGGACGGGGTCTGGCAGATGTGGAACGACGTGATGGGGCTGCTCAGCACGGAAGACGGCGCGTTCTTCTACGACAGCGTTCCCGGGGCCGCCTACCTCGGAAACCGGCCGATCCGGGTGAGCGGGCCAATAGACGAGTGGGAGGGCGACTACAGCTTCACGGTCCGGATGAACCGGGCCCAGGGGCGTGACGCGGTGGCACTTGTCGCCGTTCCTCTGCCGGGTCCCGAGGGACCCATCGGCTTCATCGTCTTGGCCCGGTACTCCGACAGCGCCTTCGACGACAGGCACACCTCGATCCTTGAATCTTTCGCCGATCAGGCCGTCATCGCCATCGAGAATGCCCGGCTGTTCACGGAGTTGGAGGCACGCAACCGCGAGGTGAGCGAGGCGCTGAACCAGCAAACCGCTGTCGCGTCGGTACTCCAGACCATCAGTAAGTCCGCATTCGATCTCGACGTCGTGCTGAACGAACTGGCCGAGCAGGCCTACCGCCTCGTCAGGGCCAACAACACCGTGATCGCCACCAGGTTCGAAGGCTCCGGCAACAAGGGGTTCGCCCACCCGCGCGACATCCCGATCTTCGATCTGTCGGAGAACGTCTCGTTGGCGGAGGCGCTCGAACGCGTGGCCGCTAGCGGCCGGGCCCACTACCGCACCGTCCGCGATCGTGAATCGGCGCTGTACCCCCCCGACGTGGCGAACTTCGAGCGCTACGGCCCTTTTTCGTTGTGCGTGAACCCGTTGGTCGGCGCTGACGGGGTCGTCGGCCTGCTCTCGGTGGTCCGGGCCGGCACCGAACGCTTCACCGCTTCGGAGAAGCAGCTCCTGCAGACCTTCGCGGATCAGGCCGTCATCGCCATCGAGAACGCCCGGTTGTTCAAGGAGTTGGAGGCACGCAACCGCGAGGTGAGCGAGGCTCTCGAGCAGCAGACGGCGTCGGCCGACGTCATGCGCGTGATCAGCATGTCGCCGGGTGACATCTCACGTACGTTGCCGGCCATCGCGGGGGCGGCCCGTCGATTGTGCAATACCGATTACGCGGCGATCGGCTTCCTCGAAGACGGAGCCTGGCAGATGTGGAACGACCTGACGGGGCTGACTAACAGAGACGACTCGGCCATCGTCAGCGCCAGCGTCCCCATGGCCGCCTACCGGCGGAACACGCCTGTCCGGGTGAGTGGCCCGATTTCCGAGTGGGAGGCTGAATACCCCAGAACGGCCTATCTGAACCGGTCCAGCGGGCGTGACGCAGTGTCACTTCTCGCCGTTCCGCTACCCGGTCGCAACGGACCGATCGGCTTCCTCGTGTTGAGCCGATTCTCCGACCGCGCCTTCGATGATCGCGATACCGCCATCCTCGAGGGCTTCGCGGATCAGGCCGTCATCGCCATCGAGAACGCCCGGTTGTTCAAGGAGTTGGAGGCACGCAACCGCGAGGTGAGCGAGGCTCTCGAGCAGCAGACAGCGGTGTCGTCGGTGCTGCGAATGATCAGCACGAACCCGGGTGACGTAAACACGGTCCTCAATACCATCGTGGCGAGCGCGGCGGCCCTCTCCGGTGCCGAGTCGGCGACGGTCATGTTGCGCCGGGACTCGTTGCTCGAGACCGTCGCCGTGCACGGCGACCGGGTCCGGTCGACCCTCGGTGCCATGCTGCCCATTCGGGCGGGGGTCGTCAGCCCACTGCCGATGGAGCAGCGCAAACCGACGTTCCTGGACGACTTACTCGCGGTTGTGAAGTTGCCGGAAGTGGCCGAGATGGCACGCCAACTCGACATGCGGTCGATTGCCTCGGTGCCACTCGTGCACGACAACGAGTGGATCGGCGACCTCCAGGTCTTCCGACACGAGGTGCGTCCGTTCAACGAGAACCTCGCACCCGTGCTCGCTGCGTTCGCCGACCAGGCGGCGATTGCGGTCGTGAACGCGCAGCTGTTCAACGACCTGCAGGAGAGCAACCGGGAGGTCAGGGCCGCTCTGGAGCAGCAGACGGCGGTGTCGTCGGTACTGCAGACAATAAGTAAGTCCGCATTTGATCTCGAAGCGGTGCTGAACGAACTGGCGCAGCAGGCCAGAGGTATGGTCAACGCGGTCTTCACGTTGATCTCGATATACCGCGACGGCAGCCTGGCGGTTGGCGCCCTCTGCGGGGATGCCGTCACAACCGGATCGATTCCGTGGGACGCGGTGCACGGAAACACCGAAGGCGTGATCCTTCAGCGAAAAGCCTCCTACCTGACGCTTGATCGGGACCACCCTCTCGCCGACCAACCCGGCTTCAAGGAGGTCCTCGACCGGATCGGGGTTCACTCTATCGGCGTTATTCCACTGTTGAGCGGCGAGGTCGGCCTGGGCGCCATCAGCGTCAACCGACAGGGCGAGGTGCGCTTCACTGATTCGGAGAAGCAGCTCCTGCAGACCTTCGCCGACCAAGCCGTGATCGCCATTGAGAACGCCCGGCTGTTCAAGGAGTTGGAAGCGCGCAACCGTGAGATGGCCGAGGCGCTGGAGCGTGAAACGGCGACGGCAGAGATCATGCGGGTCATCAGCACGTCGCCTGGCGACATCGAACACACGCTTCCGGAAATCGGCCACGCCGCAAGCCGGCTGTGCGACGCCGACTTCGTGTCGGTCAGGTTCACCGACCGGGGCGCGGGGAGCATCTGGGACAACCTTCGGGGTATCTGGACCCCAGACACCGTTCGCCAGCGCATGGGTGTCGCCGGTGAGCAGGGCTTCGTCAGTGCGGCAATCGACACCGGCCAACCGGTGCGGGTGGCCGGCCCTATAGAGGAGTGGGAGGCCGACTATCCCTTCAGCGCGAGGACGGCCCGCGACGACGCTCTCACGGAGTTGGCCGCGTTGACTGTTCCAATGCTCGGCCGCGCCGGTCCGCTCGGCGCGATCCTTGTGCGACGCCGCACCGCCCGTCCCTTCGACGAGCGTCACGTCTCGCTGCTGCAGGGCTTCGCCGACCAGGCCGTCATCGCCATCGAGAACGCCCGGCTGTTCAACGAGCTGGAAGCGCGCAACATCGAGGTCAGCGAGGCGCTCGATCAGCAGACCGCGATGGCCGAAGTGCTGGAGGTCATCAGCAGTTCACCGAACGATCTGGAGAACGTCCTCGGCCAGGTGCTCGGCATCGCAGCGCGCCTCTGTGAGAGCGACACCGGGCTGATCTGGCAGGAACGCGACGATCGGTACCGCGTCGGAGCGAGCCACGGGTTCACGGCCGACGAAGTGGCGTTGGCCGACAGCATTGAGTTTCCGGTCAACGGCGACAACTCCGTCTCGCGCGTCGCCAACGGCTCGATTGCGCGCAGAGACCTCAACCCCGACGACATCCCGGTGGACACGTCGGGCGAAAGGAGAATCGACAATCCCAGCCTCTCGTTTGTCGAGGGACTCCGGCAGCAGGCATACCTCATGGTTCCGCTGACCCGGCCCGGCTCGTTCAGCGGCGTGTTCTCGCTGATGCGGAAGGATCGTCGGCCATTCACCCAACGCGATGAAGACATCGTTCACACCTTCGCCGATCAGGCTCTCATCGCCATCGAGAACTCCCGCCTCTTCAGGGAACTGGAGGAGAGCAACCGTGAGGTCACCGAGGCGCTCGATCAGCAGACTGCGATGGCCGAGGTGCTGCAGGTCATCAGCCGGTCCCCGAACGACCTCACGAACGTGCTGGAGACGGTGCTGGCCACGGCTGCCCGCCTGGCGAACGCCGACGTGGGGAGCATCTGGGAGTCAGCCGGCGACCTGTACACGACGGCGGCGACGTACAACGTGCCGGTCGGGTTGCAGGCGTCGCTCAGCGGGTACTACCGGGTCGACGAACGTCACTCCCTCGCTGCGGTCACACGGCGCGGAACACCGGTCCGGGCCGATTGGGATCTCGACGACATGACCATGAGCCATCCGAACGACAAGCTCGCCATGCAACAAATGGGCGTCCGCGCCTGGTTGGGTGTCCCACTGCGATTGAGCGGGGGCGACGCTGGATCGTTCTGGTTGTTCCGTTACGACCGTCGCCCATTCACCGAACGCGACGTGACGCTCGTGCAGACATTCGCCGACCAGGCCGTCATCGCCATCGAAAATTCACGGTTGTTCAACGAGCTCCAGGACAGCAACCGCGAGGTGAGCGCAGCTCTGGAACAGCAGACCGCAGTAGCTGCCGTCCTCCAGACGATCAGTAGATCCGCTTTCAACCTGAGCGTGGTGCTGCACGAGTTGACCGAGCAGGCTGTGCGAATGGTCGGCGCCGACTTCGGTTACGTCGCACAGCATCACGAAGGGGCGCGGCAGTCGTTCGGCGCGATCTATCCGGTCGACACGCCTGAGGCCGAGGTGCTCGAATCGGGTACGTTCGCCGGGCCGGCGCTCGTCCTTAGTCAGCAGAAACCGTGGTTTCGAACGGTCGGTCCGGCCGACACCGGGATGCTTCTCAGGCCGGACGACGCGGTGTTCTTCCAACGGTTCGGTACCCACTCGATCGCCATCATCCCGCTCATCAGCGGGGCCGCCGTCCTCGGCACGCTGCAGATCTTTCGCAGAGGCGAGCTCCGGTACTCGCTGTCCGACAAGAAGTTGTTGCAGACGTTCGCCGACCAGGCCGTGATCGCCATCGAGAACGCACGGTTGTTCACCGAGCTCCAGGCTAAGACGGAGGAGCTGGAGGTGGCGTCGCGGCACAAGTCGGAGTTCCTGGCCAACATGTCACACGAGCTGCGCACGCCGCTCAACGCCATCATCGGCTACGCCGAGCTGCTCGAGGAGGAGTGTGCCGACCTCGGCACCGAGCAGTACCTGCCCGATCTCAAGAAGATCCAGTCGGCCGGCAAGCACCTTCTTACGCTCATCGGTGGCATCCTCGATCTGGCCAAGGTCGAGTCGGGCCGCATGACGATGTTCCTGGAGACGTTCGATGCGCGGTCGCTGGTCGACGAGGTCGAGTCGATCGTGCGGCCGATGGTCGAGAAGAACCGCAACGAGTTCGTCATCGAGTGCCCCGACGATGTCGGCCCAATGTATGCGGACCTAGTGAAGACGAAGCAGGTGTTGTTCAACCTGCTGTCGAACGCGGCGAAATTCACCTCCGACGGGTCCGTGGCGCTGACCGTCACCCGCCACGTCGACACCATCGACTTCGCCGTGAGCGACTCGGGTATCGGCATCACCGACGAACAGCGGGCCAAGCTGTTCGAGGCGTTCTCCCAGGCCGACGCCTCAACCACCCGCACCTACGGCGGCACCGGCCTCGGCCTCGCGCTCAGCCGGAGTTTCTGCCTCATGATGGGCGGCGACATCGAAGTGACGTCGGAGCCCGGCAAGGGCTCGGTGTTCACGGTGAACCTCCCGCTAGGCGTGGTCGAGAG
>JANMZO010000406.1:0-19209 GCA_031383405.1 Acidimicrobiia bacterium | reverse complement strand
TACCCGCTCATTTGGAGAGTCGCCGACCGGGTGGATGGCCCTCATCTCGTCAATGAAGTGATCGACCAGTGAGTTCAGAAGCTGCTCACGACCCCCAACATGCCAGTAGATGGCGGTGTGGGCGAGCCCCAGTTCGGTACTGAGGTTGCGCATGGTGAGGGCTTCGATCCCACCCTGTTCGACAACCCGTCGGGCGACGTCAAGGATCATTTCTTTGCTGCTCACGGGCCCATTGTCCCATGCGTCGGGCCGGGGCCGCGGAGGGTGGATGCCGGCATCGCCTGCTCCACTCCCGGAATCACCGAAATGCGTTCCCGGTCGTCGTCCCGCTAGAGTTCTGACGGGTCGTCAGATGTGCTGTCGGCGACCTGATTCGACTCGTCGCCAAATATTTTGATGAGGCGTCAGATTCAGCGAGACCACTGAGGGGTACACGGGTATGGCCGAGGCAACCGACCAGCAAACAAGTGAGTTCGACGCCAGACTTCAGTCCTATGCCGGACGCGAAGTCGGTGCCGCCATGAGCGGCGCCGATCTCGTCAACGCTCCGATGATCCGCCACTGGTGTGAGGCCATGGGCGACAAGCTCCCGATCTACACCAGCGAAGAAGCGGCCATAGCATCGGCCCATGGCGGGATTGTCGCGCCGCCGACCATGCTGCAGGCGTGGGTGATGCGCGGCCTAGACGTGAGCAGCGCGCGTCCGGCGAACGTCTACTCCGATCTGTTGAACATGCTCGACGCGGCCGGCTATTCCTCCACGGTCGCCGTGAACTGCGAACAGGAGTACGAGCGCTACCTCCGACCCGGCGACAGGATCACGATGAAAACCACGATCGACAGCATCTCGGTCGAGAAGAAGACCGGTCTTGGTGTGGGCTATTTCGTCACGAGCCGCCAAAGTTACTTCGACGCGACCGGCGAAGTGGTCGGAACCATGTTGTTTCGCATCCTCAAGTTCCGGCCACCCGAAAAGAAGCCCGAAGCGGCCGCGGCGTCTGCGACAGCGGCGGCGACAGCCCCCGGAAGTCCCCGGCCCAGGCGTCCCCGACCGACACCCACCGACGACGGAGCGTTCTTCTTCGAAGCAGCGAAGGCCGGCAGGCTGATGGTGCAACGCTGCTCGGCCTGCAGTGCCTACCAGTTTCCCCCGCACGCCGCCTGTCAGAAGTGCCAGAGCTTCGAACTCGTGCCGACCGAGGTGTCGGGGAAAGGCGAGATCTACAGCTTTGTCGTCACTCACTATCCCCAGGTGCCTTCGTTCGACTATCCGCTGCCGGTTGCCCTCGTCCAACTGGACGAAGGCCCCCGCATGATCTCCAACATTGTCGGCACCGACCCAAGCGATCTCGCCATCGGGATGGGTGTCATGGTCACGTTCGTGGAATGCGATGGCGAGCTCACGCTTCCGATGTTCAAGGTGGTAAACGTATGAGCACTGATCAATCCACGGGGCAATCCGCCTCGGCCGTGCCGACGGGTAGCCCCTCGTTCGAGTCGGTGAACCTCGGTGATGAGCTGCCGAAGCTGATGCTGCCACTGACCCGGACCCTCATCGTGTCGACAGCCATTGCATCGCGTGACTACTTCGATGCGCACCACGATCCCGACATGGCGCGGCAGCGGGGCTCGAAAGACATCTTCATGAACATCCTCACCTCGAACGGGTTGGTCGGCCGGTTCATCACCGACTGGGCCGGCCCCGACGCGTTCTTGAAGCGCGTGAACATCCGGCTCGGTACCCAGAATCTCCCGGGCGACACGATGACCCTCACCGGACGGGTCATGGCGAAAGATGATGCCGATGGTTCGGTCGACATCGAAGTAGCCGGTGCGAACAGCATGGGCAATCACGTGACCGGCACGGTTCGGGTGCGCCTACCACGAGCGACCGGGGAAAAGAAGTGAGCATCAGGAACTCTCTCAGCGGAAAAGCCGCAATATGCGGAATAGGAGCGACCGATTTCTCGAAGAAGTCTGGCCGCACCGAGATGCACCTTGCCGTGGAAGCCACATTGGCAGCGCTCGACGACTGCGGCCTCACGCCTTCCGACGTCGACGGCATGGCGTGTTTCACCGCCGAGAGCAACCCCGAGATTGAACTGGCCCGCACGATCGGCGTGAAGGACCTGACCTTCTTCAGCCGAATTCATCACGGTGGAGGCGCCGGTTGCGGAACGATTCAGCAGGCGGCAATGGCCGTCGCCACCGGTGTGGCCGATGTCGTGGTCTGCTACCGGGCGTTCAACGAACGCTCGGGCCGACGCTTCGGGGCCGGCGTACAGGACCTTCCCCGTTCGGCGAGTGCCGAGATGGCGCACTTCTCCTGGTACGCACCGTGGGGCCAACTCACGCCTGCGTCGTGGATCGCAATGTTCGCGCAGCGCTACATGCACGAGTTCGGCGCGACAACGGAAGACTTCGGACGCGTAGCGGTGGCCGACCGGTTGCACGCTTCGACCAATCCGAAGGCCTGGTTCTACGAGCAGCCCATCACGCTGGAGGAACATCAGGCGAGCCGTTGGATCGTCGAGCCCCTTCGCCTGCTTGACTGCTGCCAGGAGTCCGACGGCGCGCAGGCGCTCATCGTGGTATCCGCCGAACGTGCCCGCGATCTTCCACGACCCCCCGTGATGATCCAAGCGGCCGCTCAGGGAGCCGGACCGGATCAGCACATGATGACGTCGTACTACCGCGACTCCATCGTCGGGCTCCCGGAGATGGGTTCGGTGGCACGCCAACTGTGGAACTCGTCGGGCCTCGGCCCGGACGACATCCAGACGGCCGTGCTCTACGACCACTTCAGCCCGTTCGTGCTCACCCAACTGGAGGAGTTCGGCTTCTGCGGCCGGGGCGAAGCGAAGGACTTCATTCGCGAGCAGGGTATCCAGATCGGGCAGAAGCTCCCGGTGAATACGAACGGCGGGCAGCTTGGCGAGGCCTACATCCACGGGATGAACGGAATAGCGGAGGGGGTTCGGCAGGTGCGTGGCACGTCGGTCAATCAGGTCCCCGATGTCGAGCACGTGCTGGTAACAGCGGGCACCGGTGTGCCTACAAGTGGTCTCATCCTCGGGGTCGACCGTTGATCTCCGACACCTGTGGGATTGCGCACCGGATCGGGAAGAGGTCGGATCGTGGATGATCTCATGCCCCCCGACCCCGACCTGGAGCGTCTGCACACGCGTACCTACGAGGTCAGGTCGTTCCGTGTCGACGCAAAGACTGTGCTTTTGGTCGGTGCAGTCAGGGACATCAAGCCGGCGGGCCTTTACGTGCAGGGTGACCCCGAGCCGCTGGTCATCCACCACATGGTGGTCAACCTCGAAGTCACGTACCCGTCGATGGAAATTACCAGCGCAAGGGTCGTGTTCGAAGACCATCCTCACACGATCTGTCCGGGCATCACTCCCCACTACGAAAAGCTGATCGGGCTTTCGATCGCCCGGGGTTTCACGCACAGGGTTCGTGAGCTGTTCGGCGGCCCGAGGGGCTGCACGCACGTGACAGCGCTCCTGCAGGCGATGGCCCCGGTGGCGAACCAGAGCCGGTTTTCCATGAGCATGGCGGCGGGTCGTTCTTCGCCTGTCGAACTGCGAGGTCCCCTCACGCCGGACCAGCGCAAGCTCTTGTTCGCAGGGAACGTCAACACCTGTCACGTTTGGGACGAGGAAGGCGACCACGTACAGAGCCTGGACCGGGGAGAAGAGTCTGAGTTGCCCCTCTGGATCCAGAAGCGGTTCGCCGAACTCGGTCGCGATGCAAGCGATTGGCGATCGAGCATGTCGCCAGGACAGCAGTAGGCGCCGGTGAAACGCGGGGTCAACGTTCAGATTCTCGACGACCTTCGGGCCGGTGTCGTGGTTGATCTCCTCGATCCTGACTTCTACGCGGGCGACCCGGAGCCGGTCTACGAGTGGCTGCGGGCCAACGCGCCGGTCTATCGCGACAGCAACGGTCTTTGGTGCGTTACCCGTCATGCCGACCTCCAGCATGTGGAGAAGGAGTCGGGGCGGTACACGTCGGTACACGGCACCCGACCGCTGATCGACATGACGTCAGATCATTCGATCATCAATCTCGACGATCCTCGTCATGTGACCCAGCGTCGACTTGTCCAGCGTCGCTTCACCCCGGCGGTGGTCCGGTCGCATGCCGATCATGTCCGCGACATTGCGGTCGGGCTGGTCAACGCGGTTCGCACCAATGGTCATGTTGAGGTGGTGGCAGAACTGGCTTCGGTGCTGCCTGCCATCGTGATCTGTGAGTTGCTCGGGTTTGACCGGTCCCGGTGGGAAGACTGCCGTCGGTGGGCGGCCGACACTCTCTCGGCCGGGTCCCTGAAGATGGGTGACCCGCGCATGGCCGACTTTGGCACAGCCCTTGTCGAGTTCGTTGCTGCCACAAGCGAGCTGATAGCCCTCCGACGCGACGACCCGCGCGACGATCTGATATCCGTATGGGCGCATAGTACCGTCGACGGGGAGCCGATGGGTGACAAGACGATTCTCGAGGAGGCCCTGCTGCTGCTCGACGGCGGAGCCGAAACGAGTCGCAACGTCATCGCAGGTGGTGTGCTCGCGTTGCTGCAACACCCCGATCAGTTGCAGTTGGTGCGGGAGGACCCGGAGTTATTGGAGCGAAGCGGCGTCGAAGAGCTGATCAGGTGGGTCACCCCGATCCTCAACATGAGCCGTACCGCGACACAAGATCACGAAATGCACGGCCAACGGATCGCGAAGGGTGACTCGCTGCTGCTCATGTACAGCGCCGCGAATCGAGACGCACGAGCGTTTGCCCATCCGCAGACGCTTGACCTTCGGCGCGGGTCCAACCACCACGTCGCGTTCGGTTACGGAACGCATTACTGCCTCGGTGCGAACCTCGCCCGTTTTGAAATCCGGGTGATGATCGAGAAGATCCTGTCGCTGCCGGGATTGCGGTTGACGCCCGGTATTTCACCCGTGATTGTTCCGAGCTTCTTCACCCGGGGTCTGGCCGCCCTCCACCTTGATTTTGATCCGGAGACCGCATGACCGATCCGCAGACGTTCGGAAGCGATCCCCGGATCGGCCGGGTGATGGGCGCCTCGGAATCGTGGTGGCCCCAGCGTGCCGACGCGGGCGGAAAGCCGAACGTCATCGTGGTGCTGGTCGACGATGTCGGTTTCTCCGATGTGGGCTGCTTCGGGTCGGAAATCAAGACACCGGTGCTCGATGAACTCGCCGCGAAGGGCCTGCGGTTCACGAATTTCCACGTGAACCCGATGTGTTCGCCCACCCGTGCGTCGCTGCTCACCGGGCTCAACTGTCACAACGTGGGCTTCGGTCACGTCGCGAACTCCGACCCCGGGTTCCCGGGCTACTGGAGTGAGCTGCCGGAGAATGTCTCGACCATTGCCGAAATTCTCAAGGCCGAGGGTTACGCCACGATCATGTGCGGGAAGTGGCACCTGGCGCGCGACGCCGACATATCGGCCAAGGGGCCGAACCACTCGTGGCCCTGTCAGCGCGGGTTTGACCGCTTCTACGGGATTCTCGACGCTTTCACGAACGTTCATCAGCCCCACTATCTGGTGGAAGACAACCATGTCGTCGATGTCGGCCGTTATCCGGCCGACTACTACCTGACCGACGACCTGACGAACAGGGCGATCCGCCTCATCAAAGAACGCAAGGCCAACGACCCGGACCAGCCGTTTTTCCTCTACCTCCCACACCCCGCAGCGCATGCTCCGCTGTTGGCCAAAGACGCCGACATCGACAAGTACAAAGAGGTGTACATCAACGGCTGGGATCATATGCGCGCAGAGCGGTTTGCGCGGCAGATCGAGTTGGGTCTGCTTCCGCCCGGCACAAAGCTTCCGCCCCGTAACAGCGAGAAAGGCGCGGAAGTGAGGCCCTGGGATGAGCTGAGCGTTGAGGAGCAGACACTGTTCGCCCGCTACATGGCGGTTTTCGCCGCGATGGTCGATTCGGTCGATCAGAATCTCGGTCGGATGCGCGACGAGCTCACGGCGATGGGGGAGTGGGACAACACAATCCTGGTCTTCCTGTCCGACAACGGCGCCAGCCGAGAAGGTGAATACGTCGGCACGACGAGCTACTACAACGATCTCGGGGCATTTGCGGCGAACCTCGAATCGCCCCGTTCGAGCGACCTCGAACGGTTGGAGAAGATCGGCACGCCCGAGGCGATGGCCCACTATCCGCAAGGGTGGGCGATGGCCGGAAACACGCCATTTCGCCTCTACAAGACCTACGCACACGCTGGTGGCCACCAGGTGCCGTTCGTGCTTCACTGGCCCGACGGTGATCTGGAAGCGGGAGCGGTCCGCGACCAGTATCAGCATGTGATTGACCTGGTGCCGACGCTTCTCGACCTCCTTGGTATCGAGGCTCCGAAGACCCGACACGGCGAAGCCACGATGCCGATCCAGGGTCGGAGCTTCCGATCGGTGATTGATGATAAGGCAGCCGCTTCGTCGCGCCAATCGCAGTACTACGAGTTGGCCGGTCACCGGGCGTTCATGAGCGAAGGTTGGGAAGCGGTAACCCTCCATCAGCCGCAAACCCCGTTCGTCGACGAGAAGTGGGAGTTGTTCGATCTTCACGCCGACCCGACGCAGACCAATGACCTCGCCGAGGCGTACCCCGACCGTTTGGACGCGCTGACGACGGCCTGGCACGACGAGGCCGTGGTCAATCAGGTGTACCCCCTCGACGAGGGCAGCGGCTACCGGTGGGCGGTTCGGGCCCCGTATGTCGAACAGATGGAAAGGTCGATCACGCTATGGCCCGGCACGCCAACCCTTGAGCCGTGGCGCTCGCGGCGCTTGATCTGGATGCGTTCGTTCGATGTCGTCGCCAACATCACTATGGGCGCTGGTGATCGCGGGGTGCTGGTCTCACACGGCGACCAGGGTGGCGGTTATCTCGTCTACGTCGACGACGACCGCCCGGTGTTCCTCTTCAACGACGGCCGGGGTTCGATGCACCCCCTCGTCGGGCTGCCTTTGACCGAGGGCCCTCATGAGCTCACCGTGTCGGTCTCTGCGGCCGTGGCGCGCCACTGGACCGTCCGGCTTCTGGTCGACGCGGTTGAGCATGGCACGTTGGCTTCGATTCCCAGCCTGTTCCCCATGGCCCCCTTCGAAGGCATCACCGTCGGGGCCGATCCCCGCTCTCCGGTGTCATGGGACCTGGCGCAATCCGAGGGAACCTTCGCGTACACTGGGACGTTGCATGATGTCCGTTACCTGGTCCGGGAAGCGGGTCCGATGATGCCGTCGAAATACGTGGCCCTGATGCGACAGACCGCAGAGAGGTACGCATGAGCATTTCCGCCCGAGGTGTGGAACGGGCATTCGGTGACGGCCACACGAAGGTCCAGGCGCTTGGTCCGCTCGACCTCGACATTGCCGACGGCGAATTTGTCTGCATCGTCGGTCCGTCGGGATGTGGGAAGTCTACGTTCCTCCGGATGGTGGCCGGACTCGTACAGCCGAGCGCCGGCACCATCGAAATGACGCAGCGGGGGAGCGGGCAACCCACGGCCGTCGTGTTCCAGGATTACTCGATCTACCCATGGAAACGGGTCCTCGACAACGTACGATTCGGCCTCGACCTTGCCGGTGTGCCGAAGAAGGAAGGCAACGAGCGCGCCATGCGGTACCTGACCTCACTCGGACTCGCCGACCGGTCCCGCTCGTATCCCGATACGCTGTCGGGCGGCATGAAGCAGCGGGTAGCGATCGCCCGGGCCCTTGCGGTCGAGCCGGAGATCCTCCTCATGGACGAACCGTTCGCGGCCCTCGACGCGCAGATGCGACAGATCCTCCAGGACGAACTGCTACAGCTCTGGCAGGCCGACCGTCGGACCGTGCTGTTCGTGACGCACTCGCTCGAGGAGGCGATTCTGCTCGGCGATCGGGTGTTGATGATGTCTGCCCGGCCTGGGAAGATTGTCGCTTCACGGACCGTGCCGTTTCCGAGGCCCCGAGGTGCCGACGTTCGGCGTTCGCCGGAGTTTGCCGAACTCCAGGCCGAACTCTGGGAACTGCTCCGTCAGGAAGTCGATGTCCATCTGGCGGCCTCGGGGAGGATCCAGTGAACGGACCTGAGCAACTCGCGAAAGACCGTGTCGTCACGCGGGTCCCCGGTGGGGCCGAACGCGATCCGGTTGCGTTCGCCCGGCGTCGTCGGCTACTCGAACTCGGCCTTGGCGCGGGTGTCCCGGTCGCATTGTTGGTCCTGTGGCAGGTAGCTGCGAGCCGCGGGTGGATCAGCCGCATCAACTATCCGACGCCCAGTGATATCGCGTCGCATGCACTCAAGATCTTCAAGTGGGAGCCGGGAGGAAACTTTGGCTCCGATGTCTGGGCCAGTGCCATCCGCACGGTCATGGGGTTTTGCTGGGGGGCCGGAGTCGGGCTACTGGCCGGGTACTCGATGGGAATGAACCGCACGTTGCGTGCCGCACTCAACCCGATGTTGAGCGCGCTCTACACCGTACCCAAGATCGCGCTCATCGGCGTGTTTCTCTTTATTTTCGGATTCGACGACAAGCCGGTGATCGCCGTTATCGCTGTGACCGTGTTCTTCTTCGTGTGGATCCAGTCGATGGCCGCAGTCGTGGCCGTGTCGGAGAACTACCGGGAGGCCGCCCGTTCTTTCGGTGCCTCGCGATGGCAGATGTTCCGTCATGTCCTGCTGCCCGCCACACTGACGCAGGTCTTCGTCGGGCTCCGGGTGGCGGCCGGTGTGGCGGTGCTTACGGTCATCGGTGTCGAGTTCGCGTTTCCGCCGAAGACGCTCGGCATCGGCTACCGCATCAACAATGCGAAAAACATCTTCGATCCGAAGCAGGCGTATGTGGGTCTCGTTGTTGCTGCCCTCATGGGCGTAGCGTTTTCCGGGGTCGTGTCGCTGATCGGCCGCTGGCTGACGCCGTGGGCCAGGAGTCGAAAGTAGCGCTCGCGATTGCTCAAACACCCATTCACTCCGTCACCAAACCATCAGTCATTACATCCACCCGTCATTACAACCACCAGTCACCAAACCATTCCATGAGGGAAACATGAATCATCAACACACCTACAAACCCCGCCGCCTGGGTGCCGTCTTGGTCGCTCTCGCTGCCGTATCGATGCTGTCGAGCACGACGACCGCCGTGGCAAAGAAGGCGGTGGCGAAACCCAAGCCGAAAGCCAAGACGACCACGAAGGCGCCGACAACGACCGCTGCCCCCGCTACGACGGCTGCACCAACAACGGTTGCGCCCACGACGACCGTTGCCGCCGCCACGCTGGTCGAGGGGTGTGCCAAGGGCTGGACCGATCCGGTTTCCATCAGCGGTACTCGACAAATTGCCCGGTGCGACAAGGGATTCCCGGCTCCGAAGCCGTTGAAAGAGAAGACGAAGATCAAAGTTTCGTCGGCATTCAGGTTGGAGTTCAACTCGCCGTTCCTGCTCGCTGACTCACTCGGCGAATTCGCCAAGGAGAACATCGAGATCGAGTTCGTGAGCCTCTCGCTCGCCAACTCGATTCCGCAACTCGCCGAAGGTCGACTCGACGTCGGGACCGGTGGCTTCGAGGTCGCCCTCTTCAACGCCGGGGCCCAGAATCTGCCGGTCCGGGCCGTTCTCGGCAACTATTTCCCACCGAAGGCCTCGAACTACAAAGTCCCTCAGACTGGCCTGTGGTGCCGTCGTGACTCCTTCGCCAATCCTCCGGCGCCGGATTTCCGTAACACCGAGCAGATGAAGTGGGCCACCTCGGTCGGCAAAGGTTCGGTCGGCATCTACTACGCGGCAGCTGAACTGGTTCGCCGCTTCCCCGACTTCAAAATCAAGAACGTGGAAATCGTCGTGGTCCCTTCGGGCGACGCCGTGACGGCGTTGCGCAACAAGGCCATCGACTGCAGCATTCTTCTCGATCCGTTCTGGCTGCAGGTTGCCAATGATCCGCAGTTCGTCATGGTGTCGACCCAGACGCCCGGCGAGCCGCTCGGTGTCTATGTCTACGGCAAGCGGATGCTCGAGAACCCTGAGATTGGCGATGCGTTCGCCCGGGCCTTCATCCGCACGGTCAACACCTACTACTCGGGCGACTACCACGAAGATCCCGCGGTTCTCGCGGCCATCGCCAAGGCCACGAACCTGCAGACGGCCTCGTTGAAAGCCGTCGACTCGCTGTCGATGGACTGGGAACTCCGGGCCGGCACGACCTCTCGGGTCCAGCAGTTGTTCATCGACCTGGGTGTCATCACGACCTACTCAACGCCCGTCTCCGAAGACAAGATCGTCGATCGTTCGTTCTACGAGCGTGCCGTGGGTAAGCGGAAGTAGCGCGGGGTACGTTTTCTGGAGGGGTTTCGGCGCTCTGAGGGTGCCGAAACCCCTGCGGAACCGTTACCGGCGGAGAGCTCCCAGCGCGTGCTTGGCCACCTTGCCACCTGCGTTGCGGGGCAGATCGCCCTCGACGATCACAAGTAGTTCAGGCCACAGGTCCTTGCCAACCCCCCGCTGACCGAGGTGCTCGGTCAGTTCCGCGAGGGTCAGTGACGTGCCGTCCTTCAGCACAGCGTACGCACACACCCGTTCGCCGAAGACCGGGTCGGCGACGGCGGCCACGGCCACCAGCGCGATGGCCGGGTGGGTCGATGTCTCTTCTTCGACCTGAGGCGCGCTTATGTTCTTGCCGCCCCGGATGATGAGGTCAGCGGTTCGGCCGACAACGGTCAACACTGCGTCGTCGGCCGTGGGGAACTCCGAAGCGGGGCTGATCGTCACCAGGTCACCCATCTTCATCCACCCGTCGCGGGTGTAGAGCGCGGCGTTGGCCGCGTCGTCAGCGTCGTAACCCAACGACAGCAGGGGACCTTTGCAGCACGGAACGGCCGGTCCGCCGGTCGATGAGACGTCAAGATCGTTGTCGTCGACGAGTCGAACCTGCATGCCCGCGATGAGTCGGCCGGCGGTGCGCAGACGGACATCGCGTGAGTCGTCGAGTGTGGTCCGTGACAGCGCGCCGGTTTCGTTGGAACCGTAGAACTGCAGAAGCACGGCACCGGTCCGGTCTTCGAACTCCACGCCGCGCTCGTAGGGGAGCATCTCCCCGCCGGTGAACACGACCCTTAGGCTCGACAGGTCGCGTTCGCCGAATGCGTCGTTTGACATGAGCAGGGCGAGTTGTGTCGGCACAGCAGCCAGCACCGTAATGCGATGCTGTTCGATGGCGGCGAGGGTCGCCGCCGCATCGAACCGGTCGGCCACGACGCACGGACTCCCGATAAGCGTCGGCGTGAAATGCGAGGTCCAGAGCCCGAACCCGAACGGGGCCGGGACGAGGCTTCCGAAAACATCGGCGGTTGTCAGCCGTCCGGCATCCACGGCGAGTGCGTGAAACTCGCACCATCGGCGTTGATGGTGGCGAACCACTTTGGGTAAGCCGGTCGTGCCCGACGTCGAATTCAGAAACCAGAGTTCGTCGAGTGTGAAGGGCGACCGGGCCATGCGCGTGCCCGCGGCCGGGGCGATTGCTGTGGACTCGTCGAGGACGAGGACGGCAACGGGTGAGATCCGGCGTAATCGTTCGGCATCTCGGGCGGTGGTGACGATAAGGCGGGCGTCGGTCCGCTCCAGAAGGTGCAGTATTTCCCGGTCACCCGACTTCGAACCGATGCCAAGCGCCACCACACCGGCGATCTCGGAGGCGAGGAACGTGACATGGGCGGCAATGCCATCGGGTACCAGCAGCGCCACGCGCTCCCGTTCGGTTACTACGCGGTCGGTGATGTCCGATGCAAGTGTGTTGGCGCGCACAAGATAACCGGACCACGACAGTTCGTAGCCGGTCAGCATGTCGGCGAACGCGATGCCGAATGGTTTCGCCGTTGCGTGGTGGGTAACGGTATCGAGAATGGTGGCCGCGGGAGTCACGACCCTCACGGTAGCGGGTGCAACCCGGTGGGCAAAGGCTCGGACGTGGGGCCGACGGGTGGCGGGCCTCTTTTGGGGGAGGGGTGTCTTGGGCTCCAGACACCGAAGGTGCTACTTTCTGACGGTCCGTCAGTTCTACTGGCCAACACGTTCCGAGGAGCACGCAAATGGGAAATCCGGTCATTGTCGAAGCGGTTCGCACTCCTATCGGGCGCCGCAACGGCCAACTCTCGGGCAAGCATGCGACAGCCGTTCTTGGCCACGTGCAGCGGGCCGTGCTGGAGCGGGCGGGCGTGAGCGGAGCCGATGTCGGGCAGGTCATCGGGGGCTGTGTCAGCCAAGCGGGGGAGCAGGCGTCGAACGTGACCCGCACCTCGTGGCTGGCGGCCGGTCTTCCCTACGAGATCGCGGCGACCACCATCGACACGCAGTGCGGATCCTCGCAGCAGGCCAATCACCTGATCGCCAACATGATCAACGCCGACGTCGTTGAGATGGGCATCGCGTGCGGTGTCGAGGTCATGAGCCGTGTCGGTCTCGGGGCCGCCGTGATCAACTCGGGTCAGAAGTCCAAGCCCGAACCGTTCCCCTACGACATGCCCGACCAGTTCGGCGCGGCCGAGCGTATCGCCACCCGCCGTGGCATCACCCGTGCCGAGGTCGATCACCTCGGTTTGATCTCCCAGCAGAAAGCGGCGGTTGCGTGGGCGGAGGCCCGCTTCGACCGCGAGATCGCCCCGATCGAGATGCCCGTCATCGGACCCGACGGTCCGACCGGCGAAACCGTTCTGGTGACCAGGGACGGTGGTCTGCGGGAAACAACTGCCGAGGGCCTGGCCAAGCTGAAGCCGGTCATGCCCGACGGCATGCACACGGCCGGCAACTCGTCGCAGATTTCTGATGGCGCGGCGGCCGTGCTTTGGATGGATGAAGCCGTGGCCAGGTCACGCGGTCTGAAGCCGCGGGCTCGGATTCTGGCCCAGGTGGTGGTCGGCACCGACCCCTACTTCCACCTCGATGGTCCGGTCGACGCAACGTACGCGATCTTGAAGAAGGCCGGAATGACGATGGACGACATCGATCTCGTCGAGATCAACGAAGCGTTCGCGTCGGTCGTTCTGTCGTGGGCCCGGGTGCACAACAACGACGACCTTTCGAAGGTGAACGTCAACGGGGGTGCCATTGCGCTGGGTCACCCGGTCGGCTCGACCGGTGCCCGCCTCATCACCACCGCACTGCATGAACTTGAGCGTTCCGATAAGAGCATCGCCCTCGTGACCATGTGCTGCGGTGGTGCCGTCGGCACCGGCACGATCATCGAACGAATCTGACGCAACGTTCGAACCGGGTCGTGTCGGGTCGGATCCACGCTTGGCGGGCATGTTGAATCCGTCGTACACTTTGTTTTAATAAGCTCCATTAAGTTCCACCTTCGTTCCCATCATCCACCCACAAAGAGGCACTATGGAATTCGGCGTCTTTCTCAACGGCTACCTTCCCGGGCCGGGCGCGCACAACACCTACACCGAGCACGAGATGCTGCGGCGCGAGGGGGAGTACGCGATCCACGCCGACAAGTTCAACTGGAAGTACGCCTAGTTCGGCGAGCACCACGCGCTCGCCGAGTACTCCCACATGTCGGCCCCCGAGGTGATGATGGGCTACGTGGCGGCGCACACCACGCAGATCCACCTCTCGAGCGGTATCAACAGTCTCTCGCCCCGCAAGGAACATCCGGTGCGCTATGCCGAGCGTGCCGCCATGCTCGACCACGTCACCAACAACCGGTACGAATGGGGTACGGGGCGCGGTGCCGGCAGCCATGAGATGGCGACCTTCAACATCCTCGACACGGACTCGACGAAGAGCGAGTGGGAAGAAGTCGTACGCGAGATTCCCCGAATGTGGGAGCAACTCGACTACTCCTTCCAGGGTAAGCACTTCACCGTACCGACCCCGCACAACATCCTTCCTAAGCCCTACGGTCCGGGTCACCCGCCGATCTGGGTCGCAGCCGGCAACCCACCCACGTTCGGCCGGGCGGGTGAAGCCGGCATCGGAGCGATCGCGTTCAACTTCGAGCCCATCTTCAACCTCCGCAATCGGGTGGAGGCGTACAAGGAAGGCATCTCGCGCTGCACGCAACCGATCGGCCAGTTCATCCACGACAACTTGATGATGACCAACGGCATGGTTTGCCTCAACGATCGCAAGCGCGCCCGCGAGGTCGCCTGCGCTGCGGGCCGCGGCTACCTCGTCTCGATGGTCAACATGTACCACGACACGATGCCGTCGAACCCGAACAGCCCGACCTGGCCCACGCCACCGCACCTGATTCCCCAGGATGATGAGACCCTCGACTTTCTCATCAAGAACGGCTTCATGCTCTGTGGAACCCCGGAAGAAGTGTGTGAGCAGATCGAGGCCTACCAGACAGTCGGGTGTGATCAGTTGGTCTTCGGTCTTCCCGGGGAAGGTCTCCATCACGAGGAAGTTCTGGAAATGATCGAGATCTTCGGCGCGAAGGTCATCCCGGAGTTCGACCGGGACCCCATGCACCGTTCGACCCGGGCCCGCCTCAACGCGAAACGCAAGTACCCCGACTTCGCCGGCACGCCACCAACCGTCACGACTCCGCTCCTGCCGAAGCTGCATTTGATGCCCGACAACGTTCCGGCACGGTAGCCATGGTCTATCCACTAGAGGCGCTCGGTCGCGACGATTACCCGGTGAAGGTGGGCAGCATGCTGCTCACCATGGTCGACCCGCATATCGGCTTCGAAAAGGCGTACAACCGCTGGTATGAACGCGACCACTACTACATGGGCTGCATGGTGGGTCCGTGGATGTTCGCCGGCAGTCGATGGGTCGCGCCGCGGGTGCTGAAAGATCTCCGGTGGCCCCACGGCGACACGGTGGCCCGGCCGTTCGACGCCGGTTCCTATGTGGCGATCTACTGGGTCGAAGAAGGCCACCACAAGGACCATTTCAGTGACTGGGCGGTACCGCAGGTCCATTCGATCTACGCGCAGGGACGCGGGTTCGCTGAACGCCGTCACATCCACACGATTCTTTTTGACCGCATCGGCGAGGTCTACCGCGACATCGATGGCGTGCCTCTCGATCTTGCTCTCGATGCCCGTTACGACGGCATCGTTGCCGTGTGGATGGACGCGCGCGACGGAAAGACCGCACGGGATCTCCACGCCCGCTTGGCGGAAACGGCCATGCCCCGGATGGTCTCGGGCTCTTCGATCGAAACGGCGTCGTCGTGGACGCCGTCGCCGGGGGAGGGGGAGCCGAAGAACACCCCGATGGACCTGGGCAGCCATTCCGGTGGCCCGAATCGGCTGTGTCAACTTCTGTTCTGCCGGGGCGACGTCCGTGATGTCCTCGGTCGGGTGCACGCCTATACCGAGCAGATCGAACAGGATGGACTCGCCGACATCCAGTTGGTTGCGCCATTCTTCGCCACGCAGGTCGGAACCGACAAATACGCCGACGAGCTCTGGTAGGTGGGTTTGTTTGCCTGCTGTGGGTACTAAATATATGCGTGCCTACTGTATGCGTGCATAGCTTTTTCGGTTCAGGAAGTTCCGTTTTCCGCGACAGGGGAGTCTGATGGCGTTACCCGATTGGTTTCATGAACTCGCAGCCGAGGTGCGCAACTGGGGCCGCTGGGGTGCCGACGACGAGATCGGTACGATCAACCTGATCGACACGGAGGCCCGCCGTCGGGGAGCTGAGTCGGTCAGGTCCGGTCGGGCGTTCAGCCTCGCGCTCCCACTGCATGCCGACGGCATCCAGACCGGTTACGTATTGGGGCGGGTCAACCCGATCCACACCATGGTCGTGATCAACGACGCGCCGTCGGGTGACGCGTCGGAGTATTGCAACTCCGATGATCACATCGAGATGAGCGTCCAGGCCGGCACGCACTGGGACGGGCTGGGTCATGTGAGCTACAACGGGATGATCTACAACGGTTTCCCGGCCGCCTCGATCACCGCCGAAGGTGGTGCCACGAAATGCGGGATCGAGAAGATCACGTCAATGACCTCGCGTGGTGTGTTGCTCGATATCGCCCGGCTGAAGGGTGTCGACCACCTCGAAGGGTCGTATGCGCTGACAGCCGACGACCTCGACGCGGCATGTGAGATGGCCCGGGTGAAGGTGGAGCCGGGCGACATCATCCTGTTGCGCACCGGCAAGATGGGCCCGACGCTCGGGCAGAACCCACCCGACAAATTCGGCTACATGTATCCCACTTCCGGTCCGTCGTCGAAGTCGGTCAAGTGGTTCCGGGAGCACGACGTTGCCGCAGTCGCGACCGACACCCTGGCCTTCGAGGTCTATCCGTGCGACCACCCCGAGGGGCAGCCTCCCGTAAATCTTCCGGTACACCTCCTGCATCTCGTCGACATGGGCATGACCCAGGGTCAGAACTTTGTTCTCGACGCGCTTGCTGCCGACTGTGCTGAGGATGGTCAGTACACGTTCCTTCTCGAAGCGTCACCGCAGCCCATACTCGGGGGCACCGGCAGCATGGTCAACCCGGTTGCGGTGAAGTGACGTGACCGACCCGTGGGAGGCGCGTCTGGCGGAGTTGTCACGCCGGCAGACCGAAGCCCGGGCCATGGGTGGAACCGAGCGGCTGGCTCGCCAGCACGGCCGGGGTCGACTCGATGCCCGGGCGCGTATCGAGATGCTTGTCGATTCCGGTTCGTTCCGCGAAATCGGCACACTCGTCGGTAGTGCCGACAACATCCCGGCCGACGCGCTGATCACCGGAATCGGTCGGATCGACGGGCGCCTCGTTGCTCTCGGGGCCGAGGACTTCACCGTGCTGGGTGGCTCCATCGGACCCGGTACGGCCGCGAAGCGTTACCGTATCGCCGAACTTGCCGGCTCCGAACGCATTCCGCTGGTCTTGCTGCTCGACGGGGCCGGGGCCCGCGCCACCAACTCGACGCAGCGTCACGCCCGGTCTCCGGGTGACCTGCAGAAGGTCGCCGAGTTGTCGGGCTCGGTTCCAACCGTTGCGGTGGTCATGGGATCCTCCGCCGGTCATGGCGCGCTGGTGGCCCCACTGATGGATGTCACGTTCATGGTGCAGGGTGCCGCGATTTTCGCTGCGGGTCCGCCGCTTGTGGCCGTCGCCACGGGGGAGTTGATCGACGCGGAAACCCTCGGGGGAGCCGAGACCCAGGTGGCGAGCGGTGTCGTGCAGAACGTCAAGGCCACCGACGCAGACGCGCTTGCGTTGGTGCGCCGGTATCTGTCGTTCTTTCCCGGATCTGCGTGGGAACTCCCTCCCCGGCTGAACATGGGGGCCGACACCGGACCGCGTCGGGTCGATGCGATCCTGGAGGCCATTCCCGCGGTTGGCACCGTTCCGTATGACATGCACCGGGTTCTCGATCTGATTGTCGACGACGGCGACTGGCTCGAACTGCAGCCGGGCTACGGCCGGTCGATCCTCACCGTGCTGGCCCGACTGGGTGGGCGGCCGGTGATGGTCGTAGCGAACCAGCCGAACGTGAAAGCGGGAGCCATCGATTCCGACGCGGCGGAAAAGGCCACCCACTTCGTCGAGTTGGCGAACGCGTTCCGCTTGCCGCTCGTGTTCCTCACCGATAATCCGGGCGTGATGGCCGGTGGAGCGGCCGAGCGGACCGGGATTCTCCGAGCGGGAGCCCGCTTCTACGCCGCGCAGCATCGGGCGACAACCGTGAAGGTGCATGTGACGTTCCGAAAGGCGTTCGGCTTCGGAAGTTCCGTCATGGCGATGAATCCGTTCGACGGCCAGACGATCTCCTACTGCTTTCCGGAGGTGCGGTTGGCGGCCATGCCGGGGCGTGGCGCAAGTGCAGCGTCGGGCGCCCAGGAGGCCGATGCCGAGGCGCTACATGCCGCAGATCTGGCCGGCGGGTACCGGGCGGCGCAGAATCTGAGCTTCGACGAGATGATCGACCCCCGCGATCTGCGCAACGCCCTGCTTGACGGCCTTGCGCTGGGGGATGGCCGATCGGGCGGTGCCCTCGGACCCGTGGCCCGGTCGGGTATCCGCCCGTGAGTCAAGCGCCTCGGGCGTGGTCCGATCCAACGCCGCGCGGTTCGAAAGAATCCGGTGATCCGACTGCATGTTCCGTCGCCGCTGCACGTAATCTGATGCATCGTCAAAAACCGGACCTACGGTGCGCGTTGACCGACCAACCAACAGGAGGGGACCATGTTCCTCGACGAAACCTCTGATCAACTGGCTCTGCGGAAGGAACTGCGCGAATACTTCGCCAAGCTCCTCACTCCGGAAGTGCGCGAGGCGCTGGGTGCACCGGGTGAAGGGAGTCCGATGTTCCGAACCATCGTGCGCCAGATGGGCCGAGACGGTTGGCTCGGCCTCGGCTGGCCGAAGCACTACGGGGGACAGGGCCGTCCGGCCACCGACCAGTTCATCTTCTTCGACGAGGTCCAGCGGGCCGACGCGCCGTTTCCCTTCGTCACCGTCAACACGGTCGGACCAACGCTCATGGAGTTCGGCTCCGAGGAACAGAAGCAGCGGTTTCTGCCGGTCATCCTCGCCGGTGAGGTCAACTTCGCCATTGGTTACACCGAACCGGCTTCAGGCACGGACCTTGCGTCGTTGTCGACCCGGGCGGTGCTCGACGGCGATGAGTGGATCATCAACGGATCGAAGGTCTACACGAGCGGCGCGAACCAGTCCGACTATGTGTGGCTAGCGTGTCGCACCGATCCTGACGTTGCCAAACACAAGGGTATTTCGATGATCATGGTGCCGACCGACTCGCCCGGGTTCTCATGGACCCCGATCGTGACCGTCGGTGGCGTTTCGACGACCGCGACCTTCTACGCTGACGTGCGGGTACCGCGGGAGAACCTCGTCGGTGACCTGAACAGTGGCTGGCGCATGATCACCACGCAGCTCAACCATGAACGTGTGGGTCTTGCCGCATTGGCCGGTCGCACGTTCCACATCTTCGACGAGATCGTTGCGTGGGCCGCGGCCGAACCCGATGGTTCGGGTGGTCGGGTCATCGATGCACCGTGGGTACAGTCCGACATCGCGCGCTGTCACGCGATCCTTGAAGGGCTCCGGTTGATGAACTGGCGCATGGCGCTCGATGTTGCGGGGGGGACGCTCAGCCCGGCCGACTCCTCGGCCGTCAAGGTGTTCGGCACTGAAGGTGTCGTAGAGGTCTACCGCCTGCTGCTCGGCGTCGTCGGTGCGGCGGGCCTGCTTCCACC
>JANMZO010000394.1:0-4861 GCA_031383405.1 Acidimicrobiia bacterium | reverse complement strand
TGGTGGGACTGTGGGACTGCTCAGATGTTGATCCGGCAGGGTCTTCGGGTCGCCACCTGCTGGGACCTCGCTGGAGTTCACCGGCTTCTCTTCGGCGGATGGCGGGCGGAACCGGCAACGGTCTGGGCCGTGTTGCACGGGTTGGCGACCGATTCGCTTCCGACCATGGGGCAACTTGGTTTGCTCGATTCACCCGGTGACGAAGGGATGGACCCTGAGGATCCGATTCGGCCCGACGGTCACCTGCGGCCCGAATGGGCTTCGGGGGGTTGGCAGGATTCTCCCGGGCGTCTGGTCAAGTGGGCCGGGCTGGTTCTGCGGGTTTGCGGGTTGCAGGAGTCGAAGCTCGCCGGTCTCCGTGGGCCCAACGGTGCAGCGGGCACGGCTCGCTCGGAATCGGCTGCCGAGTTGCTCTGCGTCGAGTTGGCTGCTGACGGACTCCCTCTGGATGTCGTCCGAGCAGCGAAAATTATAGGCGCGCTTATCGGTCCGCGCCCGTGTGACCCTTTCGAGGAAATGGCGGCTCGTCAGCGACGCGACAATGCCGTGCTCGAACTCGCCCCAATGCGCAGCGGCGTGGATCTCCGAAATCCTGCTCATGTGAAGTCGATGCTCGCCGGTCTCGGTATCGATGTCTCCAACACCCGGGCTCATCGGCTGGAACCATTTCGCGACACCCACCCGCTGGTGGAAGCACTTCTCAACTGGCGAAAAGCCGAACGCGTCGCCACCACGTACGGTTACGCCTGGCTCGATGAACACGTGGCCGCCGACGGTCGTCTTCGCGGGGCCTGGACCGCGTGCGACGGCGCCGCAGGTCGCATGACGGCGTCTGCGGGTCTGCACAATCTTCCTGCCGAGATGCGTGCGGCCGTGGTGGCTGAGCCGGGTTACGTTTTTGTCCACGCCGACCTTGGCCAGATCGAGCCCCGCGTCCTTGCGGCGGTCTCGGGTGACCGGGCTCTCGCTGAGGCCACTCAGGCCGACGACATGTACGCCCCGGTAGCCGAGCGACTTCGCGTGGAGCGACCGGTCGCGAAGATCGCCGTCTTGGCGGCGATGTACGGTCAGACCTCGGGCGCCGCTGGTGAGGCCCTGCGCGGCATGGAATCGGCATATCCGGTGGCCATGCAGTTTCTTCGAAACGCCGACCGGTCCGGCCAGAACGGGCGCGACGTGCGGACCTACGGAGGAAGGCTCGTGCGAATGGGGTTCGGAGACGACGCCGTCGGTGGTGGAGTCGAGCGGAATGTGGCGGCCGGTCGCGGACGCTATGCGCGAAACGCGGTCGTCCAGGGAGCTGCGGCCGAACTGTTCAAGGCGTGGGCCGTGACGGTTCGCGGCCGCATTGTCGGCCTTGGCGGGCAGATTGTGCTGTGCCTCCACGACGAACTTCTGCTGCACGTGCCGGAGTCCTCGGCCGTCCACGCTGCGACGGTGCTCGAGCACTCGCTGCACGACGCCGCCGACCGGTGGATGCCCGACGGTGTCGTTCGCTATGTTGCGAAAGCGAATGTGATCCGTAGTTGGGCGGATGCCAAGGGCTGAGCAGGATCGAGGCGGCATGTGATCCGGGACGGCCGTTGGCCCGAGATGCCAATCTGATAGGCCGTCAACTACGGTCGCGCCATGGCCCACGAACGTCTTCTCGCCCCCGGAACGATCGGGTCTCTCTCGTTGCGCAACCGCATAGTGCTGCCGGCCATGGACCAGAACTCCTGCACGGACGAGGGCCTCGTCACCGACCTTACGGTGGCGCACTATGAAGCCCGGGCCCGAGGTGGGGTTGGTCTGCTGATCGTCGAAACCTCGGCCGTTGCCTATCCGCGCGGGGCAACATCGGAGCATCAGCCGTCTCTGTCGCACGATGGTGTTATCCCGGGCCTGCGTCGGCTCGCCGACGCCGTGCATGCACACGGTGCGAAGATTGTCGTTCAGATCTGTCATCACGGAAAGACGGCCGGTCTCGATACCAGGCAGGATCGGCCGAGATGGGTCCCGACGGTTCCGCTTCCGGCGACTGACCCGATGGGCATGGTCTCGGGAACCACCATCGACGAACTGATGAAGATGGCGAGCATGACCGGCGGCAAGTCCGGATCGCTGAGGCAAGCTTCGGCCGACGATCTGGCCTGGTTGGTTGATCAGTTCGCTGAGGCCGCAGCCCGGGTCCAGGAGGCCGGGCTTGACGGGGTCGAAATCCACGCAGCTCACGGCTACATCATTTCGTCCTTCCTTTCTCCCGCATTCAATAAGCGTGCTGATGAATATGGCGGATCCCACGAGGGTCGAGCGAAGTTGCTGTGCCAGGTCGTCGGAGCCGTGAAGGGTCGTTGCGGAACTGACTTTCCGGTGATCGTTCGACTCGATGGGCGTGAGTACGGCCTCCCGGAGGGGATTACCCCGGCCGACGCCGCTATCTATGCGCGCTTAGTGGTTGATGCGGGTGCCGATGCCATACACGTGTCTTCGACATCCTCCTCTGGCACTGGCGTGGGCTTCACCGACGGACCGCTGCCATGGAAACCGAACCAGTACGTCGAGGCCGCGCAGACGGTCAAGGCCGCAGTACGTGTCCCGGTGATTGCCGTGGGTCGCATCTCACCCGATGAAGGGGAGCGGCTGTTACAGGAGGGACGGACGTGCGATTTCGTTTCGATGGGTCGTCAGCTCCTGGCGGATCCAACAATTCCGAATCGACTCGCCGAAGGTCGACCGGACCTCATTCGCACGTGCATCAACTGTTTTGTTTGCGTGGCCCAGAATTTTTGGGACGGAAAGCCGGTCTGCGCCGTCAATGCCGAGCTTGGTCACTACGACGAGCCGGCTCTGGCCCCAACCCTCGTTGCGAAGCACATCGTTGTGATCGGGGGCGGGCCGGGGGGCATGGAGGCGGCTCGGGTGCTGGCTTCTCGCGGTCATCGCGTCACGTTGCTGGAACGCGCGAAGACGCTGGGTGGAACCGCCCGGTTCTCGTCGCTGACCACGCCGATGAATGCCGAACTCGTTCGCTATCTGGCGGCGAGCATCCGGCAGTTGGGTGTCCCGGTGCACCTGGAAACCACGGCCGACGTGGCGTCGATCAGGGCGCTACTACCCGATGCCGTTGTGGTGGCCACCGGAGCCAAGCGCTCACGTCCGCCGGTTCCCGGAGCTGAGCTCAATCACGTGCTGTCAGGTGACGATCTCCGGGCCCTGCTTACGGGTGATGAAGGACGCCAAGGCAGCAAACTTCCGATGCATCAGCGACTCGCGGTCGCAGCGGGTCGGAAGCTCGGCTTCACCGACGACCTCAACAAGGTTCGTGAGCTCTCGAAGCGTTGGATGCCGGTCGGCGACACGGTTGTTCTCCTCGGTGGTGGCCTCGTCGGGATCGAGTTGGCCGAGTTCCTGGCCGAACGCGGTCGCAGCGTCACCGTTCTTGAGGAGGGGAAGTACCTCGGCACCGAGATGGCCCACCCGCGCCGATGGCGCGCGCTCCACGAGGCCCGGGTGCACGGGGTCGTGTTCGAAACGGAGGCCGAGTTGGTGAAGATCACGGCGAAGAACGTCGTGTACCGGGTCAACGGTGAGGACAGGACCTGTGCGGCAGACAACGTGATCGTTGCGTCGGGCGTTTCCGCGGATACCACCTTGGCCGATAGCCTGCGCGCGGAGGGTATCGACGTCCACGTCGTGGGCGACGCGGGAGATGTTGGCTACATCCAAGGTGCCATCCGAAGCGGCTATCTGGTCGGTCGGTCGTTGTAGATACGGGCTGGCTGACCGGTTCCGCCATGATGCGGGACCCGCTCGCCGCCACGGTGGCCGTCTCCATCGTCGGGATGGGATGGTTTGCGTCCGGATGGTTGCGGTTCCGATGCCACATTGCGGCTCGAGTGCCGCACCCCGGGCGCAACGTGGCACCCCAGCCGCAACCATGAACCTAGCCATGGGCATAAACATGAGGGTCGGGCCGCTAGCGTCGATGTTCATGTCTGCCACCGACGAACCCGTATCCGCCCTTCCGCCCTGGCCGCCGAAACCGTCGGAGTCGAGCTTGCCCAATTGGTCCGCCAAGACGCTCGCGGTGGCCGCCGGCCGACCAATCGGGCCCGGTGCGCCGCTCAACGTGCCGCTCGTGTTGGCGTCGAACTTCCGCGACGGGGGCGAGTACTCGCGTACCCACGGAACGGAGAACTGGATTGCGTTCGAGCAGGCGATGGGCCTTCTCGAGGGTGGTCACGCCGTTTCGTTCGCAAGCGGTATGGCTGCCTCCTCCGGGTTGCTTCACGCACTGATGCCTCGCGTGCTGGTCCTTCCGACAGTGAGCTATATGGGTGTACGGGTGTTGGTCGGTGACCTCGTCAGCGCGGGTCACCTGGAACTTCGGGCCGTCGACGTCACCGACACGGCCGGCGTCATCGCAGCTTCTGACGGCGCCGATCTCGTCTGGCTGGAGTCGCCGACCAACCCAACACTTGACGTCGCGGACCTTTCCGTTCTCTGCGGTGAGATGACCAGGCGGCGCATCCCGACCGTCGTGGATTCCACGTTCGCCACACCGCTCGGTCAAGTTCCACTCCAGCTCGGCGCGACCGCCGTGTTGCATTCCGCCACCAAATTCATAGGTGGGCATAGTGACTTGTTGTTGGGAGTGGTCATTACCAAAGACGACAGTCTCTACGAGAAGCTGTTCCGTGCACGCACCTATGTGGGTGCCACCCCGGGCGCGCTGGAGTCGTTTCAAGCCCATAGGGGTATAACGACGCTTACACACACGTAACAAGAGGCATAGCGTTACGCTTCGGATAATTAGGGTCGCATGGCCGGTAAATAAACCCTTTATTCACTACGACAAATAGGACCCATAATTGCGATC
>JANMZO010000311.1:0-20503 GCA_031383405.1 Acidimicrobiia bacterium | reverse complement strand
GGCAACATCGAGCGCCTGACGAAGCAAAAGATCGCCATCGAGAAGGTTCCGTCGGTCGCTGACCTCCGCGCCCGCCAGATCGAGATCACGATCACCACGATGAGGGAAGCGCTCAACTCCGATGATCTGGAAAAATACGCGCGTGTTCTCGACGCGTTGAGCGAGGAGTTTGATCCTCGCAGCATTGCTCTTGCGGCGGTCAAGCTGACCCACGCGGCCACCGGCGCCACGGTCGATGAGAGGGAGATCCCCGACGCGGCCGACCGTTCGGACCGGTCCCGTCCGGGGAACCCGGCGTCTCCCGCCAAGCCCACCGCATTCGGCAAGCCCGGTTATGAACGGGACCGCGGGGACCGACCGGAACGGGGTGACCGACCAGCTTTCGATAAAGCCAAAGGCAAAGGCTTCGACCGTACAGACCGGGCCGACCGCGGTGGCCCTCGACCGGATCCGAGCGAGGTGGCCCCGATCTATATCGGGCTCGGCCGGGCCCAGGGAATTCGCGCCGGCGATCTCGTCGGAGCCATTGCCAACGAGTCAAACCTGAGTGGGCGCGAGATAGGGCCGATCAAGATCTCCGAGCACTTCTCGATCGTCGGGGTTCCGGCCGCCGCTCAGCGCCAGGTCATCGACGCACTGAAAGGCACGACGATCAAGGGCAAAAAAGCGACGGCTCGCCCGTACGTCGAGGATCGGTCCTAGTTGCCGCAGGCCAAAGGACAGCCGCTCGTGTTGAAATGTGAAATCGGAGCCATTCACACCTCAAGCTCGCAGACCAGCGGGGTCGGTGTCTTGAATGGATCGGACGGGGGAGCTGGCTTCATGGGCCCGGGCCGTCCTCATCCAGCCGTCGAGTAAAACACAGCTACGGCCGTGAGTAAAACACAGTTGAACGGCTGAGTAAAACCCGTATACGCAGCTCAAGATGCTATTCTCGAACGAGTGGAACCTTACCGCCCGAGACTTCTCGATGCGCTCCTTACTGAGCTCGTCGCCGGCTTGCCGGCCGTGATGTTGGTCGGAGCGCGAGCGACCGGAAAGACAACGTCAGCGAGTCGGCTGGCCGCCACCACCGTGCATCTCGACCGAGGCGTTGAGGCCAGTCCGTTCCATGACGACCCAGACACCGTTCTCGCCACCCTCGCACGTCCGACCCTGCTCGACGAATGGCAGCAGATTCCCGAGATTCTCGCCAGCGTCAAGCGAGCGGTTGACCGTGACAATCGACCTGGTCAGTTCCTCATCACGGGCTCGGCGCGAGCCGAGCTTCTCGCTGGCAGTTGGGCGGCCACCGGGCGAATCGTCCGACTCCAGCAATGGGGAATGTGCGAACGCGAACTCGTCGGCAACGTCACGGCACCGTCATTCTTCGACATCGCATTCGACGGTCAGCTGCACACCGTTCGGCCACCTACCGTTCCGCCAAATCTCCGGGAGTATGTCGACTGTGCGCTACGAGGTGGCTTTCCGGCGCTGGCCCTTCAGCCGTCGGCAGCCCTCCGCCAGCGATGGGCGGCCAGCTACATCGACCAGCTTCTCCTTCGTGACGCGGCAATCTCGAATGAAGTACGCGACCCAGTTCGTCTCCGTCGCTACCTCACCGCAGTCGCTGCGAACACGGCGGGGATCGTGGACCACAAGACGATCTACGACACCGCAGGAATCGGGCGTGAGACGGCCGTTGCCTACGACAGCCTCCTTGAGTTGCTCTTCGTGACGGAACGCATTCCTGCCTTTCACCGCAACACCATGCTTCGCCTCGTCAAAGGACCAAAGCGCTATCTGATTGAGCCTGCGTTGCTCGGTCCACTCCTCGGCTTAAACGTTGACGGGGTGCTTCGCGATGGAGACATGTTGGGTCGCCTGATCGACTCGTTCGTTGTCAGTCAGCTCCGACCGGAACTCGAAGTCAGTTCCGTCGCCCCCCGGCTCTTCCACGTTCGCCGCGACGACGGAGGCCACGAAGTTGATCTTGTCGCCGAAGCCCCCGACGGCCGCGTGGTCGCTATGGAGATCAAATCGAGCGCCGCCCCCAATGCGACCGATGCTCGACATCTCCTTTGGCTGCAGGAGTCACTCGGATCGGCCTTCGTCGCCGGGATCGTCTTCCATACGGGTCCCCGCGCTTTCATGCTCGCACCGGCCATTCACGCGCTGCCCATCGCCGCGCTCTGGGGGACCATTGACTCCTAGTGGTCCGTCGCTGAAATACCTGCATGGTGTGGCGAGCCATTCGGCGTCGAGAGCAAGGACGCAGGACGAGGCGCTAGCCGTACCCTCGCGTGAGGACGAGGACGACGCTATCGGCGTCGAGGGCCGTCACAACACCAGGTCCTTATTTTGGCGACGGACCACTAGCTTGAGGAAACGCCGACAGATACCGGTATGAGATCGGCGGTTAGCGGTGTCGCAGCGGACGGTGGACCTGCGATATGCGCCATGTCACCGACGACGCTGACTCCGAGTCAGCAGTGCAAGATCAGAATGTTCCTATTCCCGGCAACTCAATGCTTTATCGAAGATATTTCCGACTGTTTCTCAACCCTGAACTCAGCGGTGACGCGCTGAAACTATGCAGTATTTAGTCTGAATACCTGCGTCGATGGCACCGGGTTGATGGGGGTTTTCCAACATCGTCGAACCGGTCGACCGCTCGCGACCGGAAAGTCTGGGCCTGTCGTGGTTTGTCCCGCCGTCCGGAGGAGTGGAATGCTCGTATGACGCCCGGGAGGCCCCCATGAACCAGACCACAGCCCAGTTGTCCGCAACGTCCACCGCCCCGACGAAGATCGAGCACTTCGCTGTACTGATCGTCGGTGCCGGTATCTCCGGTGTCGGTGGCGCGTACCATCTGACGACGCAGTGTCCGGGGAAGTCGTTCGTGGTTCTGGAGACGCAAGAGAGCTTCGGTGGGACATGGCTGACGCACAAGTACCCGGGCATCCGATCTGACAGCGATCTCTATACGTTCGGTTACCGGTTCAAGCCGTGGACAAGTGCGCCCATCGCGACCGCCGAGGAGATCCTCAAGTACATGGGCGAGGTGATCGACGAAAACGGTCTCGCCTCCCACATCCGTTACAACCACAAGATCTCGACCGCGACCTGGTCGAGTGCCGACAGGGTGTGGACGATCGACGCGACCGACTCAACCACCGGTGACATTTTTCGCTTCACCACCAACTTCTTGTGGATGTGTCAGGGCTATTACCGCCACTCCGAGGGCTACACGCCCGAATGGCCGGGGATGGACCGCTACCAGGGTCGCGTTGTGCATCCTCAGACGTGGCCAACCGACCTCGACTACAAAGGCAAGCAGGTTCTCGTAATCGGGTCGGGTGCAACGGCCGCCACGCTGGTGCCGGCCATCGCCGCCGACTGTGCGCATGTGACCATGCTTCAGCGATCGCCAACCTATTTCGTGACGGGACGCAACGCGAACGAACTGGCCGACACACTCCGCGAGCTGGAAATCAACGAGCAGTGGATTCATGAGATCGTCCGCAAAAAGCTTCTGCACGACCAGGCCCTCGTCACCCGTCGGTCGTTCGAGGATCCTGAAACGTTGAAGGCTGAGTTGCTCATGGGGGTCCGGGCCTACCTCGGTGAGGACTATGACGTCGAGAAGCACTTCACCCCGCGATATCGGCCGTGGCGTCAGCGCATCGCATTCATCCCCGATGGCGATCTGTTTCAGGGCATCAACTCGGGTCAGGCCTCGGTCGTCACCGACGAGATCGACACTTTCACCGAAAAGGGCATCCTGCTGAAGTCAGGTGAGGAACTTCTGGCCGACATCATCATCACGGCGACCGGCTTCAACCTCAACGTACTCGGCGACATCGCGTTCACGATCGATGAAAAACCGCTTGTCTTCAACGACACGGTGACCTATCGCGGGATGATGTTCACCGGAGTGCCCAATCTGGTGTGGGTGTTCGGTTACTTCCGGGCGAGTTGGACGCTGCGCGCCGATATGGTTGCCGACTTCGTGTGTCGTCTTCTGCACCGGATGGACGCGACGGGAGCAACGACAGTCGTGCCGACACTGCGACCCGAAGACGCCGACATGGCGCTGCTTCCGTGGATCGACGAGGAGAACTTCAACCCCGGCTACATGCAGCGGGGCATGCACCTTCTACCGAAGCGTGGGAACAAGCCGGAGTGGCAGCACACCCAGGACTACTGGGCCGAGAAAGACTCTCTCCCGGCGGCCGATCTGGACGACGGCACGCTGCTGTTTCGTTAACGGCCAGCCGACACGAGTCAGCGCCCGCGGCCCCGCTGCTGCTACTCCAGTTCGAGATGCACGGTGGCTATTGCGCCGTCGTCGAGGTCCTGCGCCTTTCGAACCGGCTTCTTCACCGGCAGGACAAATGAACCCGACCGCTTATCCGGGAAGACTGACGTGGTCCAACGCGAGGTACCGATCGTGACAATGACCCGGACCGATCCGAACCCGTTGCGCCGACCTTCGGTCAACTCCGTGATGTCATCGGCGCAGTTGAGCGGGAGCGTGATGAAGTACCACGCGCTCTCACCCGGGTACTTCCACACCTCGGCATCGAACGTGTACGACATTGGGTCAGTGGGCGGCTGCTGCGGCAGTTCCACCGACGATGTTCGACACGTACTTCGGTCGGAACGCGATCGCGAACACGATGCCCGCCGCCGCTATGCACACGCAGGCGACGACCAGGGGAGTGTTCGACGTTACGGAACCGGTGATGTAGCCGACAAGCACGCTGGCCGGTACCTGTGCGAGATTCATCACGCTGCTCGAGATTCCCATGGCCTCGCCCTGGCGACCCGGTTGCGCTGACCGTGAGATGAGACTGCTCTGGTTTGCCATACACAGGCCGTTGAAGAACGTGAAGACAGGGATGATTGCGTACAGCTGCCACTTTGAGTTCGCAAGAAAGTAACCGGCCATAACAACTGAGAGACCGATGAACGCAAAACGGAGCACAATGTAGTCGGTGTACTTCTTCGCGATCTGTCCGACGACGAGAGCTTGCATAACTGCGATAGCCAAGCCGACGAGGGCGAAATAGTCGCCGGTGCTCGATTGTGTGAACCCGAACTTCCGGGCGAGATAGACCCCGAAGAACGTGGTGAAGAACGTGAAGCCGGCGTTGAAGAAGAATGACGAAACCAGGGGAACGCGCAGTCGATCGGATGCAAAGCCCCGGATGACGTTGCGACCGGCGGTCGCCAGATCGATCTTCTTGTTGGGGTCCTTGTGCCGGATCGTCTCGGGGAATCGGGTGATCACGAGCGCGCAGTTGATGACGCAGAGACCACACGCAAACCAGAACGGCGTCGTTGCTTTGAACCAACTCGGCGTCGTGAACAAGTGATAGAAACTTCGGTTGGGAGCGCTGAGGCGCCCACCGAGATACGGTCCGATGATGAAGCCGAGGCCGAACGCCGCTCCGATCATGCCGAAGTTTTTCGCCCGGTTCGTGTCGTCGCTGACATCGCCGATTGCCGCCTGGGCGACGGCGATGTTCCCACCGGTCAGACCGTCGATCGCCCGACCGAGAAACAACAGCGGGATCGCCTTGGCACTTATGCCGACGGCGAAGATTGCGTAGCCGACCGCGGTGCCGGCGATCGAAAGCGCAAGCACCGGTCGACGGCCGAAGCGGTCGGACAACTGCCCGAGGATCGGGGCTGCGACGAAGGTGCACAGCGGGTAGATGGCCTGAAGCCAGCCCAGCATGATGAGGCCCTCACGCGCCGACCAGCTGACCGGCGTGACCCGAAATGGGGTGTTGTTGATCAGCAGCGGAAACACCGGGATCAGAATCGAGAACCCGATCAGATCGATGAACACCGTGAAGAAGATCGGCAGGATCGCGTTTCGCCTCTTCGCTTCGCTCAAAGTTTGCCTCGGATCGGCGTTAGTCACGTCGGACACGGTAGTGGCCAACGTGCGTCACGGGTGAAGCTTCTCCCGTTTTCCACCTTCACGGGCGGCCACCCCGCATTCCCTTCGGGGGCTCGGCCCGTTCAGCGGCTGCGCTGTTTTGCGGTTCGGGTCGCGAATTTCAGAATAGCGATGTGCTTTTCGGTATCTCGGAGCATGAGATCGACGAGGAGGCTCCACAGTGTCGTGTCCTCCACGTCCCTGAGTGACTTCTTCAGCCGCTTCAGCTCTTTCGCGTCAGCCTGTTCGTTGGCGAGGAGGCGGTTTGTCACCTCGACCACCTGGCCGGCGTTGTTTCTGTTGAAGTCGATCCGTGGAACCACCGGATCGTTGAGGCTGAGCTCCGCGTCGGATTTCAACGATGCCGCCAGATCAATGAACATGCGGTGGTGGCGCTTTTCATCGTCGACCAGCAACGTCACAAGATACGACAGGGCCTTCGAACCGACTCCATCGGCGGCTGTCATGTAGTCCTCAAGAAGACTCCGCTCCGTCGCCACGTGGGAGATCAACATCTGATGAAGCTCAACCTCCCAGACGCTGCCACCGACCGGAGGAGTTGCCGAATCTGTGTTCATAAGCGGAGCCTATTGATTCGGCTTCGGATGAAATAGGGTCCTTGGTCCCAGAGCCTCGGCACCGGGGGACTTGGCGACACCTCGGGAGATCTGACGAAGTGTCAGAAAGGAATTAGTGTCGCGACACGTATTCTGTGAGGGGGACCCGCGATGGCCTATGAGATCGGTGAAACGAGGACTGAACTGCTGCTGCCCGACCCGGTAACACGGGACGTGAAGTACACGGTGATTTCGGTCGACGACCACCTTGTCGAGCCGCCCGACATGTTCGAAGGGCGGCTTCCGGCAAGGCTCCAGGAGCACGCTCCACGGATCATCGAGAACGAAAAGGGTCACCAGATCTGGTCGTTCGACGGCCGAACCTTTACCCAGGTCGGCATGAATGCCGTGGCCGGCCGGAAGCGCGAATTTGTCACCCTCGAACCGACGCGATTTGAAGATATGCGTCCCGGCTGCTGGGACATCGACGCACGCATCAAAGACATGGACATCGGAGGTATCTGGGCGTCGATGAACTTCCCGTCGCAGGTGACGGGATTCTGCGGGCGGGTTTTCTCCACGGCCAGCGATCCCGAGGTCGGTAAGGCGGCGACCCGCGCCTGGAACGACTGGCTGATCGAGGAGTGGCACGCTCCCTATCCCGACCGGATCATTCCGTTGGGGATCACCTATCTGGCCGACCCTGAGGAGGGAGCGCGGGAGATTCGTCGCATGGCCGACCTCGGCTTCGTCTCGGTGACGCTTCCCGAGCGGCCGCACCGAATCGGGTTCCCGGCTCTGTGGGACACCGGTCACTGGGATCCAATCATCCGAGCTTGCGCCGACACCGATATGGTGATCTCTTTGCACGTCGGCTCGTCTGGCATGCACGATATGCCGCCGGGCGCGCCAGCGCTCGAACTCGGAGCAACGCTCTTCGGGTCGCTGTCGCTGACGGCGTGTGCCGAATGGTTGTGGTCGGGCTTCCCCGGAAGATATCCGGACCTGAAGATCGCGATGAGCGAAGGAGGCATTGGTTGGGTACCGATGCTGCTCGACCGTCTCGACAACATCGTGGAACGTTCGGGCTACGGGAAGAACGGGTTCGGGGGCATGCGTCCGGCCGACGTGCTGCAACGCAACTTCTGGTTCTGCACAATCGACGATCCTTCGACGATTGATTGTCGCGATCGCATTGGGCTGGAGAACATCCTGGTCGAGGTCGACTATCCGCACGGCGACAGCACCTGGCCCGACACCCAGCTTGTTCTAGAGAAGGCTTGGGGCCACCTTCCGCCGAACGAACTGCGAATGCTCTGCAGCGAAAACGCGGCCAGGCTGTACCGTCATCCGCTCCCGCCGGTCGTGTTGCCGCTCGATCGCGAAGGGCGCTGATTGCGATGGCATCGGTTTTTGTCCCTTCACCGACCCAGTTGATTCCGAACCTCTCGGGAGCTCAGGAGTTGGTGCTGCTCGCCCGCACGCTCTGGCACGAGGGCTACGACGATCACCTCGCCGGCCACATCACGATCAAACAATCGGATGGCACGTTCCTCTGCAACCCGTGGTTCATCACGTGGGATGAGTTACGACCTGAACAGATCATCCGGATCGACATCGAAGGTCACGTTGTCGAAGGTGAATGGCCGGCTCCGCTCGGAATCCCGCTGCACCTCGAGCTTCACAAAATGCGCCACGACGTCAACGTTGCCTTGCACAACCACCCGCGCTTCGGAACGATCTGGGCCGATGCCGCCCGCATTCCGCCCTGCTACGACCAGAGTTCCTCGCTCGGAGGCGGCACGATTGCGCTGGTCGACGAGTACACAGCTGCCGTCGACAGCGCCGACGCCGCCCGCGCCGCCGTGGAAGCGATGGGCAATGCTGACATGGCCCTGCTTGCGAACCACGGGGTTTTCGTCACCGGCTCATCGGTACGTGCCGTCCACCAGCGCAGCGTCGCCCTGGAGCAACGCTGCCGACACGCCTGGTATGTCGAGGCGCTCGGTGGCGGCCAGCCGATGCCGGAGTCGGTGATGACGCAGCGGGTCAAGAGCGATGGCACCAAGTTCATCGGGTTCTGGGAAGCGATGGTCCGCGCCGAACTTCGTCGCGACCCCACCCTCCTCGACTGAACCCATCGGTTGGGGCCGCCGGTGGTGGGTGCTGAAGCGAAGCGGCGGCGGGGCCCGGCGCTATGAGGTAGTGGTTTTTGACGGTGTATCAGATACGATTTGGCGATGACTGAGTTTCCAAAGATTATCTCCGTCGACGACCACATCATTGAGCCGCCGAACGTTTGGCAGGACCGGATTCCGAAGAAGTATCTCGACGTCGGTCCTCGGATTGTGCGGGCTCCGGTCAAGGAGCTTGGCTTCATCGGTGGAAAGTTCTGGGCCGAACCCGGTCAGCCGGGTGACCCGGGCGATCCGGTTGACTGGTGGTTCTACGAAGACCTGCGTCGGCCGTTGACCCGCCTCGACTCCGCGGTCGGAGTCGACCGCGACCAGGTCACCTTGAAGGGCATCACCTACGACGACATGCGACCGGGGTCGTATCAGCTGAAGCCTCGTCTGGACGACATGGATGACAACTGGATCGAGGCATCGTTGTGCTTCCCCACCTTCCCCCGGTTCTGCGGGCAGACGTTCACCGAAGCCAAAGACCACGACCTGGGCCTCCTGTGCGTACAGGCGTACAACGACTGGATGATCGACGAGTGGTGTGCCGAATCCGGAGGTCGAATGATTCCTCTGACGCTGATTCCATTGTGGGATCCGGTTCTGGCCGCGAAGGAAATCCGGCGCACCGCAGCGAAGGGGTCACGGGCGGTGTGTTTCTCGGAGATTCCGCCGAACCTGGGTCTGCCGTCGATCCACGATTCGAGCAAGCACTGGTATCCGTTCTTCGACGCCTGCAACGAAACTGGCACTGTCATATGCATGCATATCGGTTCGGGTTCGAAGATGCCTTCGACATCAGCTGATGCTCCGCCCGCCGTCGGATCGACGCTTACGTTCGCGAACTGTTGCTTCAGCATGGTCGACTGGTTGATGTCGGGGATCTTCACCGACTTCCCTAAACTCGAAATCGCGTACTCTGAGGGCCAGATCGGCTGGATTCCGTACATTCTGGAGCGGGCCGACAACGTTTGGCATGAGAATCGCGGGTGGGGCGGCATTGCCGAGAAGGTGCTCGTTCCACCGAGCCAACTCTTCCGTGAGCATGTCTACGGCTGCTTCTTCGACGATGCCCATGGCCTGCGCAACATCGATTCCATCGGTGAGGACAATGTGACCTATGAGTGCGACTACCCGCACTCCGACTCCACCTGGCCACATACGAAGAAGATCGCGATTGAGCAGACAAGGGGAATGGATCCCTCGGTCGTTCACAAGATCATGCGGGGGAACGCCATCCGCATGCTCAAGCTCGAAGACCGTTTTCAGTAGTAACCGGGCAGTTGGTCCGTTGACTTCCCAACCGTCTTCACGCCCGGTCGAACCACTCACCGGGTCATTCTCCACCGCGCACGAGGTTCTGCGGGCCGCCTCTCAGGCGGCGCCGGATCGTGAGGCATTCGTCGACGGCGGCAGCGGCGAGCGCATCACCTATAGAGCCTGGGATCACCAGGCTGACGCAGTGGCTGCTGCCTTGCGCGGGCGCGGCGTCGGCCCTGGCGACATCGTGTGTCTGATCATGCCGTCGAACATCGACTATGCGGTGATGTACCAGGCCGCTATGCGCCTGGGCGCGATCACCTCGGGCATCAACCCGCGACTCGGTCAGCGCGAACGAACTTACATTCTTGAGCAGACGGCGCCGCGTGTCACGGTGGTTGACGCTTCCCTGGTCGATCCCGGGTCGCTCCCGAAGGTATCCACACATATGGTTTCTCGTGATGATGTCGCGGGATGGCGATCGGGTGCCCCGATCGATCAAGCCTCGCTGCCGAGGCTCGGCGACACCGACCTGGTCGCCATAGTGTGGACGAGCGGAACGACGGGAATGCCGAAAGGGGCTATGTTCGACCATGGCTGCCTTCGAGCCATGGCGGCCGCGGCGGGGGAGCTCACCGCTCCGGGAGACCGGAAGCTGTCGCCCCTGCCTTTCGCCCACATCGGGTACATGACACGGCCGTGGGACGAGATATCCCGTCTGGTCACGACGATCATTTGTGCAACACCTTGGAAGCCCGACGAGACGCTGGCCGTGATTCAGCGGGAGCGGGTCACGTTATGCCAGGGAGTGCCGACGCAGTACGACATGCTGTTGCGTCAACAAACGTTCGATGTGACCGACTTCTCGTCGCTTCGGCTTGTCGGTTTCGGCGCTGCTCGAATCCCTCCGGAGATGGTTCGTGAAGCCCGGAGACGATTCGGAGCGCCGTGCATTGTGCGCTTCGCTTCCACAGAGAGTTCGGTGTGTACCGGCACGTGGCTCGACGACGACGATGAGACCATTGCCAACACCGTCGGCCGTCCCGGTGTCGGCGTCGAGTTGGAACTTCGGGACGACGACGGCAACGTCGTCGCGACCGGTGAAGTCGGCACGGTGTGCGTGAGGTCGCGCGCTCAGATGCTCGGTTACTGGAAAGACCCTGAGCGCACAGCTGAAGCTATCGACGCGAACGGGTGGTTACTCACGGGAGACCTCGGTCGTTTCGATGAGCGGGGCGTTCTCACGCTTGTCGGTCGACGCACCGAGATGTACATCCGAAGCGGATACAACGTGTACCCGGCCGAGATCGAGAACCTACTGGGTGATCATCCGGCACTGTCACGAATCGCGATAGTAGGTGTACCTACGTCTGTCGTCGGGGAGATGGGCGTGGCCTACGTGGTGCCTGCGATTCCGGGCCCTGGTTGTTCGGCACTAGCGGTCGGCTCCGTGCAGTTACCCGGATCGGGTGGACTCCTCGACGAGATCCGGGCGATTTGCCGCCGGGAGCTGGCCGACTACAAGGCCCCCGAACGTCTCGTTGTGGTTGAAGATCTCCCGGTCACCTCAATGATGAAGATCGACAAGCGGGCTCTGCTCACCCGTTGGACCGAAACCGATTCGCTGCACACCACCTGAGCCACCGACCTCGCATCCCGCAACCTCCAAACCTCCAAACCTCAACTCAGCAAAGGAAGCACGTCCGCCATGAGCAACCGATTCGAAGGAAAGTCCGCAATAGTCACCGGTGCCGCATCCGGTATCGGTCAGGCCGTAGCGCAACGCCTGGCCAGTGAGGGAGCGCATGTCGCGTGCGTTGACCTGAATCCCGACGCGGCCAAGGCGACTGCCGATGGGATCGTCGCGGCAGGCGGCAACGCATTCCCGCTGGCTTGCGACGTATCAGACGCGGATGCGGTGAAGGCCATGGTGGATGGTGCTGTCGCCACGCTCGGCAAGCTCGACGTGCTGTGCAACGTGGCGGGTATCGGCAAATTCGAACATAGCCATACCTGGGATCCCGGTCACTTCGATCGGATCGTTGGCGTCAACCTTCATGGTACCTATTACTGCAGTTCGGCCGCGCTGCCACACCTGCTCGCAACCGGTGGCAACATCGTGAACACCGCTTCGACCGCCGGCATCATGGGCCAACCCTGGAGTGCTGCGTACTGCGCGTCGAAGGGTGGCGTGGTGATGATGACAAAAGCGCTCGCGACCGAGTACGCCGACCGCGGAGTCCGGATCAACGCAGTGGCTCCGGGTGGCACGGAAACCAACATCATCGCGAGCTTCAGGCCTCCCGCCGGCGACGTGAACTACGACTCCATGAAGAAGATGATTTCGCCAATGGGCATGACATCTCCGGCCAAAATGGCCGGTGTCTTCGCATTCATTGCATCCGACGAAGCGAACTATATGACGGGCTCAGTAGTTGCCATGGATGGTGGCATCACGGCCTGAACCCCAACCGAGTACGAGGTTCGGATACATGTACCCGCTCAGCGGGTAGAAACATCCAAACGTCGCAGGCGCAGCGTACTCAGGCTCCGCCCCGACCGCTGACGCGGGTACTCGCGATCAGCTGGAGCGAGCGAGGCGGAAACCGATGTTGCCGGCCGAGCTGTCAGGGGTGGAGCTCATGCGGGCGGCGGGTCGGTACCTGCGGCAGTACGACGCATGGCACAGGTAGGAACCGCCCTTCAGCACGAGGTCTTCGCCGACATGGCTGAAGGGATCGGCGGTCCATTCCCAGACATTTCCGAGCATGTTGTGGGCCCCGAACGCGTTGGGAGTGAACGCACGCACCGGGCACGTGCCAGTCCATCCGTCGGCCGCGGTGTTGTCGCCGGGAAAGTCACCCTGGAACACGTTCATCATGTGCACACCGGCGGGCTCGAGTTCATCGCCCCAGGGGAACGTGGTCGCCGATCCCGCGCTTGCCGCGAACTCCCACTCGGCCTCGGTCGGGAGACGTGCATCTGCCCAGCGCGCATATGACTGCGCGTCGTTCCAGGTTACCTGGATGACCGGATGGTCAAGGCGGTCGTCGACGTTGCTGTGAGGGCCCTCGGGACGGTCCCACCGGGCACCGTACACCTGCCGCCACCAAGGGGCCGCGGCTACCCCCCGGGTGTCTTCGAAGTCGTCGGGGAGCAGCCCGGCAAAGACGAAGGACCAGCCGAAGCGCTCGGCCTCGGTCACGTAGCCCGTCGAATTCACAAAGTCGCTGAAGTCGGCGTTGCTCACCGCTGTCGCAGCGATGGCGAACGGAGCGACGGTTGCCGGTCGCAGATGTTCACCGTCGGTCGGGTACGCCATCGGGCCACCCTCGCCCATGGTGAACGAACCCCCATCGAGCTGGATCCAGTCGACCGGGTTCCCGCGTCGCCGGCCGACCGCCTCGACAGGCGCCGGAGCTGGTTCGTCTGGTGAAGCTGACGGCCCGCCGCCACGGCTGGGAGCGCAACAGGCGCTGGTTGCGGTGTCGCGGCCCGGATCCATGCCCCGACTCTACGCGAGGCGCGGTGGGCGCCGGAACGACGTTCCGAATACAGTCGCAGTATATGCACGAGCAACCGGTGATCATCGAGGCGGCAATCAACGGCCTCACGAAACGCGAGCGCAATCCTCACGTACCCATACTTCCGGCCGAGATAACGGCGGAAGCGCTCGCCTGTTTCCGAGCTGGAGCATCTCTCGTCCACGCACACAACCACGACATCTCGCTCCGGGGCGAGGAGGCTGCTGCCGCTTACCGGGAGGTTTGGGGTCCGGTGCTCGCAGAACGACCGGACGCTCTTTGGTACCCCACGCTCACGAGCGCTCCCGATGCGGCCGGAAAGCTGGAACACGTTGGGATCCTGGCCGGTGAGGGACTGCTTCATTTCGGCCCGTTCGACCCCGGCTCGACCAACCTCGGTGCACCGGGACCCGACGGTCTGCCGGTCGGGGGTGTCTATGCGAATTCATATGCAGACATTCGATATGCCTTTGACCTGTTCGAACGCCTGTCGCTCGGCCCCGCCCTCGCCGTCTACGAGCCGGGCTTTCTGCGCAACATTCTGTCGTACGCCAACCTGGGAAAGCTCCCCAGAGGGTCGATGGTCAAGCTCTACTTCGGTGGCGACTGGGGCCTGACCGCTCGGGGACGCGGGGTGACGTTCGGGCTTCCACCCACCGAGTACGCACTTCTGGCCTATCTCGACCTGCTGGTGGGAACGGGGCTCCCGTGGTCGGTTTCGGTTTGGGGTGGTGACCTCATGAACACACCCGTCGCCCGACTGGCCCTGGAGCGCGGCGGACATCTGCACGTCGGTCTCGAGGAGCACTTCGACCCCGACCGTACGCCGACCAATGTCGAGCTCGTCGAAGAGGCGGTAGGTCTGTGCGCGAGTGTCGGGCGACCCGTTGCCACGACCAGCGAAACGCTCCGCATCCTTGCAATGCCCGAACCCGGATGACATCGGAGAACGTCCCGATTCGGCCGCCGGCGTCCGCTGATGAAATCACAAACGGATGGCTCACAGCGGCACTGCAGGGGCGCCACCCGGGCGCGCTCGTCACCGGGGTCGAGGTGGTCTCCCGAAGTCAGGTGACCAACTCCCATGCCCGGATCAGCGTCGCCTACGACTCGCCGTCGACCGCTCCGTCTTCGATGTTCGTGAAAGTGTTACCGACCGACGACCGTCGTGACGCCGTCGCCCGAACCCGTATGGGTCCGAAGGAAGTGCGCTTCTACCGTGAGCTCGCACCCAGGTTGAAGCTACGCGTTCCTGAGGTTCATGTGGCGATCGAGGATTCCTCCGACGACACCTTTGTGCTGCTACTCGAAGACCTCGTCGACGCCGGTGCCCTCGTCAGCGACGGGACGTGGGGGGTCGGGGCCGATGGAGCAGCCACTGCGCTGGAAGGACTGGCCGAGATGCACGCCCGTTTCGAAGACCCAAAACGGCGAGCGGCTGAAGCAGGCTGGGTGGTTGAACCGGTGTGGGGGAGTACCTACGGTTCCACGATGCTGCAGTTCGGTCTCGACCACCATCGGGACCGCTTGAGCGACAACTTCGCGGCGATCGCCGAGGCCTACATCAACGATGGTCGACGGCTGTTCGAACTTTGGACCACGGGACCCAAGACCGTTATCCACGGCGACACCCACATCGGGAACCTCTTCTTCGAAGGTGACACCGTCGGCTTTCTTGACTGGGGACTCATTGCCGTCAACACGCCGATGCGGGAGGTGAGCTACTTCCTCAACATGGCCATGGACATTGAGGAGCGCCGCACCCACGAACAGGCGCTCCTACGCCATTATCTGGCGGCCCGGTCATCCTACGGGGCGTCACCCATGACGTTCAACGACGCGTGGGCGGCCCACCGTCTGCAGGCCGCGTACTGCGTCGTCGCCAGTTGCCAGATCGTGACATTTCCGGCGAATATCTCGGTGGGCCGGACGGTCTTCTCCGATGCATTTCTCAACAGAGCCGAAGCGGCGATCTCCGACCTCGACGCGCTTGGAGCGCTTCGGGAGGCAACCGGACGGTGAACGAGGTTCCACCTTCTCACCACGTCATCCCGGCATTTCAGCGACGGACCATCAGCGACGGACCATCAGCGACGGACCACTACTAGGGGCTACTAGGGGAGGGCGAGGATCGTGACCGTTCCCGCGTCACCGTCGACCCGTACCAAGGCGCCGGTCGGGATCGAGGTTGTTGCTCCGGTCACCGATACAACGCAGGGAATCCCGAGTTCGCGACTGACGATAACGGCGTGGCTCACCGAACCACCCACGTCAACGACGACGGCCGCAGCGGGCACAAACAACGGCGTCCACGAAGGGTCGGTGATCGGTGCGATGAGAATGTCGCCGGGTTCGAAGTCAGCAGGCTCCGACGGATCGGTGATGATCTTCGCCCGACCGGTCGCCGAACCGGCCGAACCCCCGATCCCTCGGAGGACGGTTCCGACTTCAGCGATCGTGCGGGTGGCCGCGCCCTTTCGCGGCCAGCTGCTGACGGCCGGCGGTTCACCGACAAAGACAAAGGGTGGTTCGAGTTCTGCGAACTGGAGATAATGCGCTTCGCGCCGGGCCGCCTCCTCGGCGAACGAAGGCCCGGCCACTGCGGCGTCGAGTTCGCTGTCGCGGAGCATGAACACGTGCCGGGCGTCGGTGAGGTGACGGGCCGCAGCAAGCTTCCGGCCGAGTTCAAGCGCCGCGAGTCGAGTTTCGTGGACGATTTTCACGATCGTCGTCTTCGAGCGCTCGCGTCCGGGCAGGAACACCGAGGCTGCGGTGATTGCCATTTCCAGCGTGGCTGCCGCTTGAGGATCAACGGCGCAAAGGGTTCGGAATTCAGCGAGGGCGTCCACGGCTCGCGTACGAGCTTCCTCGTGCCTTCCCTGTGGAGCCCCGGATTCCGGGGTCAACCGCATGCGGTCGATCATTGCAAGCGCCAGTTCGGCCCTCGTTCCCCAGGTATCGGAGCGCAACTCCCATTCGTTGGGTCCGCGACTCCCGAAGTGGCGCTGGAAGTCGGCGAATCCGGCCAGGAAGGCCGCCGCCGGTTCGCCCAGGGCGTCAAGCCGTTCCGGGAGGCCCGTAACGCCGGCATCAAAGGCCTTCGTGAGTGGTTCCGACGCTGCGACCACCCGTCCGAGATCCCACATGACCCAACTCGGTTCGGCCGAGTCGACACCCCCGAGGCCGCCGGCGACGCGCATGTCGAGTCCGGGGCGTCCCATCCCCATGGCCAGTTGGGTGAGCGCTCCGAGGACCACTCCGGCCCCCATGCTGACCTGACCGTGGACCTCGAAGATCCGCCGAAACCACGGCTTCATTTCGCGCATCCGGGCGACGAGCTGCGCCGGATCCAGGTCGGCCAACCGGGGGCGGGTCGCCACCACCTCCTCGGCCTGGGAACGCTGACGGTCGACTTCGGGGAAGTCGGTCGCGGTCAGAAACGAATACATCTTGGCCCCGCAGCGCGCCTGGATCACGGGGTCGTCATCGGCCGCGCGGGGCACGTGGGGCGGCAGGCTGGAATCCGTACCGAAGTAGGCCATGTCAACCTGCTCCGGCGTCATCCCCGGGGTGCGGGCACCCGACAGCCGGGCAACGCTCAAGTTGAGGAAAACATACGCTCCGAAGATCTCGAACATCACCTTCTGTCCGGGATCAAGCTCCTCAAGCTCAAGTGAATAGCCGCCCATCCAGTCGCGCAGTCCCTCGTCGCCCGGACCCTGCCAGGTGAAGTCGGCGGTCAGCGGCGAGATGGGGTCGGGAAACACCTCACCGGTGTTACCCCGCGTATAGATCGGGAACGACGTCGATGGCGTGTCGTCCATGAACCAGTCGGCAATGGCTGCGCTGCTCGATGTGTCGGTCATGCCCGGCGATACTACGGGTTCTCCCGCGCCTCGTGCCCAGCAACGCGTTTCGAAGACGCCGCACCGGCTCCAACGAGACGGTCTGCGTCAGTGCAGCATCGATCTGCGGAAGCGGTCAAGTTCGGAGTCGCTGATTCCGAGCCCCGAGGTCCGGAAGGCATCCCAAGTTCCGAACCGCTCCTCCACCGCATCGAGCGAGGCTTCGATGTACACCGCTTCCGCGATCAGCACCATCCTCGTCGTGGCGAGATCGGCCTCCGACACCTCCATCATGTCGACTCCGCGCTGCTCGGCCACGCGTCGCCGGTAGTTCATCAGGTGCTGCGCCGTCCATTCGCGTCGGAGTTCGTTGGTCGCCAGATAGTCGCGGATGACATGCGGACGGTCGACACCGAGAAGTTCCAGCAGGACCGCCGCCACGAACCCGGTGCGGTCCTTTCCGGCCGTGCAGTGAAACAGGAGCGGGTGGTTGTCGGGATCGATGGCCTCACATATCACCGGACGGTAGAAATCGAGGCGACTCAACACGTTCTCGCGGTAGTACTTCACGGCGAGCGAGGCGGCGTGTTCAGCCTTGGCCGGTTCGAGCGCGATCGCTGCGATCTCTGCGAATTCGTCGGCGCTCGCCGCCGGCGAAATGTTGGTGTTGCGTTCCGTTCCGAACGTCGGGGTGGGGCGCGTCTCCACTTCTGATGGACGTCTCAGGTCCACGATCGTGGACAGGTTGAGCGATTCGACGCGCAGCCGTTCCGCCGGGTTCAGTTCGTGAAGGTGGCCGCTGCGGAAGAGTCGACCGTAGCGGGTCTCGTTCCCGGCGAGGGTTCGAAGGCCGCCGAGATCGCGGAAGTTCGCCGAGGCGACGATGACTCCGCGTTCGCCTGGCGTCACAACAGCCCGTCCACCCCGTCCACCCAGTTACGCGTCGCGGTGTTAGCGCGACAGCGCCGGGGCCCATGCCGGGTCGAGGTGCCCGTGGGTGATCAACCAGTTAACGGTGTCGCGTACCGTGTCGTCGATGGGTCGCCAGTGCACTCCGGTGTCGGCTCGCAGCGGTGCCTCGTTCGAAGGCTTCAGGCCGAGCATGATGTCGACAGCCTCCTCGTCGAGGTTCTCGAGCAGTTGCTCGCGGGTCATGGGGTAGACCGCACGCTCCCGTCCGGTGACGTCGGTGATGACCCGGTTGAACTCGGCCCAGTCGACGGTGTTGCCCCCTGCCATGTAGCGACGCGGACCTTTGCCCGGTGCCACCATCGCGGCGATCGCGGTCGCCAGGTCGCGAACGTCGACGAGCGACCATCCGCCGCTCGGAGCGCTCATCAGGAACTCGGCCCCGACGACTCCCGTGAGCACCATCGACATGACATTGAAGCCCGCGTCATCTGGACCGGTCACGCCGGCGGGATACACGATGGTGACCGGCCGGCCGGCCGCCTGGAGTTCACGTGCGTAGTGCTCCGAGTCGGCTTTGGACCTGGCGTACGGAGCCTCGGTCGAATGGACGGGGTCGATGTAGGGATCGGCCAGGTCTCCCACCGGCGGGAAGATGCACGACATCGACGACATGTGGATGATCGGGTCGCACCCGGCAGCCACCGCGGCATCGAGGACGATCCTGGTCCCGGGAGCGTTGACCTCGACGCATTTGTGCTGCTCCGCCGGATCCAAGGTAGTGAACGCGGCCGAGTGGATGCACGCGTCGGCCCCTTCCATCGCCTTTGCGACCGACGCCGCGTCGAGAATGTCGCCGACGACAACCCCGACCGCGGCTGCGCTGATTCCGTGGATGCCTTTGACCTGTTCGAGCTTGGCCGCACTGCGCACGAGGGCGGTCGGCTCGTGACCCGCTGTGACAAGGGCCTTGAGCACGTGTCCACCAAGAAAACCGGTACCGCCAGTCAACAGTACGCGCATCACTTAGCCTCCTTGTTCAGTTGTCACGACTCTACCTTCAGGCGTCTGAACTTGTTGGCCGGACCCGCGGGCGTCCGTGAAATGGGACTCCGTCGACTGGCGTCCGTTGAATGGCATGGGGCGATGGTCTCGGTTACTGTCACACTGCTACAGGCAAGCCCGGACCCGGGCGGACCGGGTAACCGACAGGAGGAGCGCAAATGGGTAACGTGCTGGTACGGGGTGGCAAGGTCGTCGATGGAACGGGTGCGCCCGCCTACGTCGCTGACGTCCGCGTGAGCGACGGTGTCATCGTTGAGATCGGCCCGGGTCTTACGCCGAACGGCGAGCTGGTTATCGACGCAGTCGGCGCGTACGTGATCCCGGGCATCATCGACACGCACACCCACGTCGATGGGGCCATGTGGTGGAGTCCGGATCTCGATCCGCTCCCGGCCTACGGCAACACGACGGTCGTCTTCGGCAACTGCGGTAACTCGATCTCCCCCCTCGCCGGGGCCCAACGTGATGAGATCGTCGACCTGCTCTGTTTCCTGGAGGATCTTCCACTCGACGCGTTCCACAAGGAGCTTCCGTGGAGTTGGTCACGCTGGCCCGAGTACGCAGTGGCGGTTAAAGGTCAACCCACGTCGGTCAACGTCGCGGGTTATCTCGGTCATCTCGCGCTTCGCACGTTCGTGATGGGCCCTGACGCGTGGACCCGCAACGCAACCGATGACGAGGTCGCGCAGATGTGCGAGATCCTCGACGAAGGTCTGCGGCACGGGGCGGTGGGGCTGTCCCTGAACCACTTCGACAAGGACCGCACCTTGCGGCTCGTGCCCGGTTACTTCGCCGACGACCGGGAATACGCGGCGCTTCTCGCGGTGCTCGCCAGGTATCCCGGCCGCACGTTCCAGGTCATCACACGTTTCAACGATCCTGAGCACTTCCTCGGTGACGCCGAGCGGTTCGGTCGACTCTGTCGCGAGGCCGGTGTCCGGGGTCAGTGGCCCGGTATTCCGACCGATGTGATGGACCGCCCCAAGCGGGGTCCGTTGCAGGAGTTGCAGAGGAAGTTCCGGGGCGAGGGAGCAGACATGTGGTCGACGGTGGGCTTCAAGCCCTTGGAGCCGTTTTTCGGCTTTGAGAAGTCGATCGTGTTCCAGCGCATTCCTGCGTGGAATGAACTGCTCAACGGCCCTCACGACCAGAAGATGGCTCGGCTCGCCGATCCTGAGTGGCGGGCCCCGGCCCGCCCCCACTGGGGGGTCCGGGGGAAGTCGGCCACCCC
>JANMZO010000349.1:0-16265 GCA_031383405.1 Acidimicrobiia bacterium | reverse complement strand
GACCGAGATCCGAATGATCCCGTCAACACCCAGGTGGTACGTGATGTTCGACAGCTGCGGCCGACCATCGGGCTTGACGGCAGTGACGATGCCGTTCCTGCGTGAGCGGATGTAGTCGAGGGCTTGAGCAAGTTCCATGGTCGACTCTATGTCTATCGATAACCGGTCGTTCAACGGTGTCTGTGGGCGGTGCAGGGAGAGCATCCGAACTGGGACGAGTACCGCGGTGCAATGGTCGCCGATCAACGCCTCGTGCTTCGCATTCATCCTGAGCGGGCCTACGGGATGCTCGGTCGCTGACCGGAAATCGGGTGGTTTCGATTAGGCCCGGAGCCTAATAAATCCCACCCGATCGAGCCACGGGCGCTATGCGGCGTTGGCGGCCAGAACAGCCAGGTCGACACCGTAGAGGTCGGCGGCGTTCGTGCTCAGGATGGCGTGGCGCTGGTCGTCGGTGAGCGACGCCGAGTGGGTGGCGAGCATTTCCTGCGACCACGGCCACGTTGAGTCGGAGTGCGGGAAATCGTTGGCCCACATCAAGCGACGCCAGTTCATATCGTCAGCCTGACGGAACGCCGTCCAGTCATCCTGGAACGTGACGTAGATGTGCTCGGCAAAGTACTCAGACGGAAGTTTCGACAAGGTCGTACCCGGCTGCAGCCAGTTACGGTGACGCTTGTACGCATGGTCCATCCGGTACATGTAATGCGGTACCCAGCCCGCGTCGGCCTCCACGCACACCACCCTTAGCAAGGGATGTCGTTCAAACACGCCGCCGTATATGAGCGTTCCCATGATGTCTTGAATACCCCGGATGATCGACAGGAAGGTGTTCAGCCGCGGGCCGCGGGTGGCCTCGCCCCGCGTCGTGAGAATATGGAAACTGAGCGGGAGGTCAAGCGCTACGGCCGCTTCCCAGAACGGGTCCCACACGCGAGAGTCGTAGTCCTCGACGCCGGGCATGCCCGGCATCATCACGCCACGAAGTCCCATCGCCCTGATCGACTCGAGATCGGCTATACCTTCCTCCACGGTCCGCAGCGCCGTCTGCCCGACCCCGAGCAGTCGACTGGTATCTTCACTGCAGTATCCGGTGATCCAGCGGTTGTACGCCTGAAAACAAGCGCGCTTATAATCTATGTCGGGATGGTTGCAGATCACCATGCCTACAGTCGGGTAGATCACCTCGGCCGCGACACCGTCACGGCGCTGGTCGGCGATACGGTGGGTCGGGTCCCAACCGGAGCGGTGGAGGTCGGCGAAGAACACCCCCGACCGCGTGAGCTCCTCAGGTAACTTTCCGGCTGCGGCGACGAGGCCCATTGCGATCGGATTCTTCATGCCGGGAACCATGTACATGTCACCGCGCTTCTCGTCGGTCACCATGTGCGGCGCCCGATCGCGAAACGCCGGGTCAATATGGGCGCTGTAACAGTCGGGCGGCTCGGTGATGTGGGAGTCGGCGCTGATAACGGGAAAACCAAACTGCTTCATGGGTGTCCTTAAGGTCGGTGGGCGACGGGTGGGTGCGGGTGCTGATTCGACGTTTGGATGTTTGCGCCCACCTACCGGGCGCAAACATCCGAAGGTCGCGTACTTTCAACGACCTTGGTAACCTGGTGCAGCTTGCGGTCCCCGTACGACGCCGCCTGGGGTGGCTCCGGTCGACTCGCCGTTGTGCATGATCTCAACGCCTTTGACGAACGTGTGGCGGTAGCCGTCAGCGCGTTGAAGAAGGCGACGACCGCCCGCCGGAAGATCATGCACGATCTGCGGAGCATGAAGGCGCAGCTTGTCGAAGTCGATGATGTTGAGGTCGGCCCGGTAACCGGGAGCGATCACCCCGCGGTCGAACAGTCCAACTGTTTCCGCCGTCATACGCGATTGTTTGGCGATCAGCGTTTCGACCGGAATCCGGCCGGTGGGACGGTCACGGCCCCACCACTGCAGCAGCGTGGTCGGAAAGCTCACGTCGCAGATCGTGCCCACGTGAGCGCCGCCGTCGCTCAATCCCGGCACCGATGCCGGGTGCAGAAGCATTTCACGAACGACATCGAGGTTGCCCGCCGCCCAGTTCAGCGTCGGGAGATACAGCAGTGCCTTACCCTCATCTTCGAGCAACCAGTCGTAGGCCACTTCGGCGGGTTGGCGTGCCTCGCGCTCAGCGGTGGCCCTGACCGAGTCCGACGGCGACGGCTCGTAGTTCGGCGGGTTACCGAGGCGGAACATGATGCCGAACTGATGAATCGCCCGGCTACCGAGCACACCCTTCTGGTCGATCGTCATCTGGGCAATCACCGCTTCGCGCACCTCGGGCCGGCGCAGGCGTCCGACCCGTTCCGCCAATGGCAGGTCTTTTATATCGCGGTAGGCGTCGGAGTACATGAACGGGTTCAACGTCGCTTCGAACCCCATCAGCAGACCGACCGCTCGGGCACCGACCTGACCACGCATCTGGACACCAGCTGCTGTCGCTGCAGAGAACTGGTCGAGCTCGGCCCGCCAGTCGTCGGGGCGACGCGGGCCCTGCGCAATCGACACCGAAATCGGTCGGCCGGATTCTTCGGCCATGCGGCGGAACAGGCTCAGCTCACCCTCCATGTCGAGGAAGTCACTGACCACCTGCAGCACGCCTTTTCCGGCCGCCGCCATCCCCTGGGCGATTCCGATAAGTTCGTCTGCTTCGGCGCGAAGCGAAGGGGTTGGCTCCCCCAGGCTCGACCTGTGGTTGAGCGTGCGTGATGTGGTGAAGCCGAGCGCTCCAGCCTCAACCGCGAGTCGGGCAATCTCGGCCATTTGGGCAATGTCGTCGGGCGTGGCCGGCTGCTGGGTCGCTCCCCGCTCACCCATGACGTGCAGGCGCACGGGTCCGTGCGGAAGCTGCGCGCCGAGTTCGATGTCACGCGGCCGCCGGTCGAGATAGTCGAGGTATTCGGGGAAGCTCTGCCAGTCCCAACTGAGGCCCTCATGGAGCGCGGTCCCCGGAATGTCTTCCACCCCCTCCATCAACTGGATGAGCCGCTCGCGATTACCCGGCCTCACGGGAGCGAATCCCACACCACAGTTGCCCATCACGACCGTGGTGACGCCGTGCCAACTCGACGGTGCCAGCGCACTGTCCCAGGTGGCCTGACCGTCGTAGTGCGTATGGATATCGACGAACCCCGGCGTGAGCAGCGCTCCTTCAGCCTCAACCTCCCGGTGCCCCCGGTCTGCGACTCGACCGACTTCGGCGATCACTCCGTTTGCAACGGCCACGTCGGCCACCCGGGGTTCACCTCCCGTCCCATCAACCACCGTTGCGTTTCGAACGACAAGATCATAGGTAGCCATATCGAACCATCCTCTCAAGGTGCCGTCGACCGGCGCGCCACCAACGTACTCCCGACGTGGCCGAGAATCGATTCGCCGTATCCGGCGTTGCTTCGGAGGGGAGCCAACTCAGCGGGTCTGCTCGCTGCCGACGATGCTGACGAAGCTCACACAGTTACCGGGAGCGCCACCAAGGTTATGGGTCATGGCCATCTTCTTGCCTGCTTTGACCGCGGCAATGGTTCGAGCTTCGGGGGCCTCACCCCGTAGTTGAAGCCAGGCTTCGAACAGCATTCGCAGGCCGGAGGCCCCGATTGGATGGCCGAAGCTCTTGAGTCCACCGTCAGGGTTGATCGCCAGATCGCCGTCGAGATCGAAGGTACCGGCCAGCACGTCTTTCCATGCCATGCCGCGGGCCGAGAACCCAAGGTCTTCCATCAGCACAAGCTCGGTCGGCGTGAAGCAGTCGTGCACTTCCGCCATAGCCAACTGACCGCGAGGATCGGTGACTCCGGCTTGTGCATATGCATCTTCGGCTGAGCGCACCACTTCACGGAAACTTGTGTAGTCATAGGTCGAGTCGAGCGGACCCGCACCCGGACCGGCGACGAATGAAAGCGCCTTTACAAATATGGGCTTGTCGGTGTACTTGTACGCGTCCTCGGCCCGCACGATTATGGCGCAGGCTGAACCGTCGGACACACCCGAGCAGTCGAAGATTCCGAGCGGACCGGCAATCAGGGGCGAACACGCGATCGTCTCCTTCGAGACCTCTTTGCGGAACTGGGCCCGGGGGTTGAGGGCGCCGTTGCGATGGTTCTTCCACGCGATTCGGGTAAGCACTTCTTTCAGGTCGGTGTCGCTCACTCCATATTTATTGGCGTACGCCGGTGCCAGCAGGGAAAAGCTCGCCGGTGCGGTCATGGTCGACTCCGTGCCGTCGCTGGGCGGGGCTCCGATCGTGAGCCCCGAATATCCCGAGTCCTTGAGCTTCTCCACGCCGATGGCCATCACCATGTCGAAAGCTCCCGACGCGACGGCGTAGCTGGCGTTGCGGAATGCTTCCGAGCCGGTCGCACACATGTTCTCCAACCGGGTGACCGGCTTGTAGTCAATCTTGAGCGGACGCGACAGAGTCAGACCCGAGATCCCCGAGCCCATCGTTCCGAGCCAGAACGCGTCGATGTCGTCGATCGTCAGGTTGGTTGACGCAAAGGCCTCCTTCGTTGCATCGATGAGGAGATCGTCGACGCTCTTGTTGAAGTGTTCGCCGAACGGAGTGCACCCCATTCCAACGATTGCTACCCGGTCGCAGATTCCTCGTGATGCCATGGCTTTCGCCCTTTCTCGGTGCTTCGATGTCGATTGCTCGGGACTTCGGGTTAGGTTCCTATACTACGCGTGCTTATCGATAAGACAACTACTGCACCCGAATCGGTCGGGCTTTCCAGAAGTAGTTGTGGATGCCATGTGCCGTGTAAAGGCGACGGAACGTCATCTCCACCCGCTGGCCGATCGCGACCGAGGCCGGATCCGCATCGGTGAGCTCACAGCTGAAGCGGCCACCACCATCGAAGTCGACCACAGCGAAGATCGCGGGCGGACTCGGGGAGAAGGCGAGGCGGTCAATGGTGAAGGTCGCGATGGTCGCGGGAACATCGGCCAGACGCTCGGTTTCCATCCGGTCGATGGCCCGACAGGTGACGCAGACACGCTGCGGGGGAATATGCCGCGTCCCGCAGGCCGTGCAGCGTGATCCGGTGAAAGGGAATTTCCAGCCGTCGTCGCGCGACATGGCAGGAGCGGAAGGGCGGTCGAAATCCGGGCGCCGCGGTGGCTCCCGCCGGAGTTCACCCTTCCACGACAGGAACTGGGTGTACGAGAGCCCGGCGTTGCCGGCGGCGATCTGCGCGGCCAGCGTGGCTGACGTACGCGCCGCTTTGAACTTGGCCAGTTGCGTCGTCGTGCGCCACACCAGAACGTCGACCCCGTCAGCCACCGAGACCTGGACGATCACCTCGTTGGACCCGGCCCGGTCGAGGGCCGTGCAAAGCATTAGCGAACTCGCCGCCACTCCGGCGTTACCGATCGAGCCGGTCAGGTCATCAGTAAGTGTGCCTACTTTCACGCCGGCGCTCTTGGCAATCACACCAACGGCACGCATGTGGGTGCCGGTCACCACGAGATGGTCGATCGTGTCAGCAGTGATGCCCGCCTGTTTGCACGCGTCGGTGATCGCGCCCTGAGCGAGAGGAACGTATATGGTCTCGGCGAATCGTTCCTCCCAGAGCTGCGAACTCGATGATCCCGGAGCCCGCCAGCGATCGAGAAACTCGGCGGTCGAACTGGCGTGTGCAACCAACTCGGCCACAACCCCTTCCGTCCCGAACAGCAGCGCGACAGCGGCGTCGCCACCGTTGGCCTCATCGCTGCTGGTCGGTTGACCGGTTCGGCGGTCGGACAGCACCACCAACGTAGGGTTTGCGCAACCCGCCGCGAGAAACAGCGCGCCGACCCCCGAACGGACCGAACCAATCGCATCAACGGCGAACGCTTCCTGGGGAAGACCAAGAGCCGCATGGATCGCTGTCGCGTTCGTTTTGTCGAGATAACCCGGATCGGTGGTGGAGAACACCAGCGCCCGCGCCTTGGCCCCGGGCAGCGCAGCCAACGCATTGCGGGCCGCTTCCACCCCCATGGAGGTGGTGTCTTCGTCGTAGGACGCGACGGCGCGCGTACCCTTGCCCCCGCCGGCTCCCATCGCTGTCGTAATCGCCCTCTTGTCAAGGCGGAAGTACGGCACGTAGGTGCCATACGAGATAAGACCGGTCATCGGGGACTCCTCGCGGGGTGCACCGAGGGCTTCGGTGCTCCGGAGTCCAAGTCTGCCTGCTTCAGGGAAGCGGTACCAGTTCAACTCCCCGCTAAGCGCTTTGACGGGACCCGAGCACTGTGGAATGGTCGGTCATCCGAACCACGTCGCCATTCCGGTCTCCCGCTTTCACAACCGGCCTGGCGATCACGTTTCTCGTATTCTTTTCCCTCGGCTCCCTCTTCCCGATCGTGCCCCGACTGGTGACGGGAGGGCTCAACGGTGACGCAGCCGACGTGGGTCGAATCTCGGCCACCTTCGCGCTCGCTGCGATCTGCTGCCGCCCGCTCCTCTCGTTTGTGATGCGCCAGGGCGTCCGTCGACTGGCCCTGGTCGGGGGCACGATGCTCGTCACCGGAGTGTCCGTCATGTTCCACGCGAGAAATCTGGTCGTGCTTGCCGGCTGTGAAGTCCTGATCGCGTTCGGTGAGACATTCCTCTGGACCTCGGTGGCGACATTCACGACCGCTTCGGTTCCACCGAACCGCCAAGCCGAAGCGATAGCGCTCGGATCCGGCCCGATCTTCGTCGCTTACGCAATCGGACCCCTCGCCACCGACCGGCTCGCCGTAACCCGGCACTTCTCGGCAGCGCTGCTATTGCCTCTCATCTCCGCACTTCTCGCGCTGGCGCTCGCACTTCGCATCAGAAAGGAATGGGCACAAACCGCCGCGAGGACCCGCGGCCGGCTCACGATCCGGGAGGTCTTTCACCCAAAGGCTTTGAGGCCGGGTATCGCCTACCTGTTTGTCACCACCGGGTGGAGCGCGTGGGCGGCATACATCGCCCTCAGGGCTGACGGACTCGGGATGCGGGGCGTCGGCGGACTGTTCGTCGTTTACAGCGTCACGTCACTCACCATCCGGTTCTTCGGGGCCAAGGTCCCGGAGCGCATTGGCCTGAAGAGATGCGCGGTGGTGACCACACTGTCGATCTGCTTCGGTCTGTCAATCATCGGATTCAGCGACAGCTCGCGAGGCCTCTACGTCGGGGCCGTGTTCATTGCGGCTGGGATCTCACTGCTGTTCCCGACGATGTCGGCAATCAGCCTGAACGGCCTCACCGACCCGACCGAACGCGGCTCACTCCTGTCGAGCATCTCGATGTTCTTTGATGTCGGCATGGGTCTTGGAGGTCTGGTGCTCGGCCCGTTCGCCCGGGACCGCGGCATCGATGTCGCCTTCCGGATCGGAGCGGGCATTGCATTCCTCGCCCTCCCATTCATCGCTCGCCTCAAGGTCTCAACGCTCTCCTCAGGCGCAGAATTCTCCTCCGGCACAGAACCAGCGCCACCCGGTCGATGAAGTCAATCCGTTGGTGAAGTCAATCCGTCGGTGACGTCAATCCGTCGGTGACGTCAATCCGGGTCGGTGACGTCAATCCGTCGGTGACCGGTCGGAGACCCGGTCCCGTTCAACAGACGTTCGGGCAAGCGGGTCAGGGCCAGAGGCAACGCGCGCTGTGCGCCTTTCGAACGGGCTCGGATCGGTGTGCGCCGCAGAGTTGGTGAGCAGGGACGCGCTTCCTTATGGTCCAGTTGGGGCACGACCTTCACGGGTTCGCCCGGCACGAGCCAACTTTTCTTACCGTCCTTTAGGAATCGGTAAGGCCGCTTCTTACCGGGAGCTGTCAATCTGGTGAAGTCAGATCAGCCGGATCGACCGAACCAACCCCTCCCGGAGTGAAACCCATGCGATCAACCGCTACACCCTCGACGCTCTCTTCCTTTCGTCGCTGTGCCATCATCGGCGGAATCACGGCCGCGTCCGTCCTGGCGATCGGAGGCAACGCGATCGCTCAAACGACCACAGCGTCAGATTCGACGACCGCAACCGGCCGGCCCTCTCCCCTGACGGCCGAACAACGGGCGTGTCTTAGCGCGAAAGGCTTCGGCCCGAAGACCAAACCCGCGGCCGACTCCACCGCGGAAGCCAAGACCCGGCCGACCGAGGCGGAGCGAACTGCTGAACGGGCGGCCCGTCAGGCCGCAGCGACGGCATGCGGTGTGACCCTGCCAAGCGGCGGCCACCGAGGTCCCGGCCCGGACGGCGACGATCACAACCGTCACGGCGGCCCCGGCGGTCACCGCCCGATGCTCACGACGGAGCAGCAGGCGTGCCTGGCGGCGAAGGGATTCGTGCGACCGGCGGCACCGGCCGCTGGCAGTTCAGCTACGAAGCCGGTCGCACCGACGGCCGACAAGCGGGCGGCTTTTGAAGCTGCCGCCAAGGCCTGCGGGATCAACGTTCCGGTTGGCGGGGGTCGCTAAACGGATTTCACGTAATTGTTACTCGCGTCAATTGACGGAACGATCGTTTCAGGGTAGAACGGTCGGGCCACTTGCGACCAGCCGGTGGTTACTGTCGTACCAGTGAACACTCCGTGCCGCACACTCCCTGTTTGCGTCGTGTCTCATGACCCGTCAGTGACCGTTTCAGCTGGTCGCCACCACTATGGGGGACCTATCTACATGAGTATTGAACGCTACAGCCTTGAAGCCACGCGCCTTGGGCTGTCCGAACGTGAAAACCACCTGATCGACGAAATGCGAACCGGCGGCCTTTCCCGTCGCGAGTTCATGGCGGCGGCCTCGGTAGCCGGTATGGGCGTGTCGCTGGCCGGTCTGTTCGCCGGCGGTTCACCCGTTAGTGCCGCAGCCAAGAAGGCAGCGACCGGCAAGCGCAAGCCGTTGCTCCGTATCAGCACCATCGCCCCGGGCAGCAAGATCGACCCCGTGATCGCAAACAACGGTGGAGCCCTTCTGCTCCTCGGCCTCGCCGGCGAATACCTTTCGTACGACAACAACAAGGGCGTCCTGGAACCGCGCGTCGCCGAAAGCTGGAAGGCCAACGCCGACTCCACGGTGTGGACGTTCAAGATCCGTAAGGGCATCAAGTTCCACAACGGCGCACCGCTGACCGCAGACGACGTGGTCGCCACGTTTGACCGGCTGGCCGATCCGGCCAACAAGTCCAACGCGCTCTCAGCGTTCAAAGGTGTACTGGTCAAGGGCGCCACGACCAAGGTCGACCCGTTCACGGTTCAGTTCCAGCTCTCGTCGGCCGTCGGTGCCTTCCCGTACATCATCAGCTCCGACAACTACAACACGATCATCCTGCCGAAGGACTACGTCGACGGCTCATGGGAATCCACGTTCATCGGGTGCGGCCCATGGATGCTCGAGAAGTACACCGTAGGCCAGGGCGTCACGTTCAAGCGCAACCCGAACTACTGGGACAAAACGCGCCAGCCCAATTTCGAGAAGCTCCAGGTTACGCAGTACACCGACGACGGTGCCCGCCTCGCCGCCCTGCAGTCAGGTCAGAACGACTGGGACGCGTTTGCTTCATCGACCACCGCCCTGACGCTCCAGAACGATCCGAACTTCACCGTCTCGCAGTCACCCACCGCCGGTCACCTGCAGATCCACCTGCGTTGCGACAAGGGCCCGTTCTCGACCGACAAGCGTTTGCGCCAAGCGCTCCTGTTGAGCCTTGACCGGCCCGGAATTGTGGCGGGCGTTTCCAACGGCTTCGCGACCGTCGGCAACGACAGCCCGATGTCACCCGGCTACGCCACCACCGACAAGACCGTGCCGCAGCGCAAGAAAGACATCGCCAAGGCCAAGTCGCTGATGGCCGCGGCCGGAAAGCCGAACGGATTCGACGTCACGCTCTCAACCTGGGGCCGCGCCGACCTCTCGGCACTGGCCCAGATCGTTGCGCAGTCGGCCAAGGAGATCGGCATCAACGTCAAGATCGACATTGCCGACAACGACGGCTCGGCCTACTACGACGACAAGCGGGCTCCGAGCTGGCTCAACTCCGACTTCGGGATCACCGAATACGGTCACCGCGGCGTGCCCAACGTGTACCTAAACTCGGCGCTCATCACGGGCGGTGTGTGGAACGCCGCCCATTACGCCAACCCCGAGTTCGACGCTGCGGTGAAGACGTTCGTGGGTTCGCCTGACATCACCGTTCAGAAGGCACAGTCGAAGAAGATCCAGGAGATCCTCCTGGAGGACTCCCCGGTCGGCTTCACGTTCTTCGGAAACGTCCTCGACGTCGCCAAGAAGGGCCTTTCAGGCCATTACACCAACGGCATGAGCGTGCTCGAGACGACGAAGGCGAAACTCGCGTAGCCTTGCCGCTGTGCTGACAATCTGACTTTTTTCCGCTGAACGGCCCGATGCAACCTGGTTGCTCGGGCCGTTTTGCATACCCCTATCCGAAACCCCCACATACGCGCACCTAAGCGAGTTCGCCTTCCATGAAGCGCTTCCTTCTACGCCGCCTTCTTCTCGCCATACTCACCCTGTTCCTCCTCTCGCTGGTGATCTTTTTCGCCACCCACCTACTCCCGGGTGATGTCGCAAAGAAGATCCTGGGTCCGTTCGCCGATGCCGACTCCGTCAAACAACTGAACCACGAACTCGGAACCGACCGGCCTATCCCCACCCAGTACTTCGACTGGATCAGTCATACTTTGCGCGGGGATCTCGGAACTTCATATGCATACGGAGTACCGGTTTCGGAGAAGCTGCGACCTGCCCTCGGATACTCAGCGCGGCTGGCCATTCTCTCCTTCGTCGTGGTCGTTCCTCTCAGTATCTTCGGAGGCGTGATCGCAGCACTGAAACGGGGCACGATCATCGACCGCATCGTGACCGTGGGCGGACTCTCGGCTGCGGTGATTCCGGAGTTTGTGTGGGCGGTGTTCCTGAAGGTGATTTTCGCGTTGAAGCTGAAGTGGCTCCCGGTCTCCGCGTTGGCCAGTCAACTGGTCGACAACCCGAGCATCTTCACGCAGTACAAATACCTGATCCTTCCGGCATCGTGTCTGATCCTGGTCCTGTTCGGTTACATCGCCCGCATCACACGGGCCGGTGTCCTCGAGGCCCTGGATGCCGATTACACCCGAACCGCGGAACTCAAGGGTTTGCCGATGCGAACCGTCATAAGCAAACACGTGCTCCGCAATGCGCTGATGCCGACGATCGCCGTCGTAGCCACCCAGGCCGGTTATCTCATCGGCGGTCTCGTCGCCGTTGAACTCGCGTTCCAGTACCCCGGCTTTGGCCAGCTGCTTCTCGAATCGGTCCGCCAACGAGACTTCCCGCTCCTGCAATCGGCGGTGCTCATCGTCGGGACGATCTTCGTGTTCACGACGTTCCTCGCCGATCTTCTCTACACCATGTTGAACCCACGCATCCGACAGGGGGTCATCAAGTGACGACCGACAGCTCCACCGACATCGTCAACGAACCGGTAACGGCTGAGAGCGTTCGCGCCCGGGCCCAGGAGGAAATCAAAGCGCAACGTCGCGAACGGTGGCAGTTACTCCTGCGAAAGCCGACGTTCGTCATCGGTGTCGTAATCACCGGCTTCTGGCTGCTGTGCGCGTTCTTCGGCACAATCATCGCTCCGCAGGATCCGGCTGCACAGGACCTGTTCCACAAGCTGAAGGGTCCGTCGGTGAAACACTGGTTCGGAACCGACAATCTCGGACGCGACGTGTTCAGTCGGGTCATCGTCGGTGCTCGCGTGATCGTATTCGTTGCTCTCGGCGCCACCATCGTGGCCACCATTTTCGGCACGATCATGGGGATGGCTGCCGGTTACTTCAAGGGCATGGTCGATGAAGTACTCATGCGCATCGCCGACGTTCTCATGTCGATGCCGACAGTCGTGTTCGCACTGCTGATCATCGCAACGGTGAAGAACAAGTCGATGTTGATCGTGCTGTTCATCATCTCGTTCGTGTTCACGCCGATCATCGCCCGAACCGTTCGCGCTTCGGTGCTCGGTGAAGCGGAGCTCGACTACATCTCGGCGGCCCGACTCCGAACGGAGAAGACCCCGCACATCCTCTTCAATGAGCTGCTGCCCAACATCCTCCCGGCGCTCCTCGTGGAGTTCACCGTGCGACTCGGTTACGCGATCTTCGCCATCGCAACCCTTTCATTCCTGGGAGCGGGGGCCGGCCCCGGGTCACCCGACTGGGGCACCCAGGTCGCCGAGTCGTACAACCTGCTGAACGGCCTCAACTGGTCGGCCACGGTCTTCCCTGCGGCTGCGATCGCCCTGCTCGCGATCGGCGTGAACCTCGTTCAGGATTCGCTGGCGGAGGCGTTCGAACGATGACTTCTCTTTGGCCACGTGAATTCGCCAACGCCGACGGACTCACAACCAAAACACTCGAAGCTGAAACATCTGTTGAACCATCTGTAGTTGAAACTGAGGCATTCGAACAATGAGCACTGTTCCCACCCTGGAGTTCGAAAACGTTGAGGTTGCGTACAAAGTGCGCGGGATCAACCGGTCCGTGCTTCGATCGGTTTCCTTTGCGATCGAACCCGGCGAGGCCTATGGACTCGTCGGCGAGTCCGGCTGTGGCAAGTCCACGGCGGCCTATTCGGCGATGCGCTATCTCCCACGGAACGGCTCGATCATCGGCGGCCAGATCCGCTTTGAAGGCAAAGACATCGTTTCGATGTCGAACGACGAAGTCCGGACCCTGCGGACCTCAGCCATCTCGATGGTGTACCAGAGTCCGATCGCCGCGCTGAACCCGTCGATTCGCGTGGGGAATCAGATCGCGGAGGTTTTCACCATCGGTGGGAGCTCCAAGGAGCAGGCCATGTCGCAGGTGCGAGAAGCTCTGGCCGCCGTGCAGATCGCAGACATCGACAAGGTGATGCAGCGTTACCCACACGAACTGTCCGGTGGCATGGCGCAGCGCGTCGTGATCGCCATGGCGTTGGCGACCAACCCCCGGCTCCTCATTCTCGATGAGCCGACCACCGGTCTCGACGCCACGGTTGAAGCCGAGGTGCTCGACCTGGTTCGAGCCCTCCGCGAAAAGACGAAAGCCTCCGTGCTGTTCATCAGTCACAACCTCGGTGTGATCCGTTCGATGTGCGACCGCGTCGGGGTTCTGTACGCGGGCCAACTCGTCGAAGAAGGGGAAACGGTGCAACTGCTCGGCGATCCCCGCCACCCGTACACCGTCGGCCTGCTTCGCTGCATCCCCCGGGCCGGTTTGCGCAAGGACCTGCACCGCCTCGACACGATTCCGGGCGCGCTTCCGCCCTTGGGGGCGGTCCTTCCCGGTTGTGTCTACGTTGACCGGTGCGCGATCGCCACGGCGGAATGCCGAGCCGAGAAACCCCCGATGATCACGCTTGCAAACGGTCAACGATCGCGATGCTTCCATCACGAACTTGCACCGAATCTCCCGCGTTCGACGGAAGTCGCGGTACGCCCGTCGAGCTACCAGGCACCAGACACCCCGGAGTCATTCATTTCGCTCAGCGGCCTGAGCAAGACGTTCGGCAACCAGGAAGCATCCGTTCGCGTACTTACCGATATCGCCCTGTCGATGAAGCCGGGTGAAACACTCGGCCTTGTCGGCGAGTCGGGTTCCGGGAAGACGACACTGGCGAAGGTGCTGCTCGGCCTGACCGGCCCCGACACGGGCAGCGTCATACAGCTCGACGACCACCGGCTCGGGGCCACGCTGGGCGAGCGAACCGCAGCCGAAGTCGGTGCCGTGCAGATCGTCTTCCAGAATCCCGACTCCGCGCTGAACCGGCGCCATTCCGTCCGCAAGATCGTCAGCCGGGCCGTGGTCAAACTGGGTAGAACCACCAAGGAGTTCGGTGTCGCCAAGGCGGAGGACCTTCTTACGGAAATGCGGGTCGACGCCCGGCTCCACGCGGTCAAGCCCGTCATGCTCTCCGGTGGACTCAAGCAGCGTGTGGCCATCGCTCGCGCATTCGCCGGTAACCCTCGACTCGTGGTCTGCGACGAACCGACATCCGCTCTCGATGTTTCGGTGCAGGCGGCGATCCTCAACCTCCTCGTCGATCTCCAGAAGTCCGAGAACGTCGCATATCTGTTCATCTCCCATGACCTTGGTGTGGTGCGCTACCTCTCCGACCGGATCGCGGTTCTGTACCTCGGCCGCATCATGGAACTCGGCCCGGCCGGCACCGTGTTCACCGGGCCACACCATCCCTATACCGAGGCGCTCGTCTCGTCGCTACCGAGTATCGACGGCGAAGCCACCAATCGGGTCCGATTGGTGGGAGAGGTTCCGAGTGTGGCCAACCCGCCCGGCGGTTGCGTCTTGCATACACGCTGCCCGCGCCGCGAGGGCAGTGGGGTCGAACAGCTTTGCGACACCGTCGAACCCGACCTCGTTGAAGTCGAACCGGGCCACCTGATGCGCTGCCATATCTCGCTCGAGAAGCTACGGCAGATGCAGGTCAGCCTCGACACTGCCGGGGTTTAGAAACGGTTCGTTGCCAGAAGCAGACCCGGCGCTCGTCAGGCCGGGAACAATCCGTCGAGAAAGCCCATGAACCAACTGGCCTGCGCACCATCGTGCCGGTACATGAGTTGGGTCTGCTGTTTGCGGGTCTGCGCGCCGGGCAGGTGGTAGCGGGCCCAAGGGGCCTCCTGCCATCGCCGGAAGCCCTCGATCGTCACCTCCGGATGAAACTGGAATCCATACGCGCACTTCCCATAACGAAACGCCTGGTTAGGAAACGCGTCGCTGTACGCGAGCCGGAGCCCGCCAACGGGGATGTCGAACTCGTGGAAGTGCGACTGCGCGAAGAACAACGGCTCGGGCAGCACGTTGCGCCCTTCCTCGGTCGGATGCACCTCGTAGTACCCGAACTCGCTCTGCCCGCTCTCGGGCGGGCCGACCCTCGCCCCCAACACGTGAGCCAGTGACTGCGCGCCCTGACAGATGCCCAGAAGCGGCACGTCCCGTCCGAGACAGTCCTCGATCCACCGGTGTTCGTCGAGCAGGAATCGATGTTCCTCGGTTCGATCAACGACGAAAGGTCCCCCGTAGACGACCGTGCCAACGACCGACTCGTCGAGAAGCCCCATGTCGTCGCCCTTGAACGGTCGGCGAAGGTCAAGCTCCCAGCCCCGCGAAGCGGCAAACGTTGCGACTCGGTCGTCGGGTGGGTCGTCGCCGTGGCGGATCAACACCAGTCGTTTGCGATCGCGCATCGTGCCCTTCGTTGTCGCTTGACGAGCACGAGTCTATTGTTGTTGACGATCAAACCCCGATCCAAAGGAAGGTCCCACATGTGCGGAATCGCAGGGATCTGGTCCGAGGCCGGAGCGACCATCGATTGTGGTGCGGCACGATCAACCGTTCAGGCAACGGTTCAGGCGATGCTCGATCTGCTTGCGCACCGAGGGCCCGATGCCGAAGGGTTTTGCGTCGTCGATGGCATCGGAGTGGTCGGGCACCGTCGCCTCAGCATCATGGATCCGATCGGCGGAGACCAGCCGATCTACAACGCGGACCGCACCCAGGCCATCGCCGCCAACGGCGAGATCTACAACTTCCCGGCGCTTCGGGCCGGAACGTTCAAGGGCCACGCCTTCACCACCGGGAGCGACAGCGAGGCGATCCTCCACCTCTACGCACGACACGGGGCTGATCTCGTCCGGCACCTGGAAGGGATGTATGCGTTTGCGATCGTTGACGGTGACCGACTGGTGCTGGCCCGAGATCCTCTCGGCATCAAGCCGCTCTATTGGGCGCGTGAAAACGGGCTGATCTTCTTCGCCTCCGAACTCAAGGCTCTCGCACCTTTCTGCGCGTCTGTGCGCGAGTTTCCACCGGGCACGATCCATGTGTCCGACGTCGGCACCACAATGTTCTACGAGGTACCGACGACGACGCCCGTGGAGCGACCGACCGACGAGTACGTGCGGGCCGTACGCGAGACGCTCGAAGCCTGCGTCGTCAGCCACTGCATGAGCGACGTCGGGCTCGGAGCGTTTCTCTCGGGCGGCCTCGACAGCAGCATCATCGTTGCGCTGGCGAAACATCACCTCGGGGAACTCCAGACATTCTCCGTCGGCGTCGAGGGAAGCTCCGACCTGGCCGCGGCCCGCATCGTCGCCGACCACCTCGGCACGATCCACCACGAGTACGTGATCACCGCTGATGAGGTCCTGGCCTGTTTGCCCGAGATCATCCACTCGCTGGAATCGTACGACCAGGATCTCGTTCGGAGCGCCGTGCCGTGCTACTTCACCTCGCG
>JANMZO010000345.1:0-14121 GCA_031383405.1 Acidimicrobiia bacterium | reverse complement strand
GACCGAGATCCGAATGATCCCGTCAACACCCAGGTGGTACGTGATGTTCGACAGCTGCGGCCGACCATCGGGCTTGACGGCAGTGACGATGCCGTTCCTGCGTGAGCGGATGTAGTCGAGGGCTTGAGCAAGTTCCATGGTGGACTCTATGTCGAGGGATACCCCGTTCGTTCAAAGGCATCTGTGGAGCGTGACGTCGGCGTTCTGCCCGAAACCCCCGGAATCCCTCGACGGCCACCTTCCGCAGGGTCTTCCTGTTCAACGGCGTACGGTAGGAGAGTGGAAACCGACGGCGAGCGCTCCGAAGACGGAAGGACTGTCGACGCTGGTTCGAGCCTGACCGTGGCGGCCGGCCAGATTCTTCTCTACCGCCTCTTCGACATCGCCGAAACCGTCGATCTCCCAGCGGTCGAGCGTGAGCTTCGAAGTGCTCTGGCCGCCGGAAACGGGGTGGCCAGGTTGCGCCTCCACCGACAACGCGACGGCGTGGTGTTCACGAACCCTCCGGTGTCGGCCGGGCTCAGCGATCGTCAGCTCGTGGTGCGGGGTGAGGAATGGTCGGTTCGCGTCGTGGCGAAGATCTACGACTTTGGGGCGATGACCATCGTATGGGCACTTACCATCCCGCCTGGGACGACGTTTGACGTCCTGGCGGGTCTGTCTGTCGAACTTGAGGGTGAGCAGATGCGAGCCGACCTTGAGCGGTGGATGGGCGAGGATGCGGCTCTCGCGGCGGCCGCCATACACATCGGACTTGAGTCACCGAAGATCCAGGAGTCGCAGGAAACGCTCACCATCTACGCGATCCGCAACTTCTCTGATGGCCCTGTATCGGCATCGGTCGTCGCGAAACATCCGGCCCTGCCCTCGTTGCTGCTCGGTGAGCAGCACGAGTTTTCTGCGCAACTGCGCGATGAACTCCTCCGGTCGTCCTATTCGTATTCGACCCATGATCTCGTCGTCATCGGCTACGACCAAGCCCTCGTGTACGATCCCGACGGCACCGACGACGCAACCAGTCTTCTGGAGTTCGCCCTCGCCCAGGTGTTGGAACTCGCCTACTACGACGGACAGCTTGACGAGGGAATCCGACGTATGCACCGAGAACTCTCGGGGAGCCGCAACGCTCCGACCCGAAAGAAGACGAACCAGACCTACGACGATCTTCGACGCGATCTGCTGACCGAGCACCTGGCATTCACCGATGTTCTCGAACGGGTGAACGCCGCCGTCAAGGTAACCGAGGACCTGTACTACGCAGCCATCTACCGTGGCGCCATGCGGGTGTTCCGCGCGAACGAGTTGGCTGATGCGACGGAGCACAAGCTTGAAGTCATGTACCGCACCTACTCGATGCTCTCGGATGAAGCCGAAGCCCACACGTCGCGCCGGCTTGAGTGGATCGTGATCGTGCTCATCCTCATCGAGGTCGTATACGGCACGATCGACGTGATTGAGCGTCTCATGAGCTAGTGGTGATACGAAGATTTGGTCCGGCGGCGAAGCCAAGGCCCGGATCTTCGTTGCCGCAGGCGCGGACGGAGTTCGCATAGATGGTCCGTGCCTGAAATGCCGGGATGGCCTGACTGCTGGTTGATCCGTCGTGGCGGCAGACGCGTAAGGTGAGCGGTGTGAGTTGGGTGCCCGTCATAGACATCAGCGACGTCGCCGGTGCAGTCCCTCGGATCGCGCGCGCGTGCGAGAACGTGGGCTTTCTGTCCGTGGTCGGCCACGCTGTGTCGTTCGAGCTGATAGAGCAAACGACGCGCTCGGCCCGAACCTTCTTCGACCTACCCCTGGTCGAGAAGATGGCCGTCGCCATGCCCTACCCGGGCTACCCATACGGCTATTCCCCCCTGACCGGTGAGTCGTTGGCCGCATCGCTGGGCTACGGAGGTCATCCCGACCTCAAGGAGAGCTTCGCCATCGGTCCGGTCGATCCTCCGACCCACAAGATCTCCGACCCCGATGAATCCTTTGCCTGGTCGGAGAATCTATGGCCCACGGGAGTTGAGGGCTTCCGTGAAACCTGGGAGGAATATTTCCGCTCCTGCGCTGAATTGTCTTCGCGCATACTGTCAATGATGGCTCAGGCCTTGGATCTACCGGCGGAGTACTTCGCGCCGATGATCGACCGCCACACAAGCGCGCTGCGGGCTCTGAACTATCCCAGGGTCGACCAGCCGCTTCCCGGCCAACTCGGGGCCGGCGCGCATACCGACTACGGCACGTTGACGATCCTGCTGCCCGACTACGCGCAAGGCGGCCTGCAGGTGCGGGGCGCCGACGGCACGTGGCACGACGTGGAACCGGTGCCGGGTTCATTTGTCGTGAATCTCGGCGATGCGATGGCCCGGTGGACCAACGACCGATGGCGCAGCACGATGCATCGCGTGCTCAACCCGGCGGGTCGACGCCAGTCGGTCGCCTTCTTCCACAACGCGAACTGGGACGCCGTTATCGATTGCATACCATCGTGCCTGGGTTCGGGCGAAGCGCCAAGGTACGCGCCGATCGAAGCGGGTCCACATCTCATGCAGAAGTTCCAGTCGACGGTCAACCCGACGTAAACCCTCGACATTGGGTGGGAGTTCTTTGCCTGAGGCAAAGAGACCGCACCCACTCCCGGGCTACGATGCCCCGATGACCAAACTGCAGTCGTCAACGACGATCACGCTCTCCGGACCCCTCCGGGCCCCCGCCCAGATGCTCGCCGACCAGTCCTACGACGGCCATAAGAGCGTGCACGACGGTGAGTCGGCGGCCAAGTTGGGTCTTCCTGGAGCGCCGATCGAAGGGCCGACTCACTTTTCCCAGTTCGAGCCCTTCGGTGCGGCGCTCTGGGGTGATCGCTGGTTCACCCACGGTTGCATAAGCGCGCACTTCCTGAACATGGTGATCGGAGGAGAAGAGGTCGAGGCGAAGTTGACGATCGACGGGCCTGGAGCGGTGCGCGGCCGCATCGACGCGGCGAAGGCCGATGGCACGCCGGTGCTCACGGGAACACTTTCGATCGGGCCCGATCACGGGCCGACCGAGCTGTCTGAACGTTTGGTCATCGCCGCCGCCCGCCCGCCGGAGAGGTTCCATGTGATCGATCAGATGACCATCGGTCAGCGAAGCTCCGGCGACGAGATCGTGCGAATCGGCTTCGACGATCACATGGGAAGCCTCTACCCGTTCACGCTCCGCGAGAAGCTCGCGCTGATTACCGAGCGAATGTCCTACCACGCGCCCGGTGCTTCGACTCCGTGGGGCGCCCCGGTGGTCCCGGTCGAAATGATCAGTGTGCTTACCAACGCGTTCGCCAAGCCGACGTTTCCGGTTCGTCAACCTTCGGTTGGCTTGTTCATCGACCTGGAGGTCAAGCTTCTGGCCGGTCCCATCCTCGTCGGACGCTCGTACCGGGTGGAACGCGAGCTCGTCGCGATGGGGGCAAGCAAGCGCACCGAGTCGTACTGGACCCGTTCGACCCTGTTCCACGGCGACACCGTCGTTGCCGAGGTACTGCTGCACCAGGGTGTTTTCAAGGCGTCCTATCCTGGATATCCGGGTGAAGACGACTCAGAGCCCGTCGCGACCTGACGACACGGCCGAGCTCGCCTGACACGGTCTGTCACAACAGCGAAACACGGCGACACACGGCGACACACGCAATCAGTACGATGTCGGTCCTCGCCCGATCCGTACGAAGAAGGACCAGCTATGAACAGTCTCGAAGAGCACTTCACCGGCCAAGAGGGCATCGATATCCGGTGGAAGGCGTGGCTTCCAGACACCGAGCCGCGTGCCGTGCTGGTGGTGGCCCACGGGTTTGGCGAACACATTGACCGCTATACGAATCTGGTGAACGCGGCGGTTCCCCGGGGCTTTGCCGTTTACGGCCTCGACCATCGAGGGCACGGCGGGTCGGGTGGCGTGCGCGCGTACATTGATAAGCACGATTACCTTCTCGACGATCTTGATCAGCTCTTTGGCCGTGTGGCCGCTTCACATCCGGGAGTACCGGTGTTTCTGATCGGCCACTCGATGGGTGGAAACATCGCCCTCGCCTCGGCGCTGCGCAACCCGGGCCGACTCAGCGGTCTCGTGCTGTCGGGCCCGGCCGTCACGACCTACGGCGTGCCGAAGGGTCTCATGATCCTCGCCCGGGTGCTCGCTCGGATCGCGCCAAAATTCGGTGTCCGAAAGCTTTCCTCGGCCGGGGTCAGCCGGGATCCCGCCGTGGTGGCGGCCTACGACGCCGACCCCCTCGTATTCCACGGAAAAATGCCTGCGGGTACCGGTTGGGCGATCCTGCGGACATCGAAGGAGTTTCCGGCCCGGCTTCCGCAGCTGACGCTCCCGTTGCTCGTGGTGCATGGATCGGCCGATGCGCTCGTATCGGTTGAGTCGGGAAAGACCGCTCACGGATTGGCCGGTTCCGTCGACAAGACTCTGAAGATCTACGACGGTTTGTTCCATGAGGTGTTCAACGAACCTGAACACGAGACCGTCCTCGCCGATGTACTGAACTGGGTGGAGGCGCAGCTCCAGTAGGAGCCGTGCCGGTTGGCCGGGACCGGTGGCGGCCGGTTCGCCACGCAGTGTGGGATCCTTGCGGTTTTCGTTCGGAGTCCATTCTGGGGCTTCACGCGTGCTACGAATGTCCCGTCGCGACCCATGTAAAGGAAACAGATGAGCACGTTATTTGATCTCACCGGCAAGGTGGCTGTCGTGACCGGCTCCGGACGCGGCCTGGGTAAGGCGATTGCGCTAGGCCTGGGCGAAGCTGGTGCATCGGTGGTCGTTTGCTCACGGACGCTTGCCGAGGCGCAGATCACGGCCGACGAGATTGCTGCCGCAGGAGGCCCGAGCCTGGCCGTCCCGGTCGATACATCGGATCGCACCAGTTGTGAGCGGCTCATCGAGGCCACGGTGGCCAAGTTCGGAAAGCTCGACGTGATGGTCAACAATGCCGGTATCGACATCATCGAACCGGCCGAAGACGTGACCGAGGAGTCCTGGGACCTCGTAGTGAACATCAACCTCAAGGGGTACTTCAACTGCTCGCAGTTGGCGGCTCGACAGATGCTCAAGCAGGGCACCGGGGGCTCGATCATCAACAACTCGTCGATCGCCGCCGAGGTGGGCATCGCCGGGCTGAGTGCGTATGCCGCTGCGAAGGGCGGGGTCAACCAGTTGAGTCGCGTGCAAGCGGTCGAGTGGGCATCGAAGGGAATCCGGGTCAACGTGTTCTCACCGGGCTATTTCGAGAACATCATGAGCGGAGCGTCCGACGAGCACAGCAAGCCCGAGAAGCGCAACCAGGTTCTCGCTTTTACCCCGATGGGCCGCAGAGGGCGTCCGGAAGAACTGGTCGGGCCGGTCGTATTTCTTGCCTCCGATGCTTCCAGCTACATGACGGGCGCCGTGTTGCTCGTCGACGGCGGATACACCGCCCAATAGGCGGTCCAACAAGGAGCTGACATGGACGCACGAATTCTCGACTACATGCAGAAGTACAGGTTCAAGAAGCTTGTCATGTGCAACGATACCGACACCGGACTCCGAGCCGTCATCGCCATACATTCGACAGCATTGGGCCCGGCAACCGGTGGGCTTCGTATGTGGACATACGACCGCGAGGAAGACGCTATCTTCGATGCCCTTCGACTCGCCCGGGGCATGACGTACAAGTACGCCGCCGCGGGTGTCAACCTGGGCGGTGGGAAGGCCGTGATCATCGGTGACCCGAAGAAGGACAAGTCGGAAGCCCTCATGCGCGCCATGGGTCGCTTCATCGACCAACTCAACGGTGAGTACATCACGGGGGAAGACGTCGGGACGACGCTCGACGACATGGAGCTGCTCTACAGCGAAACCGACCACGTCGTCACGCTCCCGGTGCACGCCGGCGGCGCCGGCGACATCTCGCCGGCGACCGCGCTGGGTTCGGTGTTGGCTACGAAGGCATGCGCGCTGAGGGTCTGGGGATCGGGTTCACTTTCGGGTCGCACGGTCGCCCTGCAGGGCCTCGGCGTCTGTGGCTACAAGGCGCTCAAGCTGATCGTCGATGAGGGGGCCACGGTCGTGGTGACCGACGTCGACGAAACCAAAGTGGCGGCGGCGGTCGCGGAGTTCGGTGTCACTGCGGTAGCGCCCGACGCGATCTACGACCAGAACGTCGACATCTTTGCGCCCTACGCGCTTGGCGGAGTAATCAACGACAACACGATTTCCCGCCTGAAGTGCAAAGTAGTGGCCGGGTCGGCCAATAACATCCTCGCCGACGAGCGCCACGGCGACGAACTGCAGGCTCGTGGCATCGTGTACGCCGTCGACTACGTGGCCAACTCCGGTGGCACGATCTTCGATACCGACCGGTTCCGCAAAGGCGGTTTCCAGGCCGACCGCGCCTGGGCCAACGTGCGCAGCGTCTACGACCGGACCCTCGAAGTGTTCTCGATCGCTGACGCCGAGAACATCGCGTATTACAGGGCGGCCGACCAACTCGCCGAACGCCGGATCGCCGCCCTCAACGGGGTCCGCCTCCTGGAAACCAAAAAGCGCTAGTGGTCCGCCGCCGCAACGCATTGGGTGGGATTTCTTCGGCCGGGCCTCAGAAGCCACACCCGATCGCAGACGAAGCTTTGATGTAGCGTTCCGGTGATCGGACACTTCGATTGCGGGATCGGGGTCGCTGTCCGACAGTCGCCGCACGGTGTCGTGCCGGTCAAGGGGGAAACTTATGCTCACCGCCAATATGGGCGACGTCCTGTCACGTCGTGCCGCCCGCAATCCGAATGCGCTTGCGGTCGTCGACACCGGAACGGAGGAGCGGCTGACGTATGCCGAGCTGGATTCTCGGGCCAACCGGTGCGGCAACATGCTCATCGGACTTGGCATCCAGCCGGGCGATCGGGTGGCGCTTCTGGTTCCGAACTGCATCCCGTTCGTCGAGACCTTTTACGGCGGGGCGAAGGTCGGGGCCGTCATCGTGTTGCTCAACTGGCGGCTCGTGGCCGACGAACTGGAGTACCTGCTGACCGACAGCGGAGCGACGGTCCTGGTGTTCAGCTACGACTACGCAAGCGTGGCCGCAGAGTTGCAGCGTCGCGGGACCACCGCGGTGACGACCTGGGTTCAGGTCGGTGAATCGGCCGAAGGGCCTGTCGGCGAGTTGAGCTACGTCGACAGTCGAGACGCCGCCCCGAGCAGTTCGCCGGGGATTGGAGCCGGCAACGACGATGTCCTATGCCTGTGTTATTCCTCGGGCACGACTGGTCGGCCGAAGGGTGCCATGCTGACCCACGAGGGGCAGCTGTGGGCGATCGTTTCGAACCTCGGCTCGTCGGAGGACTTCAACCTTTCCGGTAACTACCTGCTCGTCATGCCGATGTTCCACCTCGGCGGCTTGCTGCCACTGGAAGTCGCCATATTCGGTGGTTCGACCGTAGTCATCATGAAGACCTTCGATCCCAATGAGGTCTGGAACGTCGTCGGCCGCGAGCGGGTCACCAGCGGGCTCGTCGTGCCTGCGATGCTGAACGCGATGCTGAACGTCTACGACCCGGAGAAGCACGATCTCTCGTCGATCCGCAACCTCTGGTGCGCGGCTGCGCCGCTGCCGGTCACGTTGATCGAGCGGTGCATCGAGAAGGGCATTGGCCTGTTGCAGACCTACGGTCTCACCGAGTGCGGAGGGCCCGGCACGATCCTGGGCCAGGACGATTCGACCCGCAAGGTCGGGTCATCGGGGAAGTCGTACCTGCTCACCGATGTGAAGCTGGTCCGCCCCGATGGTGTGACGTGCGAGTCGGGTGAAGCGGGCGAGCTGCTGATCCGGGCGCGCCATGTCATGAAGGGCTACTGGAACAATCCGGAAGCGACGGCGACCGCGATTGTCGATGACTGGCTTCACACCGGAGATGTCGCGACTATGGACGACGAAGGGTTCGTCACGATCCAGGACCGGATCAAAGACATGATCATCAGCGGCGGGGAGAACATCTACCCGGCGGAGATTGAAAACGTGATCCTGAGTCACCCTGGCGTGCGCGAGGTGTCCGTCGTAGCTCAGCCTTCGACGAAGTGGGGCGAGTCCCCTCTGGCCGTTGTGGTGCGGTCCGACGCGGCGCTCACGGAGTCAGACGTTCTCGCCTGGTGCAACGGCAAGCTGGCTCGCTACAAGCAGCCGAAGTCCGTGCAGTTTGTCAACGAAATCCCGCGCAATGCCAGCGGCAAAGCGCTGAAGCGGATCCTTCGCGACAGATATCCAGAACCGGCCCCGGAGTGACCCGGCACTCGTGAGTACGCGAGCACCCCCCGCTTTGGGGATGGTTCTTGCGGCGCTCACGCCGAAACCATCCCCAAAGACCCGCCGCGAACGCCGCTTGCGGGCGCCCGGAACGTTGAGCGAACGAAGTGCGTCGGCCCGAGAGCCTGACGTCACTATTGCGCCGAGTTGGCGTGCGGCACCCTCCGGGTAGCCGGGACTGGGCGGGCATCTGTCACTTTATGTTTCAAGTATTGGCAGCAGAAGTGTGGTTTACTTGACGTGTCAAGTCATTCCGTCGCCGGTGAACCAGTTCGAAGGGCGTTCCATGCCAGTTACCCGCCTCAATCATGCAGTACTCTACGTGCGCGACGTCGCCCGGACCCGCGAGTTCTACGAAAACGTGCTCGGCTTCCGGACGAAAGTATGGATGGAAGGCCGGGCCGCGTTCTTCCAAGCCCCGGGGTCTACGAACGACCACGATCTCGGTACGTTTCAAATCGGGTCCGACGCGGGACCGACACAGGCGGGCCGAACCACCGTCGGCCTCTACCACTTGGCCTGGGAAGTCGACACGCTGGGCGAATTGCAACGGCTCGCTGAACTTCTTAAAGCCCGAGGGTCACTGGTCGGGGCCACCGATCACATCACCACAAAGGCGCTCTACGCGATGGATCCCGACGGCCTCGAGTTCGAGGTCTGTTGGATACTTCCGGCCGATCAATTGACCGACGACGTTCTCGCTGAGGTTGAGGCGATGAAGATGAAGCCGCTCGATATTCCCAGTGAGATCGCCCGCTATGGCGCCGAGACCCGGGGTGGCGTCGGCGTATCGATCCCTGTCGCATAGGCGGAAAGCCACCGGTGATCGGGTGCGATCCGGTAGGCGGGGCCGCAGCAATCGCACCCGATCGCTCACGGTGGGGTATGTTGCAGATTCACGAGCGAAGGGCAGCAACTATGACCAATGAAGGCTCCCCCATTCTTCCGGGCCGACTCGGCTCGCCGAACATGATTCTGGCGGAAGACCCCCGGGCCGACCCCCGGATGATCGCCACTCTGCTCCCGCTCGGGCTGGCCGGTCCGGGCGAGCCGGCACCTGTCGACGGAGACTCTTCGATGGAAGCGCTCCTTGAGTTTGCTTCCGTCGCGGAGGAAGGTTTCGGTGGGCTCGGAGACGTGCTGCTGGCCAACGTCGCTCCTGTCGAGGGGGTCACTCGAACGGTTGAGGTGGTTCGGGGTGTCGACGGCAACGACATCACCGTGTTCGTACACCGACCAACGTCAGCGACCGGTCCGCTCCCGGGCATTGTGCATCTTCACGGCGGTGGCATGGTTCTTCTGGAGGCTGCGGGGGCCAGTTATGTACGTTGGCGCGACGAACTGGCTGTCACAGGCCTGGTGGTGTTCGGCGTCGAGTTCCGCAACGGCGGGGGCAAACACGGTCCGTACCCGTTCCCGGCCGGGCTCAATGATTGCTCTTCGGTTCTGCAGTGGGTCTCACAAAATAAAGCGCGCTTAGGGGTTTCCAGGATCGTCGTCTCGGGCGAGTCGGGGGGCGGCAATCTCACATTGGCCACCACCCTCAAGGCGAAGAAGGACGGACACATCGCCTCCATCGACGGGGTTTACGCCCAGTGCCCGTACATCTCCAACGCGTACGGCACCAAGATCCCGGCCTTGACATCGCTCTACGAGAACGACACCTACTTCCTCGAATGCAGTCATCAGATGGCGGCTCTGGCGAAGGTGTACGACCCATCCGGGGAGAACGCAACCAACCCCTTGGCGTGGCCGTACTACGCAACCAACGACGACCTGGTCGGCCTACCGCCGCACGTCATTTCGGTCAACCAGCTCGACCCGTTGCGTGATGAGGGTCTGGCGTACTTCCGGAAACTGCTCGATGCGGGAGTGAGCGTATCGAGTCGCACCGTCAACGGAACCTGCCACGCCGGTGATTGCCTCTTCCGCGAGACGATGCCCGAGGTCTACCTCGGCACCATCCGCGACATAAAGAGCTTCGCCGATTCGCTGTAATCCGCCGCTGTTTCAGTCGTGATCGGGTGTGATTTCTTCGGCCCCCGCCAAAGAAATCACACCAATTCGGTGGCGACTGGTGGCGACTGGTGGCGACTATCTCCGACGCGGTGTCTGCGGCCAGTACTTGGCCAACGCGCCGCCGTCGATGGTCAAATTGGAGCCCGTCATGAGCGCGGAATCGTCGGACGCGAGAAATACTACCGGCGCGACGTAATCGGAAGGCGTGGGTAAGCGGCTCCACGGATTGCGACCTTCGAAGTCCATCGTGTCGGAGGCCCGGGCCGATGCCACTGCGGACGCAAACCCACTGGCCAAAACAGGATCGTCGGGCATCGTGGCGGTCGGCGTGAAACTGTTGACCCGGATCCCGTATGGCGCAAGCTCCATCGCCGCGGAACGGGCGAAATTGATCAATCCCGATTTAGCCGTGCAGTATCCGATGTTGCCCGCCTGGCCCTGCCATGCGGCGGTCGACAGGACGTTGATGATCGATCCTCGAATCTCGCGCTCGATCATCGATTTGGCCACGAGCGACGAGACGATAAATGTTCCGGCCAGCGAAATGTCGATCTGCTGGCGAAACGCGTCGAGCGGCATGTCGAGGAGCCCGCGGGTATCGAACCTGACGGCGTTGTTCACCAGAATGTCGATCCGACCCCACTTCTCCAACACTGCGTCGATGGCTCCCTTCATGGCCTCGGGGTCGGTGACGTCGCCGGGGATGCCGAGCGCTTCGCCCCCGTCGTCAACGATACGGGCCACACATGCGTCGACCACTTCCGTTCGGATGTCGTTGCACGCGACCTTGGCGCCGTACGTGGCCAGCCCCGCCGCCAGCACCCCACCAATGTTGGGACTCGTGCCGGTCACGAGGGCGACCTTGCCGGCCAGACGCAGGTCGCTCACGAGGCGACGGCCCAACGTGCAAATACCTTGTTCGAGTTGAAGCAGTGGGTCTCGATGAATGTGTGTTCCACAGGGTCTCCCACACCGAGTTCGCGGGCCGCACCCAACAGAGCGAACCAGTTGAGCAGCTCCTGCTGGCCGGCATCTTCGATTTCCGCAGTGGTGGTCTTCTCCCAATACGGGTAGTCGCTTGACACGAGTGCGTCGTAGTGCGCCCGGTCAGACATCGTGTCGGGCGTAAGCCGCCAGGTCTTGTCGGTGAGGAAGGCATGTGACCACGACGACGAAGCCACCATTGCGACACGCCACGGGCTCGCCTTCAGATGACGGGCGACGGCACCGCCGACGTCCATCAGCCGACGCGGCGACGGGCTCGGTGGATCAAGTTCCATGGCCGTTCCGAACGGCTTGAAGAACCCGCGGGCGGCGATGACCCGACTGCCGTAGCAATTAATAGGCATGCATACCATCGGCCAGGGAAAGCCAACTCGGTCGTAGTCGAGGAAGAGTTGGGTGTTCATGAACGCATGGGCCAGACCCTGCATGTGGAGCGGCTGGTACGCATAGCTGACGTCGATCCCGTCGTCGAGGAGTTTGCCAGCAAGCCAGCGGGCGATATCGGGTCGGCCCTTGACGGTGTGCACCTGATCCTTTGCCTCGCCCCACACGTTGGGCCAGGGATACTTTTCCCACGGCTTCGTGTCGATGTCGGGATACGCGAGCAACGCGTACGGGGGGATGATGTCTTCTTTGAAGTTCTCGTACTGGTCGTCACCCCACACGAGAATCACGTCGGGATCGAACTCCTCGAGCGCAACCCGACTGGCCGCGAAGCCGTCGAGAAGCAGCTTGCGGTGAGCGCCAGCGCTCGACCGGGCCTCGTCGTCGCCCCACTCGACCCGCATGGCCTCCGACCAGTTGCTCGGATCGGCCAATCCATCGGGAATGGCCGGGTCCTTCATCATCGTTCGCAGCAACGCGCCCATTTCCGCGTCGGTCGTTGCGAGAAGTGGGTAATGGGTCATTCCCATCAACAGAAGCTCAGCCATGGTGTTCCTCGGTTCTCGGGTTGTCTCGGTTGTTTCGGTGTGTCTCGGGGTTGGCGTATCGGTCGGTGTTCGTGTTTCGAGTCGGGTAGAAGTTGGGTAAAAGTCGGGTAAAAGTCCGGTAGCCGTCGGGGCGGGTGAAGGGATGCGGCTCGGATCCGGGTCAATGATCTTTGGGGCGTGGCCGAGCGGACGCGAAGAATCCGACAGCTGCCTGCTGCCCGGCTGCCGTAAAGGTGTGTCCGAAAGACCTGAGTGTGCTTATCATCGTGTCGAGGTTGAAGTTTTCGGTTTCACCTTTGAGCATGATCGATCCAAGAATGCGGCCGTGGCGGTTCACCGCAGGTATGGCAACCGTCGACCAACCGATCTCGGCTTCGCCGTGTTCGATGCCGAGTCCAGCTGCCCGAATGTCGATCAGTCGACGACGGAACTTCACGTCATCGGTAATGGTGTCGGGTGTGACCGAACTCAACGTCGGAATGGACCGCTTTTCGTTGGCGAGTAGCACCTGGCCGCCTGCACAGGCGTGGGCCGGGAAGCGGAGGCCAAGATGTGTGATGGCGCATCTGCTCCGTCGGGGCCTCGACGCAGCTATGACAATGACGTCGGACCCGACCAGTTCGAGTAGCGACACGTTGCTGTCGGTCATACGCTGCAGGTCGTCGAGCAGGGGTTGCAGTTTGTCGCGGAGCCGTTGCGGGTAGTGAAGGTTGCCGAGTTCGAACAACGACGGGCCGATCCGGAACTTGGTACCGACCCGGCTGAGCGCCCCGACGTCGAGAAGTTGGTTGGCGAGTCGGTACACGGTCGTGCGCGGCAGGCCGGTTCGCCGCGAAAGCTCGCTTACCCCGAGGACGAAATCCTCACGAAATGCGGTGAGGATCAGAAAGGCACGCCCGACAATCGAGGACCCGCCTTCTTCGAGAGCGGAGGAGTGATTGCTGTTGGTGTTTGGCTGTTGGGCGGGTGCCCTCTTCGACCCGGTACGTGGGCGCGGCGGCTTTGCGGTCATGGGCCCGAGGGCCCCGGGCCGCTTACGTTCCAGCTTTGTAGCATCGGCATTCATAGGTCACCCGTCCGCGGCGCTCGATGATGGACCGGTCTCGTCATCTGCCATCCGAAGAAACCGGCGAGCGTTGGCCGCATACATGGCCTTACCCTCATCGGGCGCGCAGTGGCCGCAACCCACGCTCGCGTCGATGATGTCGAGTGGGTGACCGAACGTGGGTGGATAGAAGGGGTAGTCGGATCCGAGCATGAGGTGATCCACGCCGAAGCGCTCGATGAGCAGCGGTACGTGGGATGGGTCGAAGACCAACGTGTCGACCCACAGTCGGCGAAGGAGGTCGCCGCTGTGCGCGAGTACGTCGGTCGGCGAAGAGGCGCCCGATGCGAGGGTGGCACCCCGGGCGATGCGCGGATATGCCCAGGGGAATGTGCCACAGCCGTGGGCAAGGCCGACCCGGAGTCGTGGATGGGCGTCGAGCACCCCGCCGAACACCAGGGCGGTAACGGCAATCGCCGTGTCGGTCAGCATGCCGATCGCGAACTCGTACGGAACACCGCCCCGACGGATCGCCCCGGCTCCGTCGGTGGGATGAATGAACACCGCGATGTCGAGGTCTTCGGCCGCCGACCAGAACGCGTCGAGCGACGGATGGTCGAGTTCGAGTCCGCCGACCTCAGTGCCGATCTCGATGCCGGTCACGGCGTAGTTGCGTGCGCAGTGTTCCAATTCCGCTATCGCCAGGTCGGCGGCCTGGAGCGGTACCGATCCGATCCAACTGAAACGTCCCTTCGGCCCCGCTGCTACAGCGTTCGCAAATCCTTCGTTATGTGCGCGTATGAATTTCGCGGCCAGGGCCG
>JANMZO010000303.1:0-3375 GCA_031383405.1 Acidimicrobiia bacterium | reverse complement strand
CGGTCGTCCTGGCTGTGTCGACCGGCGCCAGCGGCATCGCACTCCGGCGGACGCCGAGCCGGCTGGCCGGCACCCTGTTGCTGGTCAGTTCGGCAGGGGTGATCGCCGCGCTGCTCGTTCATGTCGCGGATCAGTCGACGCTGGCCCGGTTCCTAGTGACCGGATCGTTGTAACTGCCGGGCTCGTTCGCCATCCTTGCCTACCCACGCGCCAGCCTCCGCCACGGGTTCGAGTTCTGTCTGTGGGTGACCGCCGCCGGCGCCGGGGTGATCGCGACGATCCTCGCTTCCAACTTCGAGATCTCCGCGACACTTGGTGGCGTCGTCCTCCTTGCGTTGATCGGTCACGGCGGATGGGTGCTCGAGACCGGCGCCGACAGGGACCGCGAAGCGATCCTCTGGCTCGGGCTCGCCGCCCTCATCTCCGCTTTGGTCTTCACGATCCTGGCCTCGCAGTTCGGTGTCGCGGGCGCCACTGTCGGTGCGATCCCGGCGGCGGCTATCGGTCCGGCGATGGTCATCGGTGTTCGGCGACCCGGTTTGACCGACATCCGGTCACTCGTCGTCTCGGCGGTCGTGTTCGCCGTCGTCGGACTCAGCTACCTGTCGGTGTTCATCGGCATCGCCGCCACCTTCGGTCCGCTCGGAATCGGTGATCCTCCGGCCGCGCTCTTCGCGTCCGTCGGGCTCGTGCTCGCCGCCGGGTACCAGCCCCTCCGGGTCGTGCTCCGGGGCCTCATCGACGAACTGCTCTTCGGCCTACGGCCCGACCCCCTCGTCGCCGCCACCGCGGTCGCCGACCGTGTCGGTGACGACCCGCTGCTGGCACTGCGGGCGATCCGGGAGGCATTGTTGCTTCCCTACGCCAGCATCTCGACCGATGGCACCGAACTCGCCGCGTCCGGCACTGCGGTCACGGCGACTCGACGGTTGCCGCTGTTGCGGGACGGGGAGATCGTCGGGGAGGTCGTGGTCGGGCTTCGCCCTGGCGAGCTGAAGCTGTCGGCAGCGGACGAACAGGTGCTGCGGATCGTCGGTCCGCTGCTCGCCCAGACGCTACGTGCTCGTGCGCTCGCGCTCGACCTCAAGGAGTCGCGGACGGCGGCGATCGCGGCGATCGAGGAGGAACGTCGTCGGCTCCGTCGGGATCTGCACGACGGATTGGGCCCGACCCTGTCGGGCATTGCTCACGCCGCTGCGGCGGCGCGAAACACCATGACCACCGACCCGGCGGCAGCCGACGCGCTCCTGCAGGGACTCCGGTCCGACGCCGTTGCCGCCGTCGGAGAGATCCGCCGGTTGGTCTACGACATGCGTCCACCGGCGCTCGATGAGCTCGGCCTCGTCGCTGCGCTGCGTCAGCGGGTCGGTGCCATACGCACTCCCGCCGGAAGCCCGATGCACGTGTTCGTGGAGGCCGACGAGCTCCCGACGCTCCCGGCAGCCGTCGAAGTCGCGGCTTTCCGCATCGCGACCGAGGCCGTGACGAACTCGGCCCGGCACAGCGGTACGGACCAGGTCTGGCTCCAGATCAGACATGGGCACGACCACCTCGAGGTGACCGTCCGCGACGAAGGCCCGTCTGGTGCGGCATGGGTCCCCGGCGTGGGCCTGTCCTCCATGCGGGAGCGGGCTGCCGAGATCGGGGGATCCGTCGACATCACGTCGAACGGCAACGGGTCACTCGTCCAAGCGCAGTTGCCTCTTGGCTGAAACCCGTCAGCCTGGCGGAAACGTCGGCCACTGCTCGTGCTTCGATTCACCTGCGCCGGTTTTGGGAGTGTGCGGGAAAACCCGCTCCCAACGCCGGAAATCCCGCGCAAATCACAACGCGCGCAGTCAATCGAACGCGAGCAGCCCGGACCCTTTTGAGCTGGTCTTTTACTGGGCCAAAGGGAAAACACCCACCGACCCGGTTTGCGCGTCGGGTGAGTTTTGTGAACGCCGACGAAAACATCGACGAAAAATGACTCCAGGAATCGCTCCCCCCGCTATCCGCCCACTAGTCTTTCGGCGTTTCTGTTCCGGTTTCACCGGACCATCGCCTCACCATTGGCGATTGTCCATCATCTTGGAGCGCGCATGACGCTGACAGCAGCACCCAATACTTCGGTTGCGATCGACAACGCCGCATTTGGCGACTTCTCGTTGACGGGCGAAAACTCGCTGACCACGACCGACCATCGCAAAGTCGGTGGAATCCTGGCTGGCGCTTCACTCCTGGTTGGAGTGGTCGGTGTCGCGGTACTCGGCCTGGTTACCTGGCGCCTCGATGATTCCGTGCGGGGTACCCTTCCCGGCTCGGGCTTCCTAGGCGCAAGTTTTGAAGGCGGGTGGTCGTTCACCCGGCTGTGGACCGCCGTCGAGAACGGCCTTCCGTTCTTTGTGATCGCCCCGCTCTTTCTGGCTCTGTCGACGATCGCCGTTCCCCGTCTGATCGGATCGACGAGGATGGCCTTTCCACGCGTCCAGGCGTTCGTTCTCTGGGGTTACGTTGCTGCCGTGGCGTTGTTCATCGCCGCCTTCACGGTGGTCGACGGCCCCCCGCTGTGGACCACGGCTTTTCGCCCTGGCGATACCCAACCGAGCAATCACGCCACCGACCTGCTTTCTGCCGCTCTCGGTGTTCTTTCAATCGTGCTCTTCGCCGGCGCGGTAAACGTCGTGGCGACCGTACTCACCCAACGCCGCCCGGGTCTTCGCCTCGACGACATCGCCCCCTTCGCGTGGGCATCATTGCTTGCGTCCGCCGTAACGGTGCTGTCAATGCCCGTTTTCGCGGGCGGACTGTTGATGTGGACCCTGAACGCCCATGTCGGCGGGAATCTGTCGAGTGCTCCTGGCTTCGACCGGGTGTGGCAGCACACGGTGTACCTCTACGGTCGCCCCGACACGTTCATGCTCGTACTCCCTGCCCTCGGCGTCGCTTCGCAGATAGTCAGCAACAGAGTCGGCAAGCCACTCATTGGTGGCATTGCCTCGAAAGTTCTGATGGCCATGTTTGCCGCTTTCAGCTTCGGCGTCTGGGCGACGGCCAACACCTCGGCGATGGTACAGCCGACCTCCAGCCTGGTTAGCGGTCTGGTGGCGATCCCGACCGGGCTCCTCGTCCTTATCTGGCTCGGCACCATCGCCCAGGGGATGAAGCCCGACACCTCGGTGCTCGCCGTCGTCGGCTTGATCGTGATGCTCGCCCTCGGTGCTCTCAACGTGATCGTCGCCGGCGTCCGCGGTGTCAATGGCGACCTCAAGGCCTCGTGGACCATCGGGCAGACGCTGCTTCTTCTGGTGGCCGCCCCGATCGCTGCGGCCATCGGGGGCTTCCATGAGTTCGCCCCTCTGGTCTGGGGCCGCAGGACAATGGCCCCACTCGGTG
>JANMZO010000271.1:0-14635 GCA_031383405.1 Acidimicrobiia bacterium | reverse complement strand
GGGTGGTTGGTGTTTCTGGTTGAGCCTGCGCTTCTTCCAGCGTCTCCAAAGCCTCTCACCAGACACCGCGTCCGCGATGACATCGACGTTCGGTAGTTCATCAGTCACCGCTGCCTCGACGGAGGTGCGCGGCGGGAGTCGTTCACCGCTCACAAGCAACGCAGTAAGGAATGTGGTAATCGGGACTGACGCCATCAGCCCGATGCTCCCAACCACTGTTCGCACGACCACGGTGGCCACGATCTCGCCGGTCACAATGCGCCCAAGATCTGACCCGGTCTGCGTGAACAGCAACATGAGGGGCAGCGATGCACCGGCATAGGCGAGAACGAGGGTGTTCACCGTCGAGGCAATGTGATCCTGCCCGATTCGCATGGCGGATCGGTACAGACCTTGCAGACCGAGTGTTGGGTTGGCCTGATGGAGCTCCCACACGGCGCTTGCCTGCGTGACGGTGACGTCGTCGAGGACACCAAGCGCGCCGACGATCATTCCGGCGAGGAGCACTCCTTTGAAATCGAGACCGGGCACAGTCGCCCGGAGAAACAACGAATCTTCCCCGGCAAGACCGGTCAACGACGTGGCCCCGATGAAGGCCACCCCGAGTGCTCCGGTGATCGCGAGACTGAAGAGGGTTCCGATGACAGCCGAGGTAGTTCTCGCATTGAAACCGTGAGACATGTAAAGGGCGACGAGCATGATGAGCGCGCTGGTTACCATGGCAACGGCGATGGGCGATTCGTTGGCGACAATTGCGGGAAGCGTGAACCGGATCAGAACGAAAAGGCTGAACCCGAGTGCGACGACGGCGCGGAGACCTCGGTGTCTGCCTATGAGGAGAGCGACCCCAACGAAGGCGATTCCCAAGAGAAGCATCGATGAGCGGCGTTGATGGTCGAAGTAGGAGTAGACGACGTTGTCCTCGGCACCACCGAGCGCAACGCGCTGCAACGTGATCTTGGATCCAGGTTTGGGGATCGGGGTGCTGCTAACGATCGAATGTTGATAGGTCACCGTTTCGGTGGCCCGCTTGCCACTCAATTTCACGGCAATGTCGACACAGCTCTTCTGGTCACTGACCACGCCCTCGCATGCGACCAGGTCCATGCTCTGGACCGTCCCATCGACGAGCTGCAGATTCGGGTTGGCAGCAACCTTGACGCTGTTCGGCCACAGGAGAACCAGACCGACAACTGTCGCCGCAATGAGCGGGCCGACAACAATCGCCAGTAGGACCCGAAGATGACCGGGGTCCTTCGGCATGGTTTGTTCAATTTGCAGGGTTGAGGTTCGCGGGAGCCGGACTCCGACGCTTGCCCAGGCATACGGAAGGGTGTCCAGGGACACAACGGAGTCTGTCGACGTACGACAACCCTTCCAATCTACTACACCATGTCGATGCGCTGGCGGGCCTCGAAACTAAGGTCCTTTCCTAGCGGGGGCGATCCTGTTCAACGCCTTGCGGACCTGGCCGATGGGTGTTCGACCCGACCAGTCGCCAGCCTGTCGGAATGATCCGTCGATGAGCAACGTGGATGGGGTTTCGAAGACGCCGTAGTAATCGAAGAGTGATTCGTCCTTGCTCCAAAGCATCCGGACGCTTTTGAGTCCATGACGTTTGGCGAATGCCATCGCTTCCTTCTGATCGCCTTGCGTTCCGATACCGAGCACGGTCAGGCGCAATCGTTCCTGTCGAGCAAACTGCTCGATCTCGCGGGCTTCCGCGTTGCAGACTGGTCAACCCGGTGCCCAGAGCCACACGAGCATGGCGCGTCCCGGCGTTCGCAGCCGGGCGAGATCGACGGGCCGACCATTACGCAAGTCGACCAAATCGAACGAAGGGATCGCCGCCTCCGCATCCGCTCGGTCAGGTCCCTTCGTCGTTGTCGCCGGACGGGTCGCCTCGGCCGCGATCGCCCCCGAGACCGGGAACATCAGCGCAGCAACACACCCAACCAGGATCGCCGTGTGCACCTTTCGCCAACCTGCCAGGCGAATCGGTCTCGTCGCAAGCCTTCGTTCCATTCCCACAACCTACTACCACATCTTGTAGTAGACCTGATCCGTTGTGTTAAGGAGGCGTGCAAGTCTGAACTTCATATTCCTCCGGCGGCTCGTGGCCGTTCTTGTTGTGGGCACCGGGTTCGTCCCCGGTTCGCTCGAACTTTCGCCGGCTGGGACAGCTTCCGTTCCCGGATGGAGGCAAGACAACGTTACCGTCACCGGGACCCGGGGCATGAGTACATCGATCGTCCAGAAGGTTTCGTCGATCGCAGCGAAAGACCGGGTGTTCTTCACCGTTGTGCACCAAGGCACGATTGACGGAATTTCGGTCCGGTCAGGTTCACGTATCGTTCAGTCATTCGAGAGCGGCCATTTCGTCCCGCTGTCGCTCAAAGCAATATCGGCGGAGGATGCTCGCAACTATGTGGGTAAGGGAGTTGCCGACGGTCTCGCAGCCGGAGGGGTTGTCTTGAGCATGACGAGCGCCAAGGTTCGACGCGCCAAGCTCGACGACGTCATCACGGTCAAGGGATGGAACGATCGCGACGTGCCCCTTCGGGTGACGCGTATCGTTGAGGATCGTCAGGCGCTCGAAAGCGAGCTGTTGGTCTCGGTCGAGACGGCCCAGTCACTCGGCGTGGATCGTCCTCAGTCCGTGATCTTGTGGGGTTTTCCGAAGCGTCGCGCAGCCATCGTCAACATACGCAAGGCGGTTGGTGCGTCGGGACAGGTGTTGGACTCGTGGAGCCCCCCAACCATTGATCCCACGATGTCGCAAGCCCGCACGAAAGCAATGGCTGGCGAATTCACCCTTCACCGCGTGAACGGCGACGTCGTTATCGACAGCGAGTGGAAACTGACACACCTGGCAACAATCGCTATTCCCCAGCTGGGCAACATCACCTGCAACAAGAAGATGACCGCGGCTGTCGAGAACTCCTTCAAACAAATTACTGAGGCGGGCCTCGATACGAAAATTGACTTCGGCGACACCAAACGGTGGGGAGGTTGTTTCAACGTTCGAGAGATTCGCACCGCATCGGGGACATCGGGACGAAACCTGTCACGCCATTCCTGGGCTATTGCGATCGACGTGAATCCGACAACAAACGCCTACGGAGACGTGCCGACCCTTGACCGTTGCGTGGTCGACATCTTTCGCAGCAACGGCTTCGCATGGGGCGGAACATTCACGGTGCCCGACGGCATGCATTTCGAATACACCGGACCACCAAGACAGACCCAGACACCGACATGTGTCAAGGATTCACAGGGTTGAGGTCAGGTTCGGCAGAGTGTGTTGATCAGTGCTTCGAAGTGGTGCAACTGATACAGCGCGAACGTCAGTCCGACGGTACTGGAGAGTACAGCGATCGCCGTCAGGGACCGGGACCTGGCAGGCGGGTTGAGAAGGAACTGGGCTCGTGCGGCTTCACCCAATCCGGCAAAACCAAGCACCGGACGTGCAGACCGGTGAGGCAGCAACGCCACCTTGGCGATCGTGAGCGCCACCAACAAACGATTGCCGTGGACCGCCGTCACCGCAACATCATCGGCCCATCGCTCAAGTGAGAACTCCAAACGGCGGGTAAGTGGCCGAATGATCGGAAGTACTGCTTCAGCGCCACGGCTGATCGTGAGGTACCGGTCATGGCGATAGCGGGCATGCGCTCGTTCGTGCGCGAACACCACCTCCTGCTCGTCGGGACCCAGGTGACGGAGCAGACCGGACGAAACAATCGTTGCGGCATCTGGCCCGGGAACAACAAAGGCGAACACCTCTTCGCTGGCCACGATGGTCGTCCCGCGAAGACGCGAAGAACGAAGCTTTCGCTGTACCTTCCAGAAGCGCACCGCACGGACAGCCCCCGCAATCATCGCGAATACTGCGGGCACGCCAACCCAGCTCGATACTGTGCTATGTGCACCTACGATCATGGAACACCATTGGAACTGGGCGGCAAGCCAGCTGACGTGTGCAAGGTAACGAAACGCCACCAACCAGATACCAACAACGGCCACAGTGGAAATCCACACCACACTTGCGGCCAACACCGCAGCCGAGACCCGTGGGTGCAGTCGACGGTGGATGAGCGGAAGCAAGCCGGAAAGCATCAGGCATGCCATGAACGGATGAAACCAGTGAATCAACGTCATTTCGACCCACCATCGAGAAGCGCTCGCAGGATCGCGGCATCGCGTTTACCGAGCCCGTTAACAAAACCAGCGAGGGCGCCTCGCCGATCGGTGGTGTGACTCAAGATCATGGCGATGCGCTGCGCGGCGAGTTCGCCTTCGCCGAACGCCGGCCGGTAACGAAACGCCCGCCCGTCGGGTTCTCGGCTCACCAGGCCCTTCTCAAGAAGTCGCGTGAGCACGGTCGCGATGCTCGTGTACGCCAGTTCGAGACCGGTCCGGTCAAGGATTTCTGCGGGGAGCAACGCTTCGCCGGCATCCCACATGGCCCGCATGATGTCACTTTCCAAGGCACCGTCAGGCCGTCGCATAACTTCCTATTCTACGTGACAGGTGGTACTCCCGACCTTTCAGGAACACCGCAATTCGGCACAGGCGTCGATTCACGACGCTATCGGCCAGATCCCCAACGCCGACCCGGTTACCGGCCCCACGTCGCCATCGTCAGCACGAAGAGCTTCAACAACAAGAACCTGCCGTGGGCCACGCTGAGCAGCTTGAACGGGTTTCCGAGAGCCGGATCGACTGCACCGCTCCGGTCGCCGCGATGATCGCGACACTGGCCGCGGCAACATCGGCGAACCGGCGAACGCTGTCGACGACGGTGTCGCGTTCCTCGGTCGGGACGACCACGAACGTCAGAATGCCGAGACCGCCAAGCCACGCCGCGGCGGCCATGTGGTGCGCGATGTCGAGCGGAACCCCGATGACGGGCCAACGCATGGAACGAGAGTGGCCTGCATATGCCCAGGTACCGAACAGCAGTGTGAAGACCGACGCGACCGCAACATCACGCACGAACTTAGAAATGTTCATCTGGACATAGAGCAGCACCGCTACCGCCGCCAGCAACACAATTCGAACAAGGAACGCCCGGCCCGCGTCAGTGCGAAGCGCAGCCCGCCAGCTCCCGAATCCGTTGATATCGGAGGCAATGAACAGCAGCTGCCCCACAGCAGCAAACGCCACGGTTGCAATACCGGCCACGACGCATCGTCGGAGCACATCGCTGTCAAGCGCACCGCGCCACACGAACGCTTCAGTCAGCACGATTCCGGCAACGACCAGCATCGCCAGATAGGAGCCGTAGCGGAACAACCACTGAAGCGCCCACGGAGCAACCCAGGGCTCCCCATTCGACCCTTGAACGGCCGGGACGTCAACCGCCGAGGTGTCGGTGGGCGCGCTGCCAGCGATCATGAACGTGATGGTGCCTGCGACGGCATGACCGTCTGCGCCGACGAGCTTCCACCGGACGATCGTTCTGCCCGGCTTCAGTGGTGGGACGAGGTCATACACCGCCTCGGTGGTTCCAGACGGTCCGAGTCGAGGCGTGGTCAGCTTCGTCGACGCGCCATCCGACGCTTGAACCCGGACGGTGAGCGTGTCCAGCTCAACGTCCTTCGTGAACTTGAGTGACAGTTCGGCAGGACTCTGGGTCAGCGAAGCGCCGTCGCCGGGCGCGCTCGAATCGAACGAGTTGTGAGCCGACGCCGCGCCCCGGTCAATACAACGATGAGCATCGCGAGCCCGAACACGGCCGCAAGTCGCTTGAACATATTGGCCTCGTGACCCGGGGAAGGTTGCGTTCGCGCAGCGCGATCAAGAGTTCGCAACGTGCAGTGGCGAACCAGCTGTCGCCGGTTACCCCGGCGACAGCGAAGGGCGATCGAACTCAGGCGGCCAACAGTTTCTGCATCTCGGCGATTTCGCCTTCTTGAGCGGAAACAATTTTGGCGGCCAGTTCCTTCACGACCGCAGCCTTGCCGTCGGTCTCCGCGGTTTTACTCATCGTGACCGCACCCTGGTGATGGCGGACCATCATGTCCAACCACAACTTGTCGAACGCCGGACCGGTCGCCGCTTCGAGTCCGGTCATCTCCGCTGCCGTCATCATGCCCTCCATCCCGGGCATGTCCGCCATGTCGTCCATGTCCATGCTCATGCCGCCCATGCCATCAACGGGCTGGCCCCACTCGGCAAGCCAACCAGTCATCAACTTGATCTCGGGATCCTGCGCACCTTGAATGCGCTTCGCCAAATCTTTCACCGCGGTGCCGGCATCGCGAGCCGGGTCAAGGGCAATGGTGGCCATCTCGACCGCCTGCTGGTGGTGCGGAATCATGCCCTGCGCAAAGGTCACATCACCGGCATTGAACGCGGCGTCGGCAGGAATCGTGTCCGCCGCAGCAGCGTCCGCAGGCACGCTGTCAACCGGGGTGGTGTCAACCGGGGTGGTGTCGACCGAAACGGTCTCGGCTGCCGTGTCGGTTGCTGCGGTATCAGACGACGACGACGAGCACGCACCGAGAGTGAGCACAAGCGTAAAGGGTAGTGCGACGATCGCAATCGAGCGAAATTTCATGGGGGGTCTCCTCATTGCCAAACAAGAACGAACAATCCTACACCATGTCGTAGTCGGGTCCCGGCTGTTCCGACGTCCCGGTTCTGATGGCTGGGTCCCGCTTTCGCACGGAGTGGGCGACAACCATCCCGACCACCGCGACGAGAGTGATGGCGATCACCCGTGCCGGGCCGAGGTCGGCGAGATAATTCGCTACCCACGCCCGCCTGCGGTCAACGCCCGAAACCAACCCGTCGGTCGAAAGGTTTCCTGAGTAGACCCGCAATTCCCAGCGCGCATACCACATTGAGTATCCGCCGCTCAGAATCATCATGATGCCACCGACCTTCGGCGCGTAGCGAGACGCGCGTCGGAAAGCGTTTCGTGGTGAGCGGGCAACGACGACCCCGATAGCGAGCGCCGCGACAACGATGCCCATACCGGTTGCGTAGGCACCGTAGGTGATGAACCCGCCAAGAGCGGAACGTCGCCGCCCCACGGCGACGATCGCCAGGAACGGGCCGACGGTGCATGACAGCGACGACACCGCGTAGGTGACACCGAAACTCACCATCGATACGACATTTCGACCCGAGGTGCGGTGCCGGCTGATCAGGGTCGGGAGCGCCACTTTGCGTCCGAAAAGCACAGCGACCCCGGCCACGACAACGAGCGCCCCGACGACGAGCGTGACGAACGGGAGGCGTGGTTGGAAGCTCGTCGAGACCCGGTCGAGGATCACTCCAGCGAGGGAGAACACGGCCACGAATCCGGCCGTTACGGCGACCGCTGAGGCTACCGCGCGGGCGAGCCGTTTGGGGGTGGTGGCATTGGCGTCGACCGAGCCGACGAACAGTCCGATGTATGCGGGGAGCAGGGAGAACCCGCACGGGTTGACCGCCGCGACCATGCCGGCAGTGATGGCCAGCGCCAAGGGCGCGTTCATGGCGTGTTCACGTCCCCCTGATCAGCGACGACACCTACCCGACTCGAGGTCTTTTCCGAGGCCGGCACGGCCTTTCGAGCGATACGACGGCGTGCGGTGAACGCGATCAGTCCGCCAACGCTGAGTATCAACACCAGCGCCGACTCCCGTTCCACACGCGACGGTCCAAAGTCCGGCAGAAACCAACTGGCACCAAGACGGACGCCGCCCAACACTGCGAACGCCAACAGCACCGCCTGCTCGGCTTCAAGCGTCCATGCTCGGTGGAGTACAACCGCGGCAAGGCCCAACGCCCCAGCCACCAGCAATCCAACAGGCACCATCGTCGACTCAAGACCACGTGGGACAAGGCCGACGCTCGCAACCGGCCCGAGGCAGCCATCTCGAACAAGGCAGCTCGCCTCATACAGCGCTATGCCAACGAGAAGGTACGGGACAGCAGCAGCAAACTTGACGACAACATCGGCGCGACCCGGAGATCGTCGTGCCTTCCCCGCCATCCACGCGATCGCCACGAACACTCCCGCCCAAAATTCCACTCCGGCTCGAACCACCATGAGATCCCGTATCCGAAACACCGACGCAGGATGATCGAGCAGAACAAACACGACGCGCGCAGCGATGAACCCAACCACCAGCGGAGTCGAGAACAACTCAACAAGCTGCGACCGGTCAACAACAGTCGGTGGCGCGGTCCGCAACACCAACTGAACGCCGCCCAACACAATCAGCACCGTGAGAAGAAGGCCAACGTCCATCACGCACCACGCCCCGCATGATGTTGCATCCGGGACCTCACGGCGCTCGGAGCGATTCGTCGATCGAAGCAGCGAGACGCTGTTCCGAAACACCGCCGAACACCCGGGTAACGAGGACTCCGTGACGGTCGAACACCAGCGTGGTCGGCAAACCGTTCACCTGAAGAAACGGACTGATCTCCGACGTTGCGTCCAAGACACTCGGATAGGCCATGCCGTAGGTGCGCATGAACCGCATGCCGGCACCTGGACTGTCACGCGACAACACTCCAAGAAATGCGACCTGGCCCCGATACCGTTTCGCTGCACGAGCCAACAGCGGCGCCTCAGCACGACACGGAGCGCACCACGAAGCCCACACGTTCACCACCACCGGCGTCCCCGCACCGATCACCATGCCTTCGAAGTCCTTCAAACCGGCCGGACGAATCGTGCCCTCCTCCGGCAGAGCGACTGCTGGCCCCGACACGACCAAATCACCGCGATCCGTCATCCCAGTAGCGCAGCCACTCAGGATCACGGAGAACAGTACGGCCGTGCCCGCTTTCCACCAACGTCGGGCCCTACCCGACCCGGTAACGAGTCGTTTCACTTGACGGGCTGGTTTGGATTGATCTCCAGGACCGATCGGCCGCTCTTCTCCCATGCCAACATCCCGCCGTCAAGATCCGACACATCTCGGTACCCGAGCCGGACCAGTTCTGCTGCGGCGATCGCCGACATCCGCCCCGACCGGCAGTACACAAGCAACGGCGTGTCGAGGTCGGCCGGCAGCATGCTTACCTTCGCGGCGATCTGGTCGAACGGGATCGAAAGCTGCGTGCCATCGATATCGCCTTCGAACGGCACATGGACATTCAGCAACACCGCGTTGCGGCCGGTCCGTGCGGCGAAGCTCGCCGGATCGAGAAGCGCCACCTCCGCACGACTCGCAGAGACCTGGCCCCGACGACTCGTGGAAGAACCATGATCCATCGAGGACATCGCTCCCGACGACACTGCGTCACCATGATCCATTCCCGGCATCCCAAGGCCGAAATAGATCGCAACAGCCGCAGCGCCGACAACACCAGCAATCACCAGCACCTTCGACTGCGACTGCTTTGATCCCTTGTTGTCCACCCACCCAGGGTACTACGACATCACGTCGTAGACGAACCTCCCCAATTGCGGACAGACGAACGTTCCCCGTCCGAATGTCGATCGGCACCGTGACACTCTCCGGCCCCGGCCTGATCAACGGCCGAGTAAACCTTTTGCCTCAATGCGCGTGGCCATCTGCCTCGTGAGCGGCGATCGTTGTCGGCGACGCTGCGGGTGCGGTCGTGTCGGGCGCCTGAAGTTCGGTTTGAGAAACGGCAGGCGTCGCCGCGCCCGCTGTCGCCTGCTGCGTTGGGGTTACGACCGCGTTTGGGACGATCGTCGTGACCGTCGTCGCATGGGAGTCGGCATGGCTGTCAGTAGTGGCAGGTGCGGCGGCCATGGTGCTTGCATAACTCTTCAGAGCAACGTGCGTTGGCACGGCCAGAACGACAGCAGCGGCAAGGCTAACCAAGACTTCCTTGGCGTGGTGTTGAGGCCGAAACCGACCGCAGTAACCAAGAATCGACAGAACGATTCCAAGCGGAATCAAGATCGGTGCCCGGTCCGGGATGTCGGAGAAATGTTGAACTCCGCCTCCAATCATGCCAACTCCGATTGAGAGCGTGAGCGCGGAAGCAATGAATGACAGAAAGCCGAGCGGGCCGGTCGAGCGAAGTATTGGATCTGGCGCGATCAAATCGCTACCTATCGCACCAACTACGAAGATCACGGCCCCGATGGCCACGAGCGAGCCGTACTTAGACGGGTCAAGGCTGTAGTGAACAATTCCGCCGGACTGAAAGCTGACCCCAACAAAGTAGGCGAGATAGCAAACCCATGGGACGGCGATCCGGCGAAGCGCGGGAACTGCGTTCTGGTGGGATTGAATTTGCAACGTGGACATGGTTCTCCAGATAGCGATGGTTTTGCGACGCGACTCCGCCAAGGGAATTGCTCTGTTTAAGCATTACGTATCGGTCGGTTTGGTCGTTTGGGTTGAGGTTTTGTCGGGTTGAGGTTTTGCGGCGTGAACGCGACCAGAGCGGCGGATGCACGGTTTGCACCCGCCGCTCGAGTAGCGATTCAGGTCAGGCGGTACGACGTCCTCGTCACCGCAGCATCCGGCGCCTGACCGATCATCGCCGCCGCAAAAGGCAAGGCGCTGGCGCCGCAGCCATACTGCGCACCACCGACGCCTCTGCCGCCGCTGCACCACCCGTAGATGCCCGTCCACGGGAGCTTGACGGGCGTGTGCTTGCCGATGACGACCGCGAACCGACGGAGGCTCTCCCGGCGGGGCCAGCCGATCGCAACTACCGCGTCGACTTGCCCGGCGGCATGGAGACTCGGCCACACCTTTGCCCTCGCTGAAGGAGGCGCCAGAAAAGATACGGTCAACGTCCTCCCCGGAGAGACTCGCGTCGTCGAACTCGACGCCGACAACCCGGGCCAATGGATGCTCCACTGCACAACACCTTCCACCTTGAGCGAAAGATGACAACCGTGCTGTCCTGCCGGCGCTAGCTAGCTACACGGCATCACGTCATGCGCTGCTACCGACCGAAGCGGCGGAGTCGCAGACTGTTTGACACGACGAAGACACTGGAGAAAGCCATTGCAGCTCCGGCGATGAGCGGGTTCAGGTAGCCCAGGGCGGCAAGTGGGATGGCGGCGACGTTGTACGCAAATGCCCAGAACAGATTCGCTTTGATTGTAGCGAGTGTCCGTCTCGACAGCCGGATCGCGTCGGCCGCAGCTCGAAGATCACCCCGGACCAACGTGAGATCGGCGGCTTCGATGGCCGCGTCGCTGCCGGTACCCATCGCCAGTCCAAGGTCAGCCTGTGCAAGTGCCGCAGCATCGTTGACCCCGTCTCCGACCATGGCAACAACCCGACCCTGCGCCTGGAGGTCCTTGATCCTCGCCACTTTGTCCGCCGGGAGCACGTCGGCAATAACTTCGTCGATCCCCACGGTCTCGGCCACCGTCCGCGCCACCGTCTCGTTGTCCCCCGTGAGAAGAATCGGACGCAGACCCAACGCCCTCAACTGTTTGATTGCTTCCGCGCTCGTTGGTTTCGCGGTGTCGGCCACAGTGAAAAGGGCGGCGGCTTTTCCGTCGATCGCCGCGACGATCGCAGTCCGACCGGCGTGCTGAGCATCGAGTTGCGCCTTGACGAGCACGTCGGGCATGACCACGGACCAGTCAGCGAGCAGTTGCGGGCGACCGGCCACGACGGCCCGGCCGCCAACAACGCCTTGCACCCCAAGACCCTCGTGATTGGCAAACGACTCGACCAGTTGCAACGTCCCAAGCTTTTCCTGGGCGGCCGAAGCGATTGCCTTGGCAACCGGATGTTCCGACGCGTGTTCCACTGCACCGACGAGCCCGAGGATCTCGTCAGCATCGAAACCCGGGGCCGAGATCACGTCGACCAGCGACATGCGGCCCGTGGTGACGGTGCCGGTCTTGTCGAGCACGATGGTGTCAACGCGTCGAGTGGATTCCAGGATTTCTGGTCCCTTGATCACGATGCCCATCTGCGCACCGCGGCCGGTGCCGACCAGCAGCGCAGTCGGCGTGGCCAGCCCGAGTGCACACGGACACGCGATAATAAGCACACTTACCGCAGCGGTGAACGCCGCCTGACCGCCCTCACCCCGCACCAGCCAATAGGCCAGTGTCAACGCGGCCAGCCCGATCACCACCGGCACGAACACGGCCGAGACCCGGTCGGCGAGCCGCTGCACCGGTGCCTTCCCGGTTTGGGCCTCCTCGACGAGCCGAGCGATCTGGGCCAACGCCGTGTCGGAACCGACGCGGGTGGCCCGCACCACCAACCGCCTGCCCACGTTCACCGTCGCACCGGCGACCGGGTCACCGATACGCACCTCAACCGGGACACTCTCCCCGGTCAGCAGCGATGCGTCAACTGCAGACGAACCCGATTCGACCACCCCATCGGTGGCGATCTTCTCGCCCGGCCGGACCACGAAACGCGTGCCTACCACCAGCGTCTCGATCGCCACCGTTCGCTCGGCGCCATCAACATCGAGGACGGTTGCTTCCTTCGCCCCGAGTGTCAACAACGCCCGCAACGCAGCTCCGGCCTGTCGTTTCGCTTTGCTCTCGAAGTACCGGCCGGCGAGCAGGAACACAATGACCGCCGACGCGACTTCGAGATACAGATGTCCGGCGGCACTGTCTCGGCGAAGCGTCAACTCAAAGCCCATCCTCATGCCCACCATGCCCGCATCTCCGAAGAACAACGCATACAGCGACCAGATGTAAGCCGACAGGGTCCCCACCGAAATCAACGTGTCCATCGTCGTCGCCCGGTGACGTGCGTTCATCCACGCAGCCCGATGAAACGGCCAGCCACCCCACACGACGACCGGCGACGCAAGCGTGAGAGCCAACCACTGCCAATTGTCGAACTGCGCGGCCGGGACCATCGACATCACCGCGACCGGCACGGCCAAGACCGTCGACACCAAAAGTCGGTGACGAAGTTCAGCGACGTGGCGTTGCGCGTCAACTTCCTTCGCCGATTCCGGCGGAGCTGACGAAGGGGCCGAAGCTGGCCCACGAGCCGCTGCTTCGTCGGCCGCGACGATGCCACGCGTCATGACCGGAACCGCCTGATAGCCGATCGACGTCACGGCGTTGACAAGCTGATCCGTCGTCACCGAACCGTGAGCCGAACTCACCGTCGCCTGCTCGGTCGCATAGTTGACGGTGGCTTCGACACCGTCGATTTTGTTCAGCCGCTTCTCGATACGCGCCGCGCACGACGCACACGTCATACCGGTGATGTCGAGACGAACCGTGTCGACATCGGCGAGGACCGAGTCCAAGGTAGGTCCGGCTGACGTCGGGGCGGTCATGCGGTGACCTCGAAACCGGCCTCCGCAATGGCGTCGCGAATCGCGGACTCATCGAGGTCATCACCGGACACGACAACCGCCTTCGTGTCGAGATTGATCGCCACGTCGACCACACCATGCACCTGCGTCACTTCGGCCGTGATAGCCGAGACGCAGTGTCCGCAGGACATCGACGGGACTTCGAAGGTCAGACTGTTGGTGCCCATGGCAATGCTCCTTGTTGTGAAACTTCCTGACTGATACCGTAGGGGGGTAACCTACATCTGTCAAGGAGACCGACACATGACACCCGGCTACTCCGCCACCAAGGCCGACCATCTCACCCGCCTCCGTCGCATCGAGGGCCAGGTACGAGGACTGCAACGCATGGTCGACGAAGACACGTACTGCATCGACGTTCTGACCCAAGTCGCGTCAGTCAGCAAAGCGTTGCAAAGTGTCGCCGTGAACCTGCTCGACGAACACCTTCACCACTGCGTTGCCAGCGCCATTTCGACCGGCGGCCCGGAAGGCGCCGAAAAAATTGCGGAAGCCACAAAAGCCATCCAGCGACTCCTGAAGTCCTGACACGAACGACTCCCAATCCAAGCCGAGCGATTCATACGAGGCGCTTCGCACGAATCGCGTCCAGGCGGTGGTGATACTCCTCGACGTCGATTTCACCACGGGCGAATCGATCGTGAAGCACGTCTTCGGGTCCCGTCGCCAACAGCGGCGGAGTGGACGGCACCGAAGGCGGAGTCAGACCGCCGTTGCGGACCGCATTCGTGACGACCCAAACAACTCCGACCCAGAACGGCACCATGACCAAGACCATGAACAACCAACCCAAACCACCCATGCCGTCATGCCATCCGTTGTCCCAATGCACCGTGGCTACTCTCCGCCAACTCGAGGCGAGTGGCCCTACAACGATGCGCCGAGTCGCCGCGCAACGGTAGGGCCTAACGTCCCACCCGTCACGTGCCGCTCGACTCCAGCCTCGATGCCATCCGAACCGCAAGCGGCGAGTCGACTGAATCCCGCGTGACCACGGAACGTGGCAACCAAAAGGCCGATGGTACGCGCGCCTACGTGACGCGGAAATGACGCGGCGACGCGGACTTGACGCGGTTTGGGGGCTACGATCGGCCGCGAAAGGTTCCGAACAGTAGGGTCGAAAACATGTCCTGAGCAGGTCGAATATCTACTGACCAGCCGAAACGAAAACTTGCGAAACGGTCTCGCAGCGGGTTCGACTCCCCCCACCTCCACGATGTTTTGAGGGTGTTTCCCTGGTCAGATTTCGATGACCCCTGGCGGGCTCTCGCGTGGGCGATGAAAATGGTGGTGTTGCCGTTGAACACCGCTTGCTCTTGGTGCTGTGAGTTCGAAGGTCAGATTGGTGTCGGGGGTCGTTTTGGGCACGCTGGAGTGT
>JANMZO010000263.1:0-3141 GCA_031383405.1 Acidimicrobiia bacterium | reverse complement strand
CATCTGATCGTCAGTGAAGTTGTCGCGGGAGTTCCGACCGGTCGCGCACCTCGCACCTCTCCCACGGTCGAACTTCGGGCGCGGCTCGGCCCGAGACCAACCCATACCATCGGATAGGAGCGGGGCTCGACGGCGCATGCGATGAGCAGCGTGTGCGGTCGCCCGGTCTGGATCCTGCTAGTCCTCGATGACGTCGAGTCCTTGTTCCCGGAGGCGAGCGATGTTGTCGAGCATCGCCTGCAGCGCTTCGGGGCTGTGGACTTCCCAGGTCTGCAGTTCGTCGACGACGCGCATCGGGTGGCGAGTTCGGTACGACTGCGTGACGTTGCCGGGGAACTTCTTGTTGGTGACGTTGGGGTCGTCTTCGAACGGGCCGGTGGGTTCAACGACGTACACCCGACCTGGCTCCTGGCTCTCCGAGAGCGCCGTCGCCAGTTCAGCAGCCCAAACGGCAGGTTCGATCAGCGCGGCGAAGTACACGTGGTTCGACGTGCGACCTTCGTGATAATTCGAGAGGTGGCCCGCAAAGACTACATCGTCGAGTTCGAATCGCGTCTTGGTCCCGTGGAAGAAGGGTCCCTCGACGTGCTCGTGGCGCTCGAAGGTCACCGGAACGAAGTCTGTGTCGGTTGACTCGGCGATCGCTTCGGCGACCGACTTGCTTCCCTTGACGTAGTCCCGGTTCGTCATTAGGTTCCTCCTCCAAGTGAGCAAGTGGAGGATTATACTCCGTTTGTGACCGATGATGCTCCTCGTGGGCCGAACGATGCGAGCTGACGCGCTGAGCAGTCGTCGGCGACTCCTCGACGCTGCGAGAGAGCTGATCCTCAAGATGGGCGGCGAGCCCGCCCGTGACGCGGTCGCCCGGCGAGCGGGCGTCGGTATCGGGACTCTGTATCGACACTTTCCCGACCAACAGACGCTGCTGCACGCAGTCGTTGTCGACGTCCTCGATCGGACCATCGATGCCGGTTTCGCTGCTCTCGCCGAGTCAGCCACCGGTGGCGAGGCGTTCCGCCGCTACATGCACGCCACGATCGACACTGGCCTCGGCGTGGTCAACATCATCCACCCGATGCTCGACAAAACGCACTGGCCCGACCAACATGCCGCAACGCGCGAAATACTCGACCGACTGGTCAACGCTGCACGCCGCGACAGCGCCGTCGACGACAGCGTCACGGCGACCGAGATCACGCTCGCCGCCATTCGGTTCTGCCGACCCCTAGCCATCGGCCTCGATCCAACCGACGAGCGCACCATCGCCCACCGACAACTCGACTGCTACCTCGATGGATTGATGATGCGGCCGCTGACCGTTGACAGACCTGCGAGCCTGACCCAAGCCACAACAACGGATCGATCTCTCGTCGTGAGACCAAACCGATCACACTCACAGCGGCAGTGAGCGGTCCCGACGCCCGTTGCGACGAAAGCCCGACGCCCCGATCGTCGGCAAAGTTGTCGCGGGAGTTCCGACCCGTCGCGCACCTCGCACCTCTCCCACGATCGAACGCTCCGAGCGCGACTCGGCCCGACATCACCCGTATAACGCCGGTAGTCGAGTGGTCCCTGTGTTCGCAACCAGCTGTCACTATCGAGTGCGATACTGCCGACGTGTTGCCCGCTTGGGCCGAGCAGATCACCGGAATATCTACAGATCGGCGCTACTGACCCCGGAGGCGGCGCACCTCGGCGATGAGCCTCGGAACGTCTTGTCTGGCGGCAGCGATGAAGTCGAGGACGTCAGCAGACGCTGGCTTCGGCGGGTTGTCGTCCCAGTACAAAGCGTGACGTACAAATCGGGCGAGGCATCATCCGAGCCGCCAGTACGGATGAAGTTGTCGCCGCCGAAGTGATCACGGCCCTGCACGAAGGACTGCCAAGGAGAGCGAGGGGACCCTTCGGCGCGGGCAAGCATCTGGTCAAGTTCGTCGCAGGTAATCACGTCGTTCACGATGCGAAGTCTGGCGGATCATTGGAGCGCAAATCGGCAGTTACGCGCTTGACTCTGAGAGCGGGACCCGTTGCTCACGGATTTCTCGGAGGATGGTCTCTGCGATGGCAAGGCTCTCGACGTTTGTGAAACAACGTCGCGGTACCACCCATGCGCGGCCCATGTCGATGCACACGAAGAAGTGTCGTTCCGTGGGCGTGACATCGACTATCGCCGTCGGTAAGACCCGACTCGTGTACCCCGGCCGTTCCATCGTCAGGGCCGAAGGCTCGATGGTCAATCGGCCGTTGAAGATCTCCGCTGCCTCGGCCCGGTTGCGCCTCAGCACGAGACGGCGGACCAGCGGCTGGCCCAGGTACGCGCCGTACATCACCCATACACCCCAGGCCCCCGCTCCCACCGAGAACAACCCGACAAGAAATACGGCGGACACCGCAAGATTCAAGGCAATCGTCGATCGCACGATTTTCCGATTGATTGGCAGCCGTTTCAAGTACGCCTCGTACGCCTTCAAGTCGTCCGGATTCACCTTGACGTCGACAATGATTAGCGGCCCGTCCATGCGAGCAGACTGCCCGGTATGCGCGCCTGACGCAAGTGTCAATCTCAGCCCGGAGGCCGCTCGGTAACGGTCCGCAGAATCCCTGCCTCGACCACGCCCGATCACACACACAACGGCCCTTACGAGCGGTCCCGACGCCCGTCGCGACGACAGCGTGACGGCCTGATCGTCGGCAAAGTTGTCGCGGGAGTTCCGACCCGTCGCCGACCTCGCACCTCTCCCACGATCGAACGCTCGGAGCGCGACTCGGCCCAACATCACAAGAGGCCGGGGGTGTGCGGGTCACGGTGGCGCAGCGTGACGGCGGCTGGGGCGGGGAAGCAGTGTCACCGGTCACTCGTGCAGCTCGAACTGTTCAGCGATGGCGGTCAGTTTCGCTGTGTACGCCAGCCAGTCCATGTCGCGGGGCAGGTTGCTTACGTCGCGCAGCAGCCCCGCAGACCCATCAATCAGCTCGCGAACAATGTCGGCGTGACCGGCGTGCCGCTGCAGGTCGACGATGGTGTGCACCATGACCTGGTGAAGGGTGACCTCCGCTCCGCCCCAGTGCGCAACGTGCCCGATCGCATCGAGAGGTAGCGCGTCGATGGCCTCATCGGCGAACGCTTGGACCCGAAGGTAC
>JANMZO010000251.1:0-1501 GCA_031383405.1 Acidimicrobiia bacterium | reverse complement strand
AGTGCTTGAAAAAAGCACCTCGGTCCCGGAGCTCGAAGTCGCCCCTGTCCCTAAGCCGCGCGCCTACTAGCATGCGTTCTTGTGCGCCGCAACCGAAGGGCCAAGGGTTACGTAGCGGCGCCTGAAGGTTCCGCTGAGACGGCTATCTCCCCAGTACCGACTCCGCAGGTCGGGGCGTTGTGATCGGATCCGCATGGCGATGCACCAATCGCCAACGACCCTGCTCTCGCTGATAGACGCTGGTGACCCTGGTGCTGAATGTGGAAAGCTCGTCGCCCGTCCCCACCTTCGCCCGAAGATGCTCGCCCTCAACGATGCAGGCCAGGTTGTCATTCACGTACGTCGCCACCCGATCAACACCGGTGACCTCGCCGTCGCGATACTTCGAGGCCGCGCCCGCCAGCGTCTTCGCGACCTCCACCTTACCCTTTGCGTAGGGACCAAACGGGTTGCCCAAGGTGATGTCGTCGCGGTCGGCGAACAACGCTTCATAGAGCTTGGGGTCGCCATTCAGAATGGCCCGAAGCGCCTTGTGACTTTCCATGATCGCCGCTTCCAGGGCGCTGTCGGCCAGGGGCGCCGCCCGCGCCGCCGAGGTTACGGCCAGCGCCATGGCCAAAACAATCGCCGTTCCGACTCCAGAGACCCATCGACTGAAGTTCATCCCCGACATCGGTGCTGTTCCCTTACAATTGCGACGGCTGCTAAGCGACCTCGGGCGTAGGCCGCACACCCAACGCACGCAAGACCTTCAGCACCGTAGCGAACTCGGGACGACCGTCAGGACTTAGCGCGCGATAGAGGGCCGGGCGCGCCAGACCGGTGTCGCGCGAAAGCTGGGTCATCCCGCGCGCCTTGGCGACGATCCCCAAGGCATCTGCAACCACCGCCTGCTCGCCCGTCTCGAAGGCGGCAACAAGGTATTCGGCGACGGCCTCCGCCCCCTTCCGACCTGCCGACTCGAAAAACAGTGCAGATAAATTTTGGCCCCATGTTCACTCTGTGTTCTATTTCGTCTCATGCAAACGTTCGCCGAGAGATCAGAACGCCACGCCAATGTGCTGGAAGTGCTGTGTGGCCACATGGTCACTGTCGTCGACGGCGCCTTCCACCGCGTGCTGAAGGCGGGGTTACCGGAAGAGAAGGATCAAGCCGCTCTGGTGTTTGATCGTCTTGCCCGGGGTCTTCGGCTGACTGTGGCCATGGAAGCCAAGCTGCACCGCGACATGGCACGAGACACCCGCGAGATCGAGCGGTTTGCCGCTGAGCCGGTCACGGCGGTTGAAGCACCACGCGTCCGTTGCGCACGCACCCCCACGCCATACATCGAAACCGACCACGAGAGCGAAGCCGACTACGAGAGTTCGGACACGTCTCTCGACATCCACATCAAGGACCTGAGCGATCTGCTGGACCAGCAATCTGCGACCCTCGACCCCCAGCGCAAGCACCGCGACGGCCTGGCCCGCATCTCCGACTGGTGGGTCCGCAGCCAGGACGC
>JANMZO010000148.1:0-35615 GCA_031383405.1 Acidimicrobiia bacterium | reverse complement strand
CGCCAAGGTTCAGACACTTCTGGAAGAGCAGGTTGGCGATTCGCCGCAGCCCGCCATCGATATACCACCCGCCCTGCGAGCGCTCAAGGTACGGAATCGACGACAGTGCCGCCGGTGCCTTCCGAGGGTCGGAGCCGGTGTACGTTGCGTAACGGTCGATGAACGAGACGAGCCTCGGGTCGCTCAGTTCGGCCTTCGCACGATTCCGAATCGTCATCCACGGCGCAATGCTTGGAAGGTCGCGGGCTTGGGTGGTCGCCAACTTCACGAGCGTTGCGAAGCCCCGGAGCGGGGACTCGAGAAAGGGTTCGCGGGTGGCGTCCCAGATTCGGCCGGCTCTGTCGAAGAAGCGGCGCATTTCGTGCGCATTACCCGGCCGGAGTTGCTCGATATTGCGATAGAAAGCGATGTCGTCGGCAGCGGCATCGAACCAGGTTCCATCGGCAAAGCGATAGCGGGCGATCGGATCGAGTCGACGCAGACCCGTTTCCGCATCGAACGTGGCTACTTCACCAAGGAACGACCAGAGGTTCCGGAATACTTCAGGAAACGTGACGATCGACGGCCCGGTGTCGAAGCGGAAACCGTCAACCTCGAGCCAACCCAGCTTACCGCCGACCGTGGAGGCCTGCTCGTAGAGCATCACGCTGTGACCCATCTTCGCGAGCCTCGCCGCTACAGCCAGGCCACCAACCCCAGCACCCACCACGGCAACCCGGCTCATGCCTCTGCTCCGACGTTTGACACGTCAGCTGAAGCCTCAGCTGAAATGTCAGCCACGATCTCACGACCCTTCCAACGAAGAAGACCGCGTTGTTTGCGAGACCAACTTCGCACCATAAGACTGATCAGTGCACATACCGATAGTGGTTGCATGAGCGAGTCGAGGGGGCGTCCGCCTGTAATACGCGCGCTTATGAGTCGCCCGAGTACGCCGAAGGCGTAACCCAACAAGCCGACCGCGGCCAGCCTCGGTCGTCGTAGCACTACGCCGACGAGTGCGCCGACCGGAGGTACGACATAGGTCAGCGCCAGAAGCCCGGCCACAGCAGCGGCACCACCCGGGGACCCCGTCGCCGACCACAGGTTCTTGGTGTACCCGTCGACCAGCGCCGACCACGAATCGTACATCCGACAGGTCGCCAGATCGGTGCCGTCGACTACCGCGACACGGTGACCCGCCCGTTTGAAAGCCCGGGCGAGCGCGACATCATCGAGCACTTCACCCTTCACGGATGCAAAACCACCGATCTCGACCAGCGCCTCAGCGGCGATCACCATAAACTGCCCATTTGCCGCCACCATCGTCGCCGGCCGCAAACCCTCCGCCACCCGCAGCGGAAGAAACGTCATCCACAGCCACTGAAGAAGCGGCTGCACGAGCCGTTCGGCGAACGTCACCGCAATCTGTGCGGGGTAGGGGCACACCATGGCGAACCCGTGCTCCTGCAGCATCGCAATCCCCGCAGCAACTGCCGAGGGCGCCAGTCGCACGTCGGCATCGACGAAGACCAGCACCTCTCCGGTCGCCGCTCGGCGGAGCTGCTCCGTTGCGTAAGGTTTCCCGATCCAGCCGGCCGGAAGCTCTCCTGCCCCCTTCAGCACCCTTATTCGAGGATCGTTCGCCGCCCATGCCGCGAGGAGCTCTGGTGTGGCATCAGTCGAACCATCATCGAGCACCAACACCTCCACCGACGACAGCCTCTCCAAGGCCAGGATGTGCCGAAGACACGCGCAGATGTTTCCCTCTTCGTCGCGCACCGGCACGCAGATCGACACGCGACCCGAAACCCTGGGCGGAGAAGCTGACGGTCGACGCAGTAGCCGGGCGTTGACCACCGTATGTGCACTTAACACTCCCGCCAGCACCGTCCCGGACTGAACAACGGTTTTCATCGGACCAGGCACCGGAGCAGTGTCGGCTTCACCACAACCAGAAGAACAGCCGACATCGCGATCCCACCGATCGCTCCGACCCAGGGGCGTCCGAAGAAGACTATGTGAGCGAAGCACTCGGAGAACCATGTCCACCCGAGCAACAGCCACGCCACGGCATCGGACCGGCCGATCCGCCGTTCCACAGGCACCAAGAACTGCAGGGCCCCAACCATCACGATGCCTACGATGAACCAGCCGACCGAGTTGACCACGGGGATGCCGTGCAGACTCGGACCGGGAGTTGACAGCCAACGCCAATGGCCGGCATCGACCATCTGCGGATCGAGAAACAGGTCCCAGGTGACCAACACCAGCGATCCCATCACCGCCACGACCACCATGGACTTCGAGCCTGCGAGCCCCAATTGTTCCACGACCCTTCGCCCACCGAGGAGCGCCAACCAACCCATCATCGCCCAGGCCATCGCGACCACCACCGGCACACCGAGCACCTTCACCCCGAGCGTGTCGTTGTAACGGTAGTTTCCGAATGGGACACCGGTACGCCAACCAACGGCTTCAGCGAGAACCCCACCGCCGACACACACAACGACAAGCGCGGCAGCGGCACGCACCCCTCGCGAGTCGAAGGCGTGGAGCACGGACGCAAGAGAGAAAGAAAGCACTGAGGAAATCGTAAGTACACGTTGCATATCGTCTGACACCAACGGATACGGAATCTGCAGGGCGACCGTGAGCAGAGCGGCGCCGAGCACCGCAATGCCACAAGCGGATGTCGGCCGGACCGGTTTCAACGCACGTTGAAGCGAGCCGTTCAAAGGGCTCTCCCGTTGATTGTTCCGGTTGACTCGAGAACGCGAAACCGGGTGAACATCTCCTCGGAGTACCAGCCTGTTTCACCGGTTCGGCGGATCACGTCGCGGTGCGCGTCGTGACCGTAGGCGAAGGACGTCATCGCCGACTCCGAGTTCCACAGTGAGAACGTGGCCTGGAGACCGATCGGTGCTTCACCGATCCCAACCGCGTACCGAAGACCGGGTGTGGAGTTCACCGCTGCCGCGACCGGCGGAACCGAACGGGCAAATGTGCGCCACTGCGACGGCCTGACACGGGCGCGGGTCAACACGGCAATCGCTTCGTCGCCGTGCAGGGGGGCTCCCGCCGCGCCAGAGCCGAACGGGCTGCGACCCGACCATGTCCCCCGCCACTTCACCGGTTCGAGCAGTGCCGACCACTGCTCGTCCGCCAAGCGCATCCATACGCGCGCATAGGAACCGGTCGCAGTGAAGGTTGCCCAAGCGTCGAGGTCTTCCCAAACCGCGAACAACGCCCAGGTCGTAGGATCGGCATCACGTATGGAGAAGCTTCGACCACTTCCCGTGCCCAGCAACTTCCAGAATTTCAGCCCCGGAGTCCTGGCCAGCACAGGTCTATCAAGTGCCATCCGGGTGAACGCCCGAGGGATGCAACACCGCCCCACCCGGTTGATGCTCATGCTCACAACTACCACCATGCGAGTATGGCCGCGCCACGCCGCCTACTTGAACCTGCGGATTGTGAGGGCCATCATCGAATCGAACCCGAGGCGTGGTGGTCTATCCACACCGGACTACTGGGCCGTCCCATCCACTCCGGACTACTGGGCCGTCCATCCACCATCGACCGGCAGCGTGATGCCGGTGACGTAGGAGCTCGCCGCACTGGCCAGGTAGAGGAGGGCGCCGTCGAGTTCACCTTCCTCGCCGAGTCGGCCCATCGGGGTCTTCCCGCGCAGCCAAGAGTTGCCCTTGTCGTCTTCCACCAGATCATGGGTCAGTTCGGAGTCGAAGAAGCCGGGGCACAGCGCATTGACGCGGATTCCGTGCCGGGCCCACAGACAGGCGAGCTCTCGGGTGAGGTTGACGAGAGCGCCTTTTGATGCTGCATAACTCGCCTGCGGCAACCGGCCCGAGCTGACCATACCCAGGATCGAGGCGATGTTCACGATGACTCCGTGCTTGCGCGGCATCATGTCGAGCGCGCAGAGTTGCGACAGATGAAACGCGCCATCGAGGTTCACAGCCATTACCTGCCGCCACTCCGCCATCGGCTCGACCTCCGGCTTTGCGAGCGCCACGCGTCCGGCGTTGTTGATGAGAACGTCAACCTGCCCGCACCGCTCGATCGTCGTGGCCACAAGCCTCTTGCAGTCGTCGAGGTCGGCCACATCGCATGACAGAGGAACCGACCCGGGGAGTGTGACGGCAAGAGCTTCGACCCGCTCCAGACGTCGGGCCGCCATAACGACGGTGGCTCCGGCCGCGTGGAGCACCTGGGCGAAACGGGCCCCCAAACCCGACGACGTGCCGGTGATCAGCACAACCTTTCCATCGAGGCGAAACGCAGCAAAAGGATCCAAAGCCATGACGGAAGGTTACCGGTCCGGTGGGCGGCCCCACCGTCTGGGCTGTAACCGCCGAGGGCACGTATCGTTCGGGACATGAAGATTCGGATCGGCTACGGGCTTGGCACACAGGGACTTCCGGGCGATGGCAACGCCTACGGCGAGTTCGTCGACGATCTCGAACGACTGGGGTTCGATTCGCTGTGGTTCAGCGAACGCATCAACGGGTATGCACCGGATCCGTGTGCCGCCATGGCGTTCGCCGCCGGCCGCACGAAGAAGCTCAAGCTCGGCATGAGCGTCATGGTGTTGCCGGGCCGCAACCCCGTTCTCGTTGCCAAAGAACTGGCCTCGATCGACCTGCTCTCCAACGGCCGCCTCCTCCCTGCCTTCGGACTCGGCGCAGCCGACCCGCGTGAGCACGCGGGCTTCGGCGTCGAACGGGCCAAGCGGGCGCCGATGTTCAACGAATCCCTCGGCCTCATCCGGCGACTCTGGACCGAAGACGATGTCACCCACGAAGGCGAGTACTACTCGTGCGCCAACATCTCGCTCCGCCCCCGTCCGGTCCAGTCACCTCCGGAGGTCTGGCTCGGTGGTGTTGCACCGAGCGAACTGAGGCGCGTCGGTCGTCTGGCCGAAGGTTGGCTGCCCAGCTTCATCACACCCGATGAGGCCCCGGTGGCCAAGATGGTGGTCGAAGCTGCCGCCCGCGAGGCCGGACGCGAAATTGACTCGGAACACTTCGGGGTGTTGATCGCGTACTCCTCCGGCACTGAACCGTCCGACGCACTCATCGATCGCATCAAGGCACGTCGACCGGACGTCAACCCGGCTGACCTGTTCCCCGTCGGCTTCGACGCGACGCGCGTCCTCATCGAGCGGTACATCGAGGGCGGGTTTTCCAAGTTCGTGCTGATCCCGTCGGCTCCGACCAGCGACATGACAGCGGAACTCGAAGCCGTGGCAGACCGGATCCTGCCGATGGAGAACTGAACCGCGCGACGCGGCCCGGCAAATTCGGCCGACAACTCAGTCGGTGAATCAGTCGGTGAGTGCCGGTCAGGTTGACGTCGATAACCCGCTGCCAGTCCTCGATCGCCAGTTCGACGAAAGCCCGGCCCGGCGTCTCAGCCAGCTGCATGCCTTCCATCACCCTCCGGTGATAACCGCCACCTTGCCACCCAAACGCCCATTTCTCGCGGTGCCGGTGCTCGCTGTGGCTGCGTTGCTGCTCATGGTTGGCCCCGATTTCCTCACAACATTCCGATACAAAGCAGTGTGACCATCCGACGACACGGCGGGCCGGTCCAAAGGCCGGGTAGGCCGATCGCCACTCGTCGAAGAAATTCGTTGAAGGCGGGAACCCGACCCGACGTTGCGATCGTCGAACGAACAAGCACGACAAGCGCACTCTCCGAGCACTAAAACCGCCGTGATGCAACAAATCCCAGAAAGGCCCAACATGACTCCCCATCCTGCGACCGGTAGCCAAACCCCAACCAGACCGGGTGGTGTCTGGCTGGCCGTGACCGTCCTCCTCGTGGGCGTCCTCGGAATCACGGCAGCACCGAAGGCTCACGCCGCGCTGAGGCGGGTGCCGTTTCGCCAGTACGAGAGTTGTCCGAGGCTCTTGGGCGCCCTACGAGAACTGACCCTGCCGCAGGTCGGCCCGTACGGGCTCGGCGGCGTCTACGATCCGACCTCCAACGGGGGGAAAAAGCAACCGAAGACCAAAACCACACCGGCTGGCACCGCCACAGCGGGATCCACCGATTCCGGAACCGTGGCGTCGACCGCAGCCCCGGCCGCATCCCCCGCTCCGGCCACACCCGTGTCGGCTTCACCGACCACCGATGCCCGGGCCAATTCGTCGATCACCAACGTACAGGAGGCAGGCGTCGACGAAGGCGACAGCGTCGAGAACGACGGTCGCTACATCTACACGGCGGTCGGGGGCCTACTCCGGATCATCGACACCACCACCGGGAAGCAGGTCTCAGAACTCGGACGCTCCAACGGGGGCGACCTGCTGCTGCTTGACGGCGACGTTCTCGCAGTCGTATCCGCCGACTACAACGCCTACCCCGAAACAATCGTCACATTGTGGAATGTCGCCGATCGCACAGCCCCGCGTCGACTGAGCGAAACCCACCTGGAAGGCTCTCCGCTCGCCGTTCGCAACGTGAACAACCGGGCCCGCATCGTGCTGCAGACGGGCTTCGCCCAACGCCTGAAGTTCGTACAACCCTTACGCGGCGACGAACGGTCACTCGTCGCCGCCCAGAACGCGAATCGCAAGATCGTAACGACGAGCGGAGTCGACGCGTGGTTGCCGAGATCGTTCGTCGTCCGGGGTAACGGCTCCCAGACCCCGGTGAAAACCGCGATCGACTGCCGCGAGGTCGGGCGACCGGACGGCAACGCCGGGCTCGGTTTCACGTGGGTCGCAACGGTCGATCTGAATACACCGAACCCACGCGAAGGCGGCCGAGGCTCCGGTGGGGTCATCGCATCCGGCCAGACGGTATACGCGTCAGCCGGCAACCTCTTCGTGGCTACAACCGACTACGGCCGATCCGTCGGCGGTCCGGTGCCGATCGTCGTGCCCCGACCCGGAATTCTTGTCCCCCAGGCCTTCACGTCGAGGGTTGCCGCAAGGACAACCAGGGCCCCTGGGGCCCCGAGGGCACCAACGGTGGTTGGCCCGCAACAGGCCAGGACCGCCATCCACATGTTCGATCTCACACCACCTGACGGCGCCACCTACCGGGCCTCGGGATCAGTCCCCGGCACGTTGTTGAACCAGTTCTCGATGAGCGAATGGGATGGCAATCTCCGGGTCGCGACGACGACACAACGGGTCGATTTCGGGACCCAACAGGCATCGGGCATACATGTCCTGCAGCGCAGCGCCCGCGAACTCCGCGAGATCGGCCTGCTCGACGGCCTCGGTCGGACCGAGCGTATCTATGCCGTCCGCTTCGTTGGCGACCTCGGGTACGTCGTCACCTTCCGGCAAACCGACCCGCTCTACGTGATCGACCTCCGCTCCCCCACCTCACCGCAATTGGTAGGTGAACTGAAGATTCCCGGATACTCGTCGTACCTTCAGCCCATCGGCCCCGGACGACTGCTCGGTATCGGGCAGGACGCGACCGACGGAGGGCGGGTACAGGGAACGCAACTGTCGTTGTTCGACGTAAGCAACCCACGAAGCCCGACGCGCCTGGCCACGTACCGAATCGGCGGGACAAGCCAAGCCGAATACGACCATCATGCTTTTCTTTGGTGGCCGGCCACGCGTGACGTCATCGTCCCTTTCAACAACTATGACCCCGCCCGGAACATCCCCGAGAACGGAGTCGTCGTAGCCTCGGTGACCGACAGCGGAATCAACGAACGCGGCCGGATCACGCACGAAAGCGGGACCGTACTTCCGGCTGTCCCGCCCGTTGGCACCCCCGCAGCGCCGGTGGGAGCACCCACAACCCCTGTGCTCCGACCGCAGTTCTTCACGGAATCGATTCAGCGCTCGATGATCGTCGACGGAAACCTGGTAACGATCAGCCCCGGCGCGGTGAAGTCGAGCAACCTCAGCACGCTCAATTCGCTGTGGTTCTTCCGGGCGGCTACAAACTGACGCCGATCGGCGAAAGCGAATCCCGGAACGATGATGGTCGGCCGGCGCCCCCCAGCGCCGACCGAACATCGGGAGTGCCGACCGAAGCCGGGCGATACACAGCATCGGGCCCGCCAACCGGGGTTGACCCCTGGACCTTCTGCCTTGTTGGAAAAGTGTACCTGCAGGAGTTGCCCATCCTCGCGCGCTGTCGCCCGACCTGGCGCGATCCTCGGTTTCAGGCGGGAACCGGGTCACTTGAGTGTTGTTTACCCAAAGCCTCAGCACCTGGTCGCGAACCCGCTACTTCGTAAGCGATACTTGACGTGCTGCATCCCCGAGCAGCAAGTTTGAAAGGACCACGGCGATGACCTGTTTCCGGTCACCAAACCAGTCGGAGTCGACAATTCCGTCCCGCAGCAGAACGGCCCGTGCCTTGGTGCGGTTTTCCGCTGGCGCTGCGGTGTGCCTCGCTTTGGCTGGAAACAGTTCCGTATCTGCCCAGACTTCCGGGCCGGCCGTCCCGAAAACCACACCGACCGCAGCAACGGTTGCGCCCGCGGCCGCCGCAAGAACTGCGCCCGTCAAGCGGCGTGCCGTTACGACGGGCAAGTCAGCCGGTTCGAAGTCGGCCACCCCGTCGCCCAATGGCGGACCTGCGGCGACGGGGAAGAACTCGGGCGGTATCGGGCAGGGAGCGAAGGGTGACAAGGTCCTCGCGCTTCAGCAACGGCTGAAGGAACTCAAGTACGACATCACCGAACCCGACGGTCGGTACGGCGACGAGACGTACCACGCGGTGATGGCATTCCAAAAGGTGAACCATCTCGCCCGTACCGGGCGCGCCAACATCGCCACGCTCACTGCCATGGACACGGCAATCGACCCGGCCCCGCTCGTGCCGACCGGCGGGGTCGACCGAATCGAGATCGATCTCGTGGGTCAATATCTCGGCCTGTACCAGGGCAACACCCTTGTGAAGCTTCTTTCGATTTCCTCCGGTTCAGGCAAAGACTTCTGCGTCCTCGACCCGGACACGAACAAGACCGAGTGCGACAAGGCCATCACTCCGGGAGGATCGTTCCGGGTCGCCCGTCGGGTCATTGGGTGGCGCGAGTCAAAGCTTGGACTCCTCTACAACCCGCTCTATTTCAACGGGGGTATAGCGATCCACGGGGCGGCATCGGTTCCCGGGTATCCGGCATCTCACGGATGTGTGCGGATCCCCATGACATCGTCACAGTGGTTTCCCGAAGAGGTCAGCGATGGAACTCCGGTGTACGTGTCCGGCGGGGCCAAGGCTCCGGTACCGCTCAATGCCAAGGCTCCCGGCGAGAAGGCAACGACGACGATTCCCGGCGGGACACCCACCACGACGACTCCCGCGGCTGTAACCGGTTCGACAACTGCGCCTACAACGCCTCCCCCGGGCACCGGGGGAACCACCCAGCCAACGACCGGCACAGCGCCCACCAGCCTGGCGCCACCGACCTCCTCGACGGCCACGACCACCACGACAACGGGCCTGATCCGAATTCTCCCGCCGGCCGCGACTCCCTGACGCTTAGTGCGTCGATAGACCTATTTCTCTGGTCTACTCAGGCAAAACCCCAGGTCACAGCGACCTGGACACCGAGAGCCGCAAGGGCCCCATCCGCGGGGTTGAGTCGGCCGGGTGACCTGTCGATAGTTCCCGTCGTGAAGCGAATCTTTGTCGTCATGTATTTGACGCTCATCCTTGCCATGGCCACGGCATACTTCATGGTCAGCCCGACCCCGACAACGAAACTGGCGCTCTACAACGGTGTCGGATTGCTCTCATTGATGGGAACGATTGTCGGAATCCGAATGCATCGGACCCGGGCCCGGGCACCTTGGATTCTCTTTGCGCTCGGTCAGGCCTCATTTCTCACCGCCGACGTCATCTACTACTGGTTGGAAACGCACAGCAAGTCCGTTCCCTTTCCGTCGGTGGCGGACGCGTTCTATCTCCTGATGTATCCCCTGGTCATTGCCGGTTTGGCGCTCAAGATCAGGCGCTACTCAAACGGGACCAAGGACTGGGCCGGCCTCCTCGACGCCGGTATTTTTGGAATCGCGCTCTTCTCGGTCCTCTGGGTCGTGGTGATGGACGCCTACGTTCCGATCGCCGGCCAAGCCACGGTGGAGCGCTTGATCTCGCTCTGCTACCCGGTCATGGACCTCGCCGTGCTGTTCGTCGCCATTCGCCTGGCCGTCATCATCCACCGGCGGCACCGATCGCTCTCCTTGATCATCGCAGCACTGTGCTCCCTCGTGATCGCCGACGTTCAGTACGGTGTGCTCAACGCGGCGGATGCGTTCCAAACCGGCGGTATTGCGGATGCGTTCTGGCTCGGGTTCTACGTTCTGTTCGCCCTCGCAGCACTGCATCCGACCACTTCGGGCGAAACTGGCGCCAGCACAAACCAGTTGCAGCGCATCTCGAACGTCCGCCTCGTGCTGATGTTCTGTGCGACCCTTCTCGTTCCCTTCATCGACCTGGTCTGGGGAACCCCGGAGGACCGATTTGTAACCCTCACCAGTTCAGCGGTTCTGTTCGCGTTGATGCTCGGCCGGGTCCTCGGTCTCGTGCGAACGGTGGAACACGGACGGCAATTGCTTCACAATGAAGCGCGACACGACCCTCTGACCGGGTTGGCGAACCGAACCCAGTTCACCGAACGGACCACCTCAGCACTTCAAAGCGGCAACGATTCGGTAGCCGTGCTGCTTGTCGACCTCGACGACTTCAAAGCCGTAAATGACAGCCTGGGACACGAGGCGGGTGACCAAGTGCTCACCGAGGTGACCAACCGCATCCGCCGTTCCGTCCGCGATTCTGACCTCGTGGCCCGACTCGGGGGTGACGAGTTCGCAGTCCTGATCACCAAAACAATCGACCGTCAAGATGCCGCCAATACTGCGTCGCGGATCATCCACGCGCTCAACGAACCTGTAACAGTGCTCGACCGCCAGATGCGGGTCGGGGCCAGCGTCGGAATTGCCGTGGAAAGCGCGGAGCATCACGACGTGCAGTCGTTGCTTCGCGGGGCCGACGTGGCCATGTATCAGGCCAAACGCCAGGGCAAGGGCCGCTACGAGTTCTTCGAACAGAACCAGTACGCCGAAATCCTCGACCGGTTGCATCTCAAAGACGACATGGAACATGCCCTGGCGAACAACGAGTTCGTCATCCATTTCCAACCGATTGTCGACACCGACTCATCCGTTATCCGATCCGTCGAAGCACTGTTGCGCTGGAGACACCCGGTGAGGGGTCTCATCTCTCCGAACATCTTCATTCCCCTTGCCGAGGAAACGGGCCGGATCAACTCGATCGGCCGATGGGTCCTGACCGAGACCTGCAAACGGGTTCGGCAGTGGCAGACGGAAATCCCCCATTGCGGCGAACTTCGGGCCAGCGTGAATCTCTCCGCCCGCCAGCTTCACGACCCGGATCTGCTGCGGATCGTCACTGAGGCTCTGCGCATCTCCGGTCTTGCCCCCGAGTACCTGACACTCGAAGTGACCGAGTCGCTGCTGGTGGCTGACAGCAACAGCCACCAGACACTGCAACAGTTGACCGCACTCAAAGTCGGAATTGCTATCGACGACTTTGGAACCGGGTACTCGTCGTTGAGTTACCTCCACTCGTTCCCGGTGGACACGATCAAAATCGACCAATCGTTTGTGCAGAAGCTCGACGAGTCGGCGACGTCGTACGCGCTCGTTCGAACCGTGATCGATCTGGCCCGGGCGGTCGGCGGGACCACGGTTGCCGAGGGCGTCGAAAACCAGCGTCAGCTTGACATTCTTTCCGACCTCAAATGCGATCTGGTTCAGGGCTTTCTGTTTTCCAGGCCGCTTCCGGCCGCCGATTTCGAAACGCTTTTGCGGAGACGGAACCAAAAGGAGCATCTGCTGCCGCTCCCTGCGAAACAAGGAAGGAGCAATGTGGCCGGCGGGCCCCGGGCCGAGGTGATCCGTGGAATTCGGCAACTGGAACCGGTCCTGGCGAGCCTCGAACAGTTCCATCGCGAGGTGCAGGCACCCATCACCTCGAGATGGTCGTGGATGTCGTCGTGGTTCCAGCTCCATCCGGAGGCCGAAGTTCAGTGTGTACTCGTTCGGTCCGCGTCGGGTGCCATCGACGGCGCTGCAGTGTTGGCCCGGCAGCGCGTCGGGCAAAAAGTCCGTCTGTTCACCATCGACAACCAGGCGGCCAACATCGCCAGCGTCTTTGCGCGAACCACCGTTGTGGCTGAGATTCTCGCTCAGGGGATCGCCGATCTCGCCTTCAACTCGAACGGTCCGTGGGAACTCCAAATCAACCAGATCGCCGGTACAAATGAGGTGATCGAAGCACTCGGCCACCGCCTTCCATCTACGACGACGGTCCAGGAGTTGAGCGTCCCCCAGGTCCTGCTCACGCCCGGGGTGAGGATCGAAACGCTTCTGAGCAAGAACATGCGGAAACAGCTTCGACGCGGCTATGCCCGTCTCGAAACCCAAACAAAGGGCTGGAAGGTGGACTTCCACCGGGGTACTGACAGCATCATGGCGCTGTTGCCGGAGATCGAAGCCATCCATCTCGCACGCGACCATGCGCAACGCAGCCGGTCCGACCTCGATGACGCCCTTGAGCGCCGTTTCTGGCAGGAGACTGTCGTCACGCACACTTACACCGATGAACTTGAACTGGCCACGTTGTCGGTCAACACTGCGATCGCGGCATATGTGATTTCCTTCATCGACACGTCGGCCTACCGGGTACTCGACGGGCGTATGAACGGCGCATTCGCCGAATTCTCCCCGGGTCGGATTCTTGAGACAGCGACGTTGGAACGGGCGATTGCCGATGACACCTTCGACACGTTCGACTGGATGACCGGGGTCGCACCCGAAACCATCCTCGCATCGAACCATTGGCAGACGCGCACCATGCTTCGGGCCAGTTCACAGGAAAAGGTTGCGACGAGAAACCGGACGAGCACTGCGGACCCAAATAAGCGCCCAGCCCTGACCGGCGTCTGACGCGTCCGTGTTCCTGTATTTTCGACCGTAATGGAAGTCCCCCTCCTATTGGCCCTCGTATCAGCTCTCACGTGGGGCGCGGGAGACTTCTTCGGAGGTCTTGCCACACGTCAAGCCAAAGCGGTGAGCACCACGCTGGTATCGCAGTTCGTCGGCCTCATCGGTCTCGTCGTGGTTTCGTTGCTGGGAGCGGGTGGGTCTCTCGTCGGCCGGGACCTGGCCTGGGGTACGGCGGCCGGCTTGTGCGCCGTAGCGGGACTCGGAATGTTCTACGAAGCCATGGGGCGCGGAGCATTCGGCCCGGTGGCGTCGGTGACATCGGTGGTGTCGGGCGGAATCCCGATTGTCGTCGGATTCCTGCTGGGTGAACGCCCGCCGTTGACGGTGCTGTTCGGCGTGTACGTCGCCGTCGTGGCGATCTGGCTGATCGCCGGCGAAAAGACCAAACCCGGGGACGTAGGAAACTCACGCTCGTCCATGGTTCTCGCTTTGGGTGCGGGTGCCTTCTTCGGCGGCTACTTCGTGCTCCTGTCGCGGGCCGGCGGAGAGTCCGGCCTCTGGCCCCTGGTCGCAGGGCGGGTGGCTGCTTCCGCAGCCCTCGGGTTGACCATTCTCATCCTCGGTTACGGAAACCCCGACGCCACCGGGTTCCCACCCGCTCGCTCGTTTCGGCTCGCCGCCATCGCCGGGCTTCTCGATGCTTCGGCGAACGCGCTGTACTTCTACGCGAGTCGTCACGGCATGCTCTCGGTCGTTGCCGTCGTTGCATCGATGTACCCGGCGAGCACGATCCTTCTCGCCCGCATTGCGCTGCGCGAACGCGTGAACCGTCGGCGGATGGTCGGCATGGTGACGGGCCTTGTGGCCGTCTCGGTGATCGCCCGGGGAGGCGTCGGCGACGTTTCCAAGGAAATCCCGGCCGGTCGCGCAACTGTTTCGCCCACCACGAACCCCGGTGCGTCGACATCGCAACAAGGTCACCCAACCGCTAGCGCTAGCCCGGGGGAACTTGCGTTCACTTCAACGGCGGACGGGTTCTTTGCTCAGCCTTTCGTAACCGGCGTGGTGCCAGGGAAGATCGACGGGTTTTTTTCGGAGCCGCAACCCCGCTCGATACCGTGACGGCGACGCTCCCGAGCCAATCGCGTCAGAGGCCGAACAGGTCGTCGAGCCCACCCGATGCTGACGGTATGGGAGCGGTCTTCTCAATGTAGGGCTCATAGCCGGTTTCCTCCAGCTGGAGCGCCAGTTCCGGACCACCGCTTGCAACGATCCGACCGTTGACGAACACGTGGACGACGTCGGGCGGAAGTTCATGGAGGAGTCGGTTGTAGTGGGTGATCACCAGAGCACCCATGCCCCGGGCGACCGACTGCCTGACCCGCTCGCTGACCGAACGGAGCGCGTCGACGTCTAGCCCGGAGTCAATCTCGTCAAGGATCGCGAACTTGGGTTCGAGCACCCCGAGTTGCACGGTCTCGTTGCGCTTCTTCTCGCCGCCCGAAAGGTCGACGTTGAGGGCGCGTTCCAGCAGTCGTGGGTCGAGTCCGACCGCATCGGCCTCGCGCGCCATCGCCTCCCGTACGGCAGCCGGCGAGGCAGCCCGGTCACCCGCGGCAAGAACTTCGACGAGCAGATCCAGCATGCTCACACCGGGGACTTCGGTCGGGTACTGCATGCCGAGGAACAGCCCTGCCTGGGCCCGCTTCCACGTCGGTAGGCCAAGCATCTCGATCCCGTCGACCTGGACGCTCCCCCGGATGTTCTCGTACCCGGGGCGTCCGAGCAGGACATGGGAAAGCGTGCTCTTGCCCGAACCGTTGGGACCCATAATTGCGTGAACTTCGCCGCCCCGGACACTCAGGCTCACCCCGCGCAGAATCTCCCGATCCGGTATGGAGGCATGAAGATCGGAAATAGTAAGTGTGGATAGAGAACTCACGCGGCGGGACCTTGCTTGGCTTGTAACGCTGTTTCCGACGATGCACTTGACCAGGCATTCGTCGACGGATCGGTTGCGCGGGGAGCGTGAATCTGCCCAGGTACCCGGATGAGGACCCGGTCGCCATCTCTCGCGATTTCGTAGACCGGAACGGGCCGAATAGCCGGAAACGTGAGTGCTTCGCCGGTAATCAGTGAAAACAGACTGCCGTGCTTGATGCACTCAAGCTGGCACTCATCGTCGTAGACGGTGCCGTCGGCCAGTGACACGTCGGCATGGGAGCATCGGTCGCCGATCGCATAGAGCGAGTCTTCGATACGCACGACGGCAACGCGGTGAACGGCCCCTTCGGTGTCGGTGACATCGACGCGCACCGCCGCCGAAGACTCGAGGTCGTCGAAGGAACACGCGTCGATCCACTCGCTCACAGGTTGGCCCTCCGGTCGAACTTGGCCCGGACAGCATCGATGAGCTGGTCGCGCAGTGCCTCATCCGGGATCCGCTCGAGGAGGTCGGCGAAGAACCCCTGGACTATCAAGCGCTCGGCCACCTCGGGGGGCACTCCGCGGCTTTCGAGGTAGTAGCGGTGGTCGTCGTCGATCGGACCGATCGCCGAGGCGTGGCTGCACTTGACGTCGTTGTTGTCGATTTCAAGGTTCGGCACACTTTCAGCCGAGGCGTTCTTCGACAGAATCAGGTTGCGGTTGGTCTGGTGTGCCGACGTGCCGCGGCCGTCTTTCGTAATGCGGATCAGACCCGAATACACCGACTTCGCGAAATCCTCGACGGCACCTTTGAACAACAGGTCGCTGGTGGTGCGGGGAGCCACGTGATTTTGCATCGTTCGGAAGTCGTGCATCTGGGTGCCTTCACCGAAGTAGACGGCCATCAACTCATTGTGGCCACCCTTCGCCGTGATCGTCGCATCGATTCGTAGGCGCGCATACGAACCTCCGAGCGCAACCGCCGTGGTGGAGAGCGTGGCATCGCCACCGGTGAGGGCGGCCGTCGTTCCAACCTGCCACATACGAGGTCCCAGTTCCTGAACCGAGACGAGCCGCAACCGCGCGGCGCGGGCAACCGACACTTCGGTAAGCGGTATGGCCAGCGAGTCGATGTCGGTCGATGACAGTCGCTCGATAATGGTGGCCTCGCTGTCTTCCTGCGCACGGATGAAGATCCGGCTGGCGATGACGGCATTGTCGGATCGGAGCGTGCGGGTCAGCCGGATTGGGTCGGTGACCACTTTTCCGGCCGGGATGTCAATGACGACGATATCGTCGGCGGTGGCGACGCCCAGAAGGGTCAATGCGTCGAGATCATCCGACAGAATGGTTCCGAACAGACCCGAAGCCTTGGCCTCCTCGCCCCGCAACACCACCACGCCGGCATCGATGGCCGACTGGGGAAGCGCCACATGCACGGTATCGACGGCGGACTGCACGGTCGAGTAACGCGAACTGTTTAGTTCGTTGATTCGCGAATAACGCCACAGTTCCTCAGCGTCTGACGGCAGCGGAGTGGACGCATACAACGAACGGGCATGGGCCCGGGCCGCGTCGTAGGACGCCGGGAGGCCCGAAGCCGTGTCGGCCGAAGTGGCGGGGGATGCTGGCTGAGATGAATCGACGGCGGACAGAAGCGTGTTCCTCAAAGGAAGCTGCGGGGTGGCAGGCGGTACGTGGAGCATCCATCGTAGGTCCTTCACGGCCTTATCGGGTACGGCGATGGTGTTGTCCGGTCGGACCGCGCCCGTGGCCAACCCGAGGGTCAATGTCTCGTTCGCAGCAAAACACCGGGCCGGCGCAGATCAAACCGACTCCAATCCGCATTGTTGAACTCTCCTTCATGTATCGGTAAAGCAAACGGACCGACGAACCGATGTTAACGGCGGCTTCGCCCGTCACAACGACGAGCGACCGTTCGAAGGAGTTCGGATGCCAAGTGATCCCCAGCCCGAGTGGTCGACCACCGAGAACACCCTGTCGGCGGCGTCCGCACCTTCGCTCAGCGACTGGCAGAACCAGGAGTCGGCGTCTGGCTTCGCCGCGTCGCACCACAGCTTTATCGGCCTTGAAGCCCTGCCCAGCCTCGATTCTCTGGACGCCGGCCTGCCGACATCCGAGGGGGGACCCAAGCCGACACAACTTGCCTCGCTTCCGACCATCACCTCGATAGCGGTCGACCAGTTTGCGGCCCTTCCGCCCATCACCTCGATAGCGGTCGACCAGTTTGCGGCCCTTCCGACCATCACCTCGATAGCGGTCGACCAGTTTGCGGCCCTTCCGACCATCACACTGGTTGACTCCTTTGTGGCCGGCGCGCCTTTGCCCAGTCTCGCGAGCCTGGGTTCTGATATTCCAAGTTCTGCGAGTCCCACATTCGCAACGGGGCCCGAGCTTCCGTCGGCCCTCGGATTCGACTCCCTGCCGCTTGAGCCTCTAAGCCTGTCATCGCTCGGATTCTCCGGATCGCCGTCGCCCGATGCATCGCAATCTCGACCCTTCGACGCGGCCCTGTATTCCTCAGACACCTCTGGCTCGATCGCTTACCCCGGTTCCAAACCAGTTTCGCTTCCACACGCCGAGTCGGTGGCCGGCGGCCCCGGTTCGTCATATTCGCCGTCTCTCACGGCGACTCCCATGTCCGCAGCGTTCAGCAACGCCGAATCACCGTGTTCGACAACGCTCGACGAACCAACCGACACCCCGACAACGCTCGACGAACCAACCGACACCCCGACAACGCTCGACGAACCAACCGACACCGCGACAGGTGCGTGGGATTCTCCGACCGTCGCGCAACCAGACGGTGACTCGGCCCGGGAGCCCGCCGCCATGACCTTCGTTGCCGTCAGCGACCAATTCGGCGGAACCCGTGCCATGGCCGATAAGGCTCCCAAGACCTCCAAAGGCAGTCTGTTCCAGAAGGCCGAACCCAAAGAACCCGGCGATGAACGGGAAGACTCCCATGACTCCGCCCGCCTCGTGCGGATTCTTGCGAGCCTCTGCCTGGCCGCCGGACTTCTCCTCGGGGCCTACACCATGTTTTCGAGCAGCGATCCGACGGTCGTCATACCCGCGACTCCGCCCGTCGGACATCCCCAGAATCCATCGGCCACGCCCACGACCCTCCCCTCCCCAGACGGAGGCCTGGATTTCTCCGACGGTTCGGACTTCTCGACGGGCCAGGACTTCTCAGCTCCGGCGAGCTGACCACGCCCGAGTGCATGTTCTCGAAGTTCGGGCGCGTGCGCCCTCCGGACAAACAGGGCGCTCATCGGGGGAAATGCAGTTCGGCCACCCGCGCCCGAACTGCGATTCACTGCACTGAGGTGTGAATGGCTCCGATTTCACATTTCAACACGAGCGGCTGTCCTTTGGCCATCGGAGCTAGGCGGGCACAACGACCGCACTCGGCCGCCGGTAGGTCGACCTATTGTCCGGCGGAGGTCGGAACCGTCGACGATGCCGGCACGGTCGGAACCGTCGACGACGCCGGCACGGTCGGAACCGAAGGCTCGACCAACGTCGCAGCGTTACCGGCAGGAACGCTGACTCCTGAGCTGAACGCCCACAATGTCGAGTTCCGGGCACCGTCAGGGGGCGCCCCGGGAAGCGTTTGAACGATCTCGACCGGGGTTCCGAGCGGAAGGTTCTTCGCCATCATCGTGATGTTCACGTTGTCGACACGCACGCACCCATGGCTCGCACTCGTGCCGAGCTTCCCGGGCGTGTTGGTCCCGTGGATCCCAATCGCACCCTCGCCACCGTTGAAGTTGGTGAGAACATCGGAATAGCCGGAAAGCCCGAACGCATATGGTCCGAGTGAGCCACCCGGGTTCTGCGGCACCAGTTCCTTCAGGAAGAACAGACCTGTCGGGGTTGGCGTGCCTCCGGTCCCGCTCGCGACGGGCGCTTCGAGGAGGCGCTTGCTTCCCTCGTACACCGACAACCGGTTGGTTGAGAGTTCGATCACGATCCGGTACGGGTTCTCGATCAGCAACACATCGGACCGCCGGACCCATCCAACGGTGCCATTCGGCCGAAGCGGGATCGCGACGCGAACCCAGTCACCCGACCTGCCGACGGCGAGGAAGTGGACCGGACCGGCGACACTGCGGCCGGCGATGAAGGCGAGAACTCCGTCTCGCTCTCCGGGTCTGCGGTACACCTCGATGGTCCGAGCCTGGGCCCGGGCGGTGATCGATCCCTCGAACGAGGGCCAGTCGGTGTCGATGATCGAGTCCCAGTTCTTGACCGGTGTACGCGCCGACAACGGCTTGGATGCGACCGTGACCGACGGCGGGGTCAGCGCCGGAATCGTCTCAACAACCGACTTGGTGCCCGAAACAACCGTCACGCGTGTGGCGTTGGTCTGGGTCGGCCGCTGGGTGGGTGGTTTCGTCGGCTTCGTACCGGCGGCAGCGACGCTTGACGGGTTGGGCAGCCCTACGAGTACCGCCGACAACACAGCAACGGACACGGTCACGCTTGCGCTCGCGCTCGCGAGTTTCCAACGGGCGTCGGCCGCCCGGCGACGGGTGTCCGACCGCCCGACCGGGGACTCCGCCGATCGCTTGGTTCGCTCGGGCAGGAAATGATCAGACACAGTAGGGAGACGATAGTGGACCGGTCCACCAACACCGGTATTTCCGGGCACCCCCGATTGGTCAGCCTCCACGCGCAGATTTTTTGTGCGGCGGCACGGACGTGTCGAGGACGGGAAATTGGTACCCGCCATTCTCGGATCGGTCGGGGACGGAAACGAGGTCGGACCGACTGCGCTAAAGGTTCGGCGTCGATCCCGGAGTAGTCGCGACCGGGGATGCGCCCGGAGTAGTCGCGGCCGGGGATGCGTCCGGAGCGGCCGGGGCCGACTCGGCCCGGAGCGGGTTCGGGGTGACGATGAAGTCGATCGCCTCAGCGTTGTACGTCGGTGCGTCGTTGATATCCGTACCCGGTGCGAACTCGCTGATCTCCTCGGCGATTGCGTCAGCGTAGGGTTCCGGATCGGGGGTGCCGCGCGACCGGCGAACCGTCGGCAGGTCCGAAAGACTGCGGACAATTTCGACGGGGGTACCGAGCGGTATGAGCCGGACGAGGTTACGGATGGAGTTGTTCGCTATCCGAATACATCCGAAGCTGACGTTGGAGCCGATCAGGCCGGGTGCGTCCGTCCCGTGGATGCCAATCGCCCCTTCGCCACCCTGGAACGAGACGAGTACGTCGGAATAGCCCGAGAGGCCGAAAACGTAGGGGCCGTAGGGGCCGTTTTCGGCCTCCTTCACCACCTCCCGGACAAAGAACAAGCCCGTCGGGGTCGGGGTGTTGCCGGTCCCCGACGCAATGCTCTCGCGGTAGACCTCGCTCCCGGCCTGCTCCACGATCATCGTGTTCGTCGACAGTTCCACGATCACCCGAAACGCCAGGTTGAGTCGTTGGATATCTGACGATCTCACCCAGCCGACCGTCCCGTTGGGCCGCACCGGAATAGCCACCTGGATCCAGTCGCCGAAGTCCTGGACAACGAGAAAGGTTACGGGCCCGGTGGATGAGCGGCCTTTGGTGAAGCGGAGGCCGGGCTCTCCGAGACTCGGTCCACGACGCACGTCGAGCGAAGTCTTGCGGCCGACGGCACCGAGTGCTTCACCGGGGATCGGCCAGTCGACGTCGCGCAGCCGTTCCCACCCGATCAGGGGAGTCTGAACCGACCATGTCGTCGCCACCCTACCGGGGATCACGTTCTTCGCAGGAGTGACCGTTGGACCTAGGCGTTGCGTCTGGGTTCGAACTCCGGTCGCCGGTCTGGCAGCGACCGCCTTCACCACCAGATTCGCTGGAACATTGAGAGCCGGCGACGCGACCACGGTGGTTGACCGGGACCTCTGAGTCACCGGTGGAAGAACCGCCGGCGACGCAGGAACCACGGTTGACAGGAGCTTCGCGTTCGACGATGAAACCGCCGGCGACGCAGGAACCGAGCGGGACGTTGTCCCTTTGGATGACAAGGCTTTCGTCGTAAGGGGCGCGGGCTTCACCGCTGGCACCGTCGGTCCGAATGGCGAGTTGGCCTTCGGCGCGTCTGCCGGTTCGGCACGAACGGCATGGCCGGCACTGATCAACGTGGCGGCGGTCAACCCCACTGCGGCAACAACGGCGCGGCGGCGCCACGGCGTGGCGGCGGCGTCACGTCTGCTGTGTGTTGTCGATCTCCAGAACGTTGATTCGGCCACGGACATATCACCCGGGCTGCCAACTGCTTGTGTTGTTCACGGCACCTGAAGTTCGTGTGGTCGTTCGGGGATTGGCGGACGGGAGTCCAACGGAACGGGTACTACGAGAGACCGGGTCACCACCCGTGGATCAGCAGAGTGTCAGCTTTTGCACGAGAGCATCGACGGCGTCTCGGGCAAGGATCTGCATTTCCTCATCGGTGCGGTCTTGGATGGGGTGGGCCACGAAATACGCCTCCGGGGTCATACCGATCGAAGCACTCTGCGCTGCAGCGGCATCGACGAAAACACTCGATGCGACAAACACACCGGGAAGACCCCGCTGTTCCAGATCTGCGATGTCGTGCACACTGCACGACGTGCAGCTACCTCAATCGGCGAGGGCTTCGATAACCGCCTGACATTCGAGAGCGATCTCATGCCGGAGGTCGATCGGGGCTGGTTTCGTGAAGGTCGGCTTCTTGTAGCGCTTTGTGTCAATGCCCCGAACGTGGAGGAGCCTTTCGACCTCATCAAGAAACACGTTGCCACGTGGTTTGGAGATGTCGAGTAGCGCAACCTTCAGCCCGTTGAGGCTCGCTGGTCGCTCAGTCAGGGAACGGATAGTCGGCGATTGTTCGTTCGTTGGATCCATCAGCGTTACTGCCATGGTGTGATCTCCTTGGTAATTGGTTCGCTTCCCTCGGTTCCGCTCACCCAGCCACCAATGATGGCCGAGAACATCCCCGCATCGCCACCGCAGTGGACGAAGTCCAAACCATCCGGGCGGAACTTCGGGATGATCGCGTCTTTCAGCGCCGGCGGAATTCCCTCCGCGATGCCCAGCGCACCTTGGATGACCTCGCTGCCCGGGATTTGGAGGTGGCTGAAGATCTCGGAGCGGAGGCGGGCCCTGTCCCAGCCTTCCGCGGCGAACGTGCGGAGGTGTTCCGGTGACACCGCCACCATCGCAGGAACACCCATCACCAGCTTCGGGTGGGCCACGCCGCGCAGGCATGCGGCGAAGCTCCGGGCTAGGGAGTCCGCGGTGCGGGACCGTTGATCAATGATCCCCCGAGGGCCTTCACCGGCGAACAGTGAGATGGCCGAAACGCCCGGCGCCACCCCACGTTCTTCGGCGAGAGTCTGCCATCCGGCGGCGTGCGCGGCGTCTTCGGACTCGGCGAAGCAGAACCCGACCTTTCCCGGGTTGCCGAACGTTGCCCGGTCGACGCCGCCCGGAACACCGCCTCCGACGTTACGGATCACCAGTTGCAACGCGCGTCCGATGGTCGAGTTGGCCCGGTTGCCCTGCCCGAACACGTTGACGCCCGAGTTCATCCCGATCGCTTTGGCGATCGGGCCGTTGACGACGATGACCGGCCCGGCGAAGTAGGTTGTGGCCAGCACGCCGTGGGCGTTGAACGACGAGGTGCAAGCGGCCTCGACACAGGCGAGCACGACCGGCAGGTATTCCGGGAGGCAGCCCGCCATCACGGCGTTGATAGCGACTTTCTCGACAGTACATTCGACGAGATCGGGAGGCACCGTAGCGACAACCTCCGATGGCAACCGGTGGGTTCCGGCGAGCATACGGAGCACTCGTTCCTGTGTCGGGGCGACGACCGGAAGGCCGTCAGTCCAGCCCCGGGCGTACATGGCTTCGACCTCGTCTTCCGCCGATGCCAACTCCACACGACGCGAGCGCAGCGGGGTGAGTCCGAATCGGATGGCGAGGGTTTCGGGCATACCAGGGTCCTGGTTCTTCGATCCACATCCGGGTCGATGCGGCGGGAGCTGTCCGAAGGATTCGTTCAACTCGACGCCGGTAAACGCCGACCACTGTTCGATGGACCATCCGACGATGCGCCCGGACTCCCGGCCGCCAACACGCCTCACCAGCGTGGGAACGGTGTCGAGTTCCAACGCGAGGCTCATACCGAGCGCTGTATCGTCTATGACCCGAACGCCCTCGGGAAACGAGGGGTCGTCTTGGGAGTACACCGCCGTTATCTGCCCGGTTTCGACCAGGGAGGCAATGACCGGAGCGACGAGCTCGCACGTTGGGCAGTCGCGTTTGACCACCGCGATGACGCCATCGGGCACGGCCGGCAGAGTGTTCACATGTGACACAGGCCGCACCTTAGTGGCTCTGGTGTCTTTGGTGCCCATTTGGCCCCGAAGACCGCTGGCCCACCATTCCCATGTCAAAACACCCTCCCTCGTCGGCGCGATCGGCGCGACGGGAAGTAGGCGGTCGTTCGTCACATGGAATTCCCTTTTTGTTACAGGAACGTTTAGCTTCTGTGCACCCCGACTTGGTGGGGCTGATTCGCAATAGGGGCAGCGAGTGAAAGTCACTTTTTATGGGGTTCGTGGTTCAACGCCGTGTCCGGCCGGACCGCACGCCCGTTACGGGGGTAATACCTCGTGTGTGGTGGTCGATATACCGGGGGAAGACCCCATCATTTTGGATCTGGGAACCGGTCTGCAGAGTTGGGGAAAGACCCAGCCTCTAGACGGGACGTTCTCCGCGACCGCGCTCGTCACACACTTCCATTTCGACCATGTTCAGGGACTCCCCTTCCTTGCCGCCGCGGATCGTATTGGTTCGCGGCTCGACATCTATGGTCCGGGTGATACGGGGACGACGGTGAAGGATCTGTTCACGGGTTTCGTAAGGCCACCGTATTTTCCCGTCAGCCTCGATCAGCTTCGTGGCAACTACGGTCTGCATGACGTCTACACCGATGACTTCAAGGTGGGAAGCGCCGACGTGAAGGTCCGCCCCGTGCCGCATGTCGGCCTGACTGTCGGCTACCGGATCGAGTCGGGGGGCCGGTCAGTCGCGTACGCGAGCGATCATCAGGCCCCGCAGAATCTCGATACGTTCGCTGATTCGGTGCTCGAGTTGGCCGATGGTGTCGATCTGCTCATCCACGACGCCCAGTACACGCCGCTCGATTGGGAAACGAAGGCTCACTGGGGTCACTGCACCATTGACTATGCCGTCCGACTCGCGCAGGCTGCCGGAGCAAAGGCGCTCGCGTTGTTCCATCACGACCCAGGCCGCACCGACAGCGAGATCGATCGACTGACGTCGGAAGCTCGGAGTACCGCAGCCGATACGGGATTGTGCGTATTCGCCGCAGCGGAGGGTCTTTCGATCACCCTCGGTTCCCCCATGGCCCCCCAGACCGTGAAACGGGTGCCTGTCAGCCCGATGTTCGCCTCGCACCGCCAGTAGGGACCGGCGCGGAAGGCGGACGAGCAAACCGGCGATCGCCACCGATGTCACCGTCTGATAGGGCAGACTTTGTCGGTGAGTGAATCCTTTCCAACCATCGACGGCAACCAGTACCGCCACGTACTCGGGCACTTTCTGACCGGCGTGACCATCATCACGGCCTCCGACGGCGAAACCGGTGGTCCACTCGGGCTGGCGGCCAGCTCGTTCACCTCCGTGAGCATGGACCCGCCGCTCGTGTTGTTCTGCGCCGGAAAGTCCTCAAGCACGTGGCCCAAGATCTCCGCCGCCGGCCACTATTGCGTGAACATCCTGGGTCACGATCATGAGCGTCTTAGCCGCCAGTTTTCCGGGAAGGGTGACAAATTTGCCGGAGTGAACTGGCACAGCGGTCCGTCCGGGAGCCCGATCCTCGACGACGCCCTGGCATGGATCGACTGCGTCATGCATCAAGAGGTCGACGCCGGTGACCATGTCATCGCAATTGGGCGAGTGCTCGCGCTCGGTGACCGCGGTCATGGCGGGCCGCTCGCGTATTACCGTGGCGGCTACGGCCAACTGAACGTGTAGCGACGCGTACGTTCGTGCCCGCCGCATTTCATCCCTGCGCGATTCCTGAGGTCATCCTCGTCAAGCCGCAAACCATTGGCGACCACCGCGGCTGGTTTCGCGAGGCCTACAAGGTGTCGGACTACGCAGCCACCGGAATCGGTCCGCATTTTGTTCAGGACAACGCGTCACACAGTGCCCGGGGTGTGCTGCGAGGCCTTCACTACCAACGCAACCCGAACGCCCAGGGAAAGCTCGTCTCCGTGGTGGCAGGTGAAGTCTTCGATGTCGCGGTCGACATCCGGTTGGGCTCTCCTACGTTCGGTCAGTGGGTCGGCGAGTACCTGTCAGTCGATAACGGACATCAACTGTGGATTCCGATTGGCTTTGCCCATGGCTTTTGCGTCATCAGCGCGTCGGCCACGCTGTCATACAAGGTCACCGCGCCCTATTCCGGCCCTGATGACGGGGGGATCCGTTGGAACGACCCGGCGATCGGCATCGTGTGGCCGATCACGGAACCGATCCTGTCGGCCAAAGACGAAGCGCAGCCGTTGCTCGCTGAAGCCGAACACGGCTTCGCGTGGGCTAACGATGGCGTTTCGAGCGGGAGCGCCATAGGCGAAACGCCAGGGCCACGGCAAACAGCACCAGCACGAAAAGCACACCACGAGGATTGATCATCAAATCGACCTTAGGCCTGTCGCCGGGGTGCGTTTGACATCGCTGTGGCCCGGGTATGTATCGCTGATGCCCAACCCCACAAAACCGGACAACCTACGCTTCGTGTGCCGACACGCGGAGAGCCGGTCACTGAAGTCGCCTGGCCTTGAGCCGAGCGACAAGTCTGATTGTGAAGGCGCTGATTCGGGGCGCCTTGTCTGCTGATTGCAACCTTGACGGAGGGAAGGAGAAGGTGGGCTCGCTTCGACGGAAGACTACAACGTGCTGTGTCCTGGCGTTGATGATCCTGGCGTCAACGGCCGGCTCAGGATTGAGCATTTCGCAGACCGGGGCGATCAGCCGCGGCGTCAACCATGAGGTTTTCGGCATCGAGTTGGACCGGGTATGCAGTATCGCAGAGCGTCAATTCGGAGGCGCAGACGATCTCAACGACTTCGACTCCGATGCGGAGCTCTACCGGTATCTAAAAGACATCGCGTGGGTGATAGCGGGGTTTGAGACCCGCTTGCGAGCATTGAAGACCGTCGATCCAGCAGATGGGAAAGTTCTGAAGGACCTCATCGCCGTGATGGTGAAGGAACGGACCTTCGTCAACAGGATGGCGCTTCTGGCCAAGGCGAAGAACTACGACCGCGTGCGAACGCAGCTGGCCACGGAGAGCGACAGGTTCAACGAGTGGGAAGTGGCCATTTCCGTGCGGCTTCTCGAATCGGGGCTTCCGGGTTGCTCAGTGCTAGCCCAGCCGGAGGAGCCCAACCGCACCGCGTCGTCCCCGATCCCGAAGGATCCAACCGTGGCCCCGGTTGTTGATCCGGCCGTTGCCCAGGAACTGGCCCGGTTCTTCCCGATGGTCGCCGGATACTCCTACAGCTTCTACTCGTCCGAACAGGAGAAACAGACCCAGCAGAGCATCGTCAAAAGCACGATCATGGCGGCGATCACCGGACGCACGGTCGTAGGACCCGACTCGCGCGTATTCGGTGATCTGGCCATCGTGAAGACCAAGCCCGGAACGTTGACCGCAGCGTTCAGGACCGACTTTGTCGCGCTGTTGGCGGGCCCGAAAGCCAAGGTCGAGAAGATGCCGTCCGTGGGCTCGTTCACCGAGATCTACTCGTTCACGGATGGCGATTACGACCAGGTTGTCGTGTTCCAGGGAGACTTCATCATCGAACTCCTCGCGAGGGCGGCGATCAACCGCATCCCATCAAAGGGTTTTGCGGTTCTGCTTCTGACCCGGATCGACGCGACTCAGGTGACCACCTCGACCGTGCCTGTTTCGCCTGCCACGTCAACCGCCATGACAACCCCGCCGGCGACCAGCGTCATGCCGATCACAACGCGGTCGCCGTCAGCCGTTTAGATTTCGATAGCCCGCGTGAAACGCGTTTGCTTGGAAGCCCGCGGCCGGACACGCTCCTAGGTCTGGCAACACGCCACGATGAAGCCGAGGACCACGGCTTCATCGCGCCACGAATCGTAACGGCCGCTCGGCCCGCCGTGACCGGCACCGAGTTCGGTCTTCAGGAGGATCGTGCTTTCACCGCTCGAGCGCTCCCGTAGTCGTTGCACCCACTTGGCCGGCTCCCAGTAGGAGACACGCGGATCGTTGAATCCGGCGGTCACCAACATCGGCGGGTACGGCAGCGAGGCGACGTTGTCGAACGGTGAGTATGAACGCATGTATGCGTAGTACTCTGGGTCGGCCGGGTTGCCCCACTCCTCCCATTCGATTGCGGTGAGGGGAAGCGACTCGTCGAGCATCGTGGTGACGACATCGACGAACGGCACCTCGGCGACCACTCCGGCAAACTTCGACGCCGCCGCATTCACCACCGCTCCCATCAACAAGCCACCTGCGCTCCCGCCGCGGATCGCGAGTCGGCCAGGAGCGACGTGGTTCGATGCCACAAGCGCGTCGGCACACGCGATGAAGTCGTTGAATGTGTTCTTCTTCTTGAGGAACTTGCCGTCGAGGTACCAGCGCCGACCTCCCTCTCCCCCGCCCCGAATGTGAGCGATCGCGAAGACGAAACCACGGTCGAGCAGGGAGAGCCGGAACACACTGAATGTCGGATCGATCGAAATCTCGTAGGACCCGTAGCCGTAGAGCACACCGGGCGCGGTGCCATCGGCCGGCGTGGTGCGCTTGCGGACGAGCGATATCGGGATGCGGGTGCCATCGGCCGCTTCGGCGAAGATGCGATCGGCAACGTAGTCGGTCGACGAGAAGCCGCCGAGAACGGGCTGCTCGCGTCGGATGACCCGTTCCCGGCTTTGCATGTCGTAGTCGATGACCTGTGAGGGAGTTGTCATGGATGTGTAGCCGATGCGGAGCATGCCGGTCTCGAACCTGGCATTACCCATCGGCCACGTGCTGTGGGTTGGGTCGGCGTGTTCAATCGTATGCACAGATATGAACTCGCCTGAGGGTCCGAGCGCGGCGACACGGACCCGTTCGAGTCCGTCGTTGCGTTCGTGCAGGGCAACGAACGATTCGAACACCTCGATGGCGTCGAGCTTCGGCCGTAGGGTGACCGGCCGACCGTCGGTACCCAGAACGTCGGGCTCCCACTCTCGGAGCACGGGCGTCCATGTCGCACCCGTGGCCGGGAACGGAAACGCTGACACCAGCAACCGGAAGTTCTCGGCCCCGTCGTTGGTGATCATGAACAATCGTTGTGTGCCGTCGGAGTCGCGATGATGCTCGATGCCGTATTCGATGTCTTGACGACGGGGTTGCACGCACGTGAAGGTTCCGGTCGGATCGTTGGCGGAGAGAATGTGAATCTCGCTCGTGACCTGGCTTCCGACCGTGATCGTGAGCAGCGATTCCGTTCCGGAAAGTCCTATGCCCACATAGAAACGTTCGTCAGTTTCTTCGAACACGATCACGTCGTCGGTCTGTTCGGCACCGAGCGCGTGACGCCACACCCGCCAGGGCCGCATAGCGTCGTCGAGCGTGACGTAGAACAGGATCGTGCCGTCGGCGCTCCACATCACGCCCGGTGATGTCGCCTCGATCACGTCAGGTCTCTCGATCGACAGTGATCCGTCGGTGTCATGGAGTTGGCGAACTCGCAGTTCGTACGTTTCATCGCCCTCGCGGTCGGTGGCATACGCGAGCAGGTCACCCTTGGTACTCACTTCGAACGTTCCGAGGGAGAAATAGTCGCTGTCACCGGCGAGCTCGTTCTCGTCGAGAAGCAGAACGGAACCGGTCGGCAACGCTGCGGGATCGGCCTCCGGCCAGGGGGTCAGGCTTTCGTCGATCGGCATGAGGGGCCGCCGGTAGTGCGACGGGTACTGTTTGCCCGCTTCAGTTCTACCAAAGTATGCCCACGTACCTTTCAGAGTGGGCACGGAGAGATCCGTCTCCAGGATCCGCGACTTGAACTCATCGAAGAGCTCCTCCTGGAGGGGGACCGTCGGAGCGAGAATCGCTGTTGTGTAGGCGTTTTCCGCCTCCAAGTGCGCCCGCACCTCGCCTGCCTCTTTGCTGCGCATCCACCCGAACTCATCGACGCGCACGTCGCCGTGCAACGACATCGCAACCGGGTCACGCCGCGCGTACGGTGGCTTCGGCTTGTCAGCGGAGTTACGGAACGGATCAGGGGTCGTCATAGCCCGTCCACCTTAGGAGACCGCTGACGGCGGGCCGTACGGGAGAGGTCCGGACTCGCACCCGGTTTCCTGTGAACCGTCGGGCTGGGTAACCTTCCGAGGTGCCAGCTCCACAATCCTCTTTGCCCCTCGACGCCGGATCACCGCAACTTTATGGAGCCAGGCAACGCCGGGTCGTCGTCGACCCGTCCGCCGGAATCGAGCTCGATGTCTGGGACTCCGGCCCCACCGGCGGCGAGCTGGTTGTTCTCTGCCATGGCTTTCCGGAAAGTTCGTGGTCATGGCGTCACCAGATCACCGCCCTCGCCGCAGCCGGATACCGGGTGCTCGCTCCGGATCAGCGGGGTTACGCCCGCTCAACGTGCCCGACAACCGTTGAGGCCTACGGCATCACGCATTTGACCAACGACCTCCTCTCACTGCTCGATGATGTCGGCCGAGACCGGGCTGTGTTCGTCGGACACGACTGGGGCGCGCTCATCACGTGGGACCTGGCACGGCTGCACCCCGAGCGGGTGCGGGCGGTCGCCAACGTGAGCGTGCCTTTCGTCGATTGGCCGAAACGGCCGACCGAGCTCTTCCGTGATGCTTACGGTGACCACACGTTCTTCTACATGCTCTATTTCCAGACGGTCGGACCGGCCGAGACCGAACTCGGAGTGGATCCCCGAACGTCGATGCGGCGCATACTGTGGGGAGGGTCGGGACCGGCCTACAAGGCGACGCCGACAGTGCACCCGGCTCAGGGCACCGGGTTTCTGGACCGCTTCGACGAACCGCCCGGCCCGCTGTCAGAGGTCGCGCCATGGTGCACCGATCATGATCTTGACGTGTACACCGATCAGTTTACGGCCAGCGGGTTCTTCGGCCCCGTCAGCTGGTATCGCAACCTCGACGCCAACTGGGACCTCACGCACACGATTTCGCCGGAGACGATCGCTATGCCCACCACGTTCATCGGCGGTTCCCGCGACGGGGTGATCGCCGGACGCCTCGACTCGCTCGACGCGGTCCATTCGCGACTGCCGGGTTACCGGGGCCACACCCTGATCGATGGCCCCGGCCACTGGACCCAGCAGGAAGCACCGGCCGAAGTCAATGCCGCGTTGCTCACGTTTCTGCGATCGCTCTGATCCACGCTCCCGGCCTGCCACACTCCTGACCTGCCACACATCTGACCTGCCACACATCTGACCTGCCACACATCTGACCCCGGAAAGACTCTTCGTTCATGCCTATCTACGCCCTCGGCGACCGCCTACCCAACATTCATCCCGACGCCTGGGTTCATCCTGAAGCCGTGATCATCGGAAGCGTCACCATCGGCGCGGATTCAAGCGTCTGGCCGTGCGCAGTGTTACGGGCCGACAATGGGGAGATCAACATCGGGGAGCGCACGTCGATCCAGGATGGTTGCGTTATCCACACGACCCCGCACAATTTCACAACGATCGGCGACGATTGTGTGATCGGCCACATGGTCCATCTGGAAGGATGCACGATCGAATCGGGTGCCCTGGTCGGTAACGGTTCCATCGTGTTGCACCGAGCCATCGTCCGCACGAATGCGCTCGTCGGTTCGAACGCCGTCGTACCGAACGACATGGAGGTTCCGGCGAATGCCATGGCTCTCGGCGTCCCGGCCAAGATCCGTGAGAACTCCGTTCCGCCGTCGATGATCTCGAAGTCGGCCGAGGCCTACGTCACCAACGGCAAGCTGTTCAGGGCCCAACTCCGCCGCGTCGGCTGAGCAGCTGCCCCCGTCGAGCGCAGCAAGCTGCCCGCGTCGGCTGAGTAAGTCGCCCGGTTCGAGCGCCGGAAAAATCCAACTCCGGGTGCTGAAGTACCCAACCCGGCCAAAACCGGCGGATCAGCCTCGGCAGACCACCAAGTTGGGTGCCCTGAACCCCATGTTGGGGACCCCAGACCACCGACTTGGGTGACATCCGGCACCGAGTGGGTCACATAGGTCAGCGGAGTTGTTACTATCTCCGTAGGAGAAACCTCAACCCCTCCGGGAGAAGCGCCCATGTCCACGACCGTGCAAGATCTTGACCTCGGGAAGTACAAGCTCGGATGGGCCGACGACGTCGACGACTACGTGTTCACCCCGAAGCGGGGCCTCACCAAAGAGATTGTCCAGGAGATGTCGTGGATGAAGGGCGAGCCCGACTGGATGCTGAAGTTCCGGCTCCGCGCCCTTGAGGTGTTCCACAAGAAGCCGATGCCCAACTGGGGCGGCGACATGTCGAAGATCTTCTTCGACGATATCTACTACTACGTGAAGCCGATGGAGGGTCAGGTTGACTCGTGGGATGCGCTTCCCGAAGCGGTCCGTAAGACCTACGAGAAGTTGGGTATCCCGGAGGCCGAGCAGAAGTATCTCGCCGGCGTGACCGCGCAGTACGAGTCTGAAGTGGTGTTCCACCGCAACCGCGAAGACCTCGAAGCGCAGGGTGTCATCTTCTGCGACATGGACACCGCTCTTCGCGAGTATCCCGAGATCGTGAAGCGTTACTTCGCGACGGTGATTCCGGTTGCCGACAACAAGTTCAGCGCCCTGAACTCCGCCGTGTGGTCGGGTGGATCGTTCATCTATGTACCTGAGAATGTAACGGTTGAGATGCCGCTGCAGGCGTACTTCCGCATCAACAAAGAGAACATGGGCCAATTCGAACGAACGCTCATCATCGCCGACAAGGGCTCGAAGGTTCACTACATCGAGGGCTGTTCGGCTCCCGTGTACAGCTCCGACTCCCTGCATTCCGCCGTGGTCGAGCTGATCGCCATGGAAAGCGCACATATCACCTACTCGACGATCCAAAACTGGTCGAACAACGTCTTCAACCTGGTAACCAAGCGTGCCCGCGCCGAGACCGAGTCGCGGGTTTCGTGGATCGACGGCAACATTGGCTCGCGCCTCACGATGAAGTACCCGGCCATCTACCTGATGGGTCCGAAGGCAACCGGCGAAGTTCTCTCGGTGGCCTATGCCGGCGAAGGTCAGCATCAAGACACGGGCGCCAAGATGGTCCATGCCGCTCCGGAGACCACTAGCCAGGTGGTTTCGAAGTCGATTTCAAAATCGGGTGGTCGCACGAGCTACCGCGGGCTTGTCAGGGTTGAGGAAGGCGCCGACAACATCCGCTCCCACGTGCAGTGCGACGCGTTGATCCTCGACGACGAGAGCCGTTCCGACACCTACCCCTACATCGAACGCCATCCCAACGTCAGCGATGCCCGCATCGGTCACGAAGCCACCGTTTCAAAGGTCGGCGACGACCAGCTTTTCTACCTGCAGTCACGTGGCCTCTCGAAGGAGCAGGCAATGGCAACGGTCGTAAACGGCTTCATGGAGCCGGTCACCCGCACCCTTCCGATGGAGTTCGCAGTCGAATGGAGTCGTCTGGTTGAGCTTCAGATGGAAGGCTCCATCGGCTGAGTATGCCGCCGTCGGAGTCACCTGCACCGTTGACGAAATCACGACACCGGTTGGTTACCCGAGTGGCACTGCGCACCGCGGCTCACTGACGGATTATTCGTCGAATCCGATGTGGAGGTGGTCGTCGTGGCCCTCATCGCTGAACACGTCGACAGCGGCTCCGGAACCGTCTCCGAACCAGGGTGAGCCGAGTTCGGTCGGACGAACGTCGCCGGGGAGGGTCAGCAGGTAGTTGGCCAAGCTCAGAGCGGATTGGTTGTTTCGCGACACGGGAACGCCATCGACCTTCCCAATGTCCGCGGCCCGACCGTAGAAGTGGTTCGAGTCCCGGTTCGTGCCCTTGACGTAACGCGAATGCCCGGTGCGGATCGTCGTAACTTCGATCGGGAATTTCTTGGCCATGAAGGCCAGCGTGCCAAGTAGGCGGGGGTCGGCGACCCCCGCTCTGATATCGCTTCGGGCGCGGTCGCTCAAGACAATTGACCTGTTCGCCAGAATGTCGTCGGCGGTCGGAAGGCTCGCCACTGCAAGACGAACTTTGAGCCTGGTGCTGGTCGAACTCGCGACCCGTTGTTTCAGGGTCGTCGGGGTCGGCCCGGGAACAGTGTCGTAGGCCGGGTCAGCGGACCCGGCGACCACCCGGGTTGAGGCCACGGTGTCAGCAGCTGCGGCTTTCACGGGAGTGGGTTTGGTCTGTGCCCACGCGGCGCCCACGGGCGCTGAAGAGACAGTAAACACCACCATCGCGCCCACAAAAGCCAGGCCCGACTTGGACGAACGCCGACGACGTCGGCCGAAGTAACAGCCGGTCACGCGAATATCCCATTCGGCGACGAAGCAACCGTGCATGCAATCGTGGAGGGGGAAGGGGAGGTAGCAAGGAAGGAAAAAGGCAATGCAATGGTGAAGGTCATAGTGCGGCTCGTCCTGCTCGTCTGGGTGGCACTCACTGCATGCGCACCTGGAGGGCCGTCACCCTCACAACTGTGTCAAGTGTTTCGGTCGACATCTCGTCGACATGTTGCGGTCCATATCTCTCGGACGGCCAAGGTCGGCCACCGGGAACCTGATGCAAATCAAGGTAGTCAGTAGAAGTAAGAAAATGAAGTTGTGAAAGCATACCGGGGGCGAACCTTTCAGCCACAAACTCACCACTGTGCGCGGTGGCGATGCCCGTCGCCCAGACACCGGCGTCTCGCACCATCTCTCGCCACCTCTGCCAGTCAACGCGCTCACAGTGTGCTTTCAGTGCACCAGACGTGAAACGATAGGAAAATGCCCATGCGTTCGGATTGCCGACACTACGAAACCCGTAGCTACCCCACCGGCGACACGGTCCGAAAGTGCAATCTTGACCTTGCCCCCGAGGCGCCATGGCGCTGTCCGCAGAACTGTCGGGGATTCGAACGCCGGCTGGCTGATGTCGACTGGCAGCGCGGCACGCTGATCACGCCTCCGACTCCCCCGGAACCCGAAAGCATCAACGACGGAACCATCGCGGCACTTCTCGATGAAGTCGAAGACATCGTCAACGCAGCGGTCCCGGGAGCACTCGACGACGTCGAGAAGCAGAACGGTCAAAATGACCGTCCGCGGAAGTGGTTCCGTTTCGGCCGCGACCGCGACCGAGACTGAGACTGGAGACTGGAGACTGGAGACTGAGACCGCGAGACTTCCCTCGGCCGCCCCGTCCGACTTTCGGTGTCGAACGAGGAGAACTGCGAGAATGAGGCATGGTCGAGCAAGTTCCCTCCGCACAACAGCAAACCGCCCGCTTCGCGTGCGACGCGTGTCATCATCTCGATGGAACCGATGGTGTGCACGACGGCAATTTCGGCTTGACAACCGGTTCGATGCGCGCCGAGACCACGCTTCGGTCGGCCATTCGACGGCTTGAGAACCGTTCGGCTGACCGAATTACGACATATGCGGGATCGATGAAGTTCGTGTACATCCACGGAGTCTGGTTCGGAATCTGGGTGGCTATGAACGTCGGTTTGGCCGGACTCGGGTGGGAGTTCGACCGCTACCCCTTCGGTCTGTTGACGATGATCGTGAGTCTCGAAGCGATCTTCCTCGCCACGTTCGTCATGATCAGCCAGAACAGACAGGCAACGCGAAATGACTTTCGTTCTGAAATCGACTTCGAAAACAATCTGCGTGCGGAGTTGTGGTCCGTGCATATCGGGCACGCGCTCGGAATTGACCCGGTCCACGTAGAGGCCGCCGTCCAACAGGCTCTGGCTGACGCGAGGAAACGGCTGATCCAGGCCGGTTGATCAACGGGTCAACCTGCGAGTGCGTAACCGTCGGCCGTCAGTACGACCAGTCCGTCCTTGATGAGAGAACGAACTATTTTCCCGACGTCTTTCGGATCGAGGCCGTCGGCCAGCGACTCGACGGTGGCGCAGGGCAGAGGGCCCCGTCGTAGTGAATTCACTATTCGCCCGCGGATCTGTCGATCCGAACCAGCGAACCGGGATTGACCCACCGTTACCGCTGCCGAACCTTCGGCCGGGTCAACAGGATCACTGCTGCGCCGCCACTCGCAACACGAACGCACGGGGCACTCACTGCACTTCGGTGCCCGCTTCGTGCAGATCATTGCGCCGAGATCGAGCATGCCCTGGTTCCAGATCCAGCCGCAGCCCGGAGGTGCAAGCGCATCGGCGGCGTCCTGTGCTTCGTTCATCGTGAGTCGGCGACCGGCGACGCAGCGGGCGACAATGCGCGCCACGTTCGTATCGAGCACGGCAACATCGTGTTCGAAGGCGAAAGCAAGAATCGCCCGCGCCGTATACGGGCCGACCCCGGGCAAGCGAAGCAACGACTCAAGCTTCGCAGGAAACTCACCCTGGTGGACTTGGTGGACGGCTACGGCGCAGCGGTGCAACCGCACCGCCCGCCCGTTGTAACCCAGTCCTTCCCACAACGTGATGGTGTCCGCGACCGAC